>NZ_JBSWYV010000002.1:0-394626 GCF_056161285.1 Thalassospira sp. ABL2_045 | reverse complement strand
TCGCCGTCATGCGCAAAATCATTGTAAGGGCAAACGCAAGGATGCGCATATATCATGCAGCGGTCCTTGACACTTAACACCGCTGCTTTTTTAATGTTCGCTTGTCGGGTGCATATGGATCGGAAGATCGCAAACAGGCCATAGCCTGTTTGCAGGTTCTTTGCAGAGGCCAAAGGCCGGAGCTGGCGCAGCCCGAAGGGCGGAGATTAATCCTGTCTTAAACTAGAACGATCTGGACTACTTTGCTGTTTGGGGAATTCGTACCCCACGTTCCGGATGAAAAGAGGCGCAGGTGGCCTTCGTGCGCTCAAAGATGCTCCCACGGTTTGGAAAAAGTTTGGCGGCAACATAACGAGCAAACTCTTTCGAAAACACCGTCGCACGTTCTTGTCGTTTAGCCCATGTCCAAGCGCGGCTTGTCGCTCGTTGAAGTATCTTGGTGCGAACATTTGCGTCCATGTCTGGATGATCGTAAATGAAATAGGCCAGTGCAGCATTGAGATCATGAAGAACTTGAGTTCCTCCGCCTAATGCAGAGGCTCGGTTTTTGGCGTTCTCGACAGTCGGACACCAGTTCAGAATGCTTGGAACAAGCACAAAGTCAGTCTGGTTTGCGAGGCGCAGCGTGAAAGAATAGTCTTGGATAAAGACGCGAGGGTCGCATCCGCCTGCGGCGCGAACAGTCTCCGTTCTGACCAGAACGCAGGTTAGGTTGAAAATCGCCAGTTTTAAAGCGCGCTCTATGGGGTTAGCCAAGAGCTGAGGCGCTTGCCCTGACAACGGTAAATCAGGAGCGTCCATTTTTTCAGAGTTCGCAGGCACAACTTCTCCCAAACTCCAGGCGAGACCTACATCGAATTGCTTAAGCGCTTTGTATAGTTCAACGGTTGCCCGCGGGTGAAGAATGTCGTCGCCATCACAGAACTTGATATAGGGGCGCGTCACAGCATCAATAGCGACATTGGTTGCTATGGCTGGGCCTGCATTTTTCTGAGTAATGATTTTGACGTTGTCGTGGCCGCGAGTGCAATCTTCTAGCACAGCTAAGCTGTTATCTGTTGAGCCATCATCCAAAAAGATATACTCGCAATCTCCCACATCCTTTTGGGCGAAAATCGCCCTCGTCACTTGCGGGATGAAATCTGCTTTATTGTAAAACGTTGCGATGAAACTGACGTCAGGCATTTGTTCGGAAAGTCCTTTGATGAACGCGGAAAGCAGGTTCGTGGTCTAAGTCGGAACGCGAGTTGGGTATGCATAACAAGATTTCTCAACATACATGTAACGGGGCATTCGCACAGGAAAGCAATATGGAAGCAATGAGTAATGGCTAGCAAGAAAAATGAAGGTGCCACTTCTGTTATTGGTTCGTTTAACTCCAACGGCACCCTCTTATCCAAATTCTGAGGGGTCGGACCGAAACGCCAGAGGTTAGCAACATGAGTTCAGTCTGAATTTGTCACAAACATCGGCCCACCCTTATGGCGTGGGAAGCCATAACCATTGATCATTACAACATCGATTGCATCGGCACTGGTGGCGATACCCTCTGCAAGGATCTTCTCTCCTTCTGCGCGCGTGGCCCCAAGGATCACATCCATGATTTCCGTGTTGGTGAAGTCGCGGCGTGTGATGCCTTTCTTTTCTGACTCAGCAATTACCAGTGCGTCGACTTCCGGGTCCGGTTGTGCCTTGCCATTTTCATCATAGCGATACCAGCCAAGGCCGTCCTTCTTGCCAAAGCGGCCCATTTCACAGAGATAATCCCCCAAGGCGACATAACGTTCAGCTGGATCGCGGAACGGGGCGAGGCGTTTGCGGGTGGCCCAGGAAATTTCGAGGCCCGCCATATCCTGCATGGCAAACAGGCCCATCGGGAAGCCGAACTCGACCATGGCGGTATCGATCTGATGGGGGAGTGCGCCATCTTCGAGCATGTATTCGCATTGCTTGCGGTAGGCGGACATGATCCGGTTGCCGATAAAGCCATCACAGACACCACAAGGGACGGCGATCTTGCCAAGGGCGTGGGCGAATGCAAACGCGGTTGCGAGGCTTTTGGCGTCGGCCTTATCGGTGCGTACGACTTCCAGCAGCTTCATGATATGGGCGGGCGAGAAGAAATGCAGGCCTATGACGCGGTTTGGGTGTGCGCAGTTGGCAGCGATTTCATTGATGTCGAGATAGGACGTATTGGAAGCCAGAACAGCGTCGGGCTTGCAATGCTTTGCGAGTTTGCCAAACACGTCATGTTTGACATTCATGTCTTCAAACACAGCCTCGACCACCAGCTCGGCATCCGCCAAGGCCGTATAGTCGGTGCTGGTGGAAAGGGCGGTCATGAGCGCGTCGAAGCGCTCATGAGTGATCAGGCCGCGCTTGAGGCTGCCTGACAAATGCTTTTCGACGGTGGCGCGGCCATTGGCACAGGCATCGTCATCGCGTTCAATGATCGTGACGTCATAGCCTGCAAGCAATGACGCCGTAGCAATACCCGCCCCCATGATGCCGCCACCAATCACGCCAATCTGATGGAGCGGGTTGGGATCAATGCCCTTGAGTTCGGGTAGTTTGGCAACGGAGCGTTCGGCGAAGAAGATATGACGGAGTGCCTTTGACTGCTCGCTGTCACGCAACTCAACGAATTTTTCGCGCTCATAGGTAAGCCCTGCATCAGGGCCGTTCTCAATTCCGGCCCGGATGGCCGAAATGGCCGCTAGCGGGGCGTTTTGACCGCGTGCTTTTTTCTTTGTGGCCGCGGTGACGTCATCCCATTCGGTGGCACTGGGCGCGTTGACGGGATCGCGCAGCAAAAGCGGCGTTGGCATTTCGCGATCGAGAATGGTTTGGGCAAAATCGCGCGCGGCATCGCGGAGCGCACCGTGGGCGATGGCATCAAGCAGGCCGATTTCGTTGGCCTTGCTGGCCGCGACGGGTTTGCCACTGGTGATCATGGCAACGGCCTCTGTGACCGGGATCAGACGCGGCAGGCGGATCGTGCCACCCGCACCCGGGATCAGGCCAAGATTGACTTCCGGCAGACCGAGTTTGGCTTTGCTGTCAGCAATCCGGTAATGACAGCCAAGGGCGACTTCCAGCCCGCCGCCAAGAGCGTGGCCATGAATGGCGGCAATGATCGGTTTGGTGATGGCCTCAAGACGATTGATTACGTCGGGCAGGATCGGGGCTTTCGGCGGTTGGCCGAATTCACTGACATCGGCACCGGCGATGAAGGTTTTGCCGTCGCAGATGAGGATCGCGGCCCGGATGTCGTCATTACTGTCAATCTGATCAAGCGCATCGACGAGGCCAGCGCGAACCGAATGGCTGGTGGCGTTGATTGGCGGGTTGTTGATCGTAATAAAGGCAATGGCGTTTTCGAATGTGAGGGTGACGGTCGACATATTATGCGTCCTCCGCACGGATCGGGGTGAGCAGGCAGGCGACAAGATCAGAATCTGGGTCTGCAAGATCGGCAATGACATTGAAATGATGCTTGTCGGGGGCATGCACAGCGCGCGTGCTGGCACCAAGGCCGGTCCAGATATTGGCAAGCAGATCATTCTGACGCACGAATTCCGGGCGCTCCTCCGCCCCGACCCAGCAGGTGATCGAACACGGTAAGGCGGGCTTTAGCAGGGCAGCACTTTCGCGGACAGCCTCGTTCTCATCAAGCTGCAGGACATCATTCATCGTGGTCTTGAGCAGCGGGCGCAGATCATGCAGGCCGCTGATCGAGACAGTATTTTCAATCCGTGCCTGAACCTGGGCGGCAAGGGGGGATGTGTCAGATACCATACGACTGACAAGATGCCCGCCGGCAGAATGACCGGTGATGTGGATGGGGCCGGCGATCTGGTTGGCCGCGTGCGTGATGGCCGCCCCGATCTGCGTGGTGATCTTTGACAGACGCGCGTCGGGGGCAAGCGTGTAGCTTGGCATGCAAACAGCCCAGCCCTTGGCAACCGCACCGTTGGCCAGATGCGACCAGCTTGATTTATCAAACGCCTTCCAATAACCGCCATGCACGAACACGACGATGCCCCTGGGTGCGCCGGTCGGCAGGAACAGATCATATTTTTCGCGCGGCGCATCGCCATAAGCAATGTCGATCCGGGCGCGATCATCGTTCGTTAAAGTGTCGCGAAACGTTGCCGATTGGGTCGCCCAAAGTTCCGGATAGGTTGCGGCATCGGCAATATAATCGCCATTGGCATAAGCATCGTCCCAGTCGGTAATCATGGTCGGTTCCCTGAAATTCTGTGTGGTGCGCCACGTTACGGTGCGCGGCGCATTGTGATTATGGGGGAAATTCTAGGCAAATCTGAAAATATTTCAAACCTAAAATATTTGTGCTTGAAATAAATGAAATCGAGGCGTACTGTTTTATCAGTTTCCCGAAACAACCAAACAAATCAGGAAGGGAAAAGCTGGTGAGAGTAGCTTGTCTGGGTGGCGGTCCTGCGGGACTTTATTTTGCAATCTCGATGAAATTGCGCGACCCCGCGCATGAGGTTGTTGTGATTGAACGCAACAAGCCAGATGACACATTTGGCTGGGGCGTGGTGCTGTCTGACGAGACGCTGGACAATCTGGCCGAGAATGATGGCAAAAGTGCCGAGGCCATTCGCGCCAACTTTTCATATTGGGATGACGTTGCGGTTCAGTATCGCGGCGAAAAGACAATTTCCACCGGGCATGGGTTCTGTGGCATCGGCCGTAAAAAGCTTCTGATCCTGCTCCAGGAACGTGCACGTGAGTTGGGTGTGGAGCTGCGGTTCGAGACCGAAGCCGAAAGTGCTGCCCACTACGCCAAGGAATTTGATCTGGTCGTCGCCAGTGACGGCCTGAATTCCAAAACCCGCACCGAATTTGCAGACCACTTCCAGCCCGATATCGATACCCGCAAATGCAAGTTTGTCTGGCTGGGCACGCATCAGAAATTTGATGACGCCTTTACCTTTATCTTCGAGGAAACCGATAAGGGCTGGGTCTGGGCGCACGCCTATCAGTTTGATGACGAAACTGCGACCTTCATTGTCGAATGCACGCAGGAAACCTGGGATGCCTATGGTTTTGGCGAGATGAGCAAGGAAGAGTCAGTTGCGACCTGCGAGGCCATCTTCAAGGACCATCTTGGCGGTCATCCGTTGATGAGCAACGCGCACCACATTCGTGGATCAGCTTGGCTCAGCTTCCCGCGGGTTCTGTGCAAGACCTGGTCGCATGAAAACATCGTTCTGATGGGCGATGCCGCGGCAACCGCGCACTTTTCCATCGGATCGGGCAGCAAGCTTGCGCTTGAAAGCGCAATTGCGCTCGCCAATTACCTGCATTCAGAGCCCGACATGACGTCGGCCTTTGACAAATACGAAGACGAGCGCCGTCTTGAGGTTCTGCGTCTGCAGTCGGCTGCGCGCAACTCGATGGAATGGTTTGAGGAAATCGAACGTTATTTCGATTTTGATCCGACCCAGTTCACCTATTCGCTTCTGACCAGATCACAGCGCATCAGCCACGAAAACCTGCGCCTGCGCGATGCCAAGTGGCTTGAAGGGGCAGAAAAATGGTTCCAGACGCAGGCGGGGCTTCCGGAGTCCGAACCGGTGCGTCATCCGATGTTTGTGCCTTATCAGTTGCGCGAGATGTCGCTAAAGAACCGCATCGTTGTCTCGCCAATGGCGCAGTACAAGGCGGTTGATGGTTGCCCGACCGACTGGCATCTGGTGCATTATGCCGAGCGCGCCAAAGGTGGTGCGGCGCTGGTTTATACCGAGATGACCTGTGTCTCGCCAGAAGGGCGGATAACGCCAGGCTGCCCGGGCGCCTATGACGCCAGCCACGAACAGGCGTGGAAACGGATCACCGATTTCGTTCACGCCGAAACCGATGCCAAGCTTTGTATGCAGATCGGGCATTCCGGGCGCAAGGGTTCCACCCAGCTGGGCTGGGAGGAAATGGACGCACCGCTTAAGGATGGCAACTGGCCGCTAATGTCGGCATCAGCCATCGCATGGTCGGATCGCAATGCGGTGCCAAAGGCCATGACGCGCGAAGACATGGATATGGTTCGTGATCAGTTTGTCGCATCGGCCAAAATGGCAGAACGTGCAGGCTTTGACATGATCGAGGTCCATGCCGCGCATGGGTATCTTCTGTCATCCTTCATCAGCCCGGTCAGCAATATCCGCGATGATGAATATGGCGGATCGCTTGAAAACCGGATGCGTTATCCGCTTGAAGTCATCAACGCGGTTCGTGCGGCGTGGCCAAGCAACAAGCCGATGTCGGTGCGTATTTCGGCCAATGATTGGGTCGGAGATGCCGGCATTACGCCAGAAGAAGCGGTCGAGATCGCCAAGATGCTGAAAGCCAATGACGTTGATATCTGTGACGTTTCGGCCGGCCAGACGACGACCGATGCCAAGCCGGTCTATGGCCGCATGTTCCAAACACCCTTCTCGGATCGTATCCGCAACGAGGCCGATATTCCGACGATGGCGGTTGGCAATATCTATGAGGCCGATCACGTCAACTCGATCCTGATGGCTGGTCGTGCCGACCTTGTTTGTCTGGCACGCCCGCATCTGGCCAATCCGTATTGGACGCTGCATCAAGGGGCCGCCCTTGGCAATCGCACGGAAAACTGGCCGGCCCCTTATTATGCCGGGCGCGATCAGATGTGCCGTTTGGCCGAGCGGGCTGAAACCATGACCGGAAAGGTATAAGCACAGATGACCGATCTTGCCGTTCATAACGCATTGATCACAGGCGGCGGGTCCGGTGTCGGGGCTGTGATGGCCGGGATGCTGGCCGATGCTGGTGTGAAGGTTGTTGTTTCCGGGCGGCGATCAGATGTGCTGGCCGAGGTTGCCGAACATGAAAACATCACCGCCATCGTGGCGGACGTGACTGATGAAACGTCGGTGCGTGACATGTTCACCACCATGGTTGATGTGGTTGGTACGCCTGATCTGGTGATTGCCAATGCCGGGATGGCCGAAAGCGCGCCCCTTGGCAAAACGTCAGTCGATCTTTGGCAACGCACCATGGATGTCAACCTGACCGGGACGTTTTTGACGTTTCGCGAGGGATTGGCTGTAATGGACAAGGCCAAGCCGGGGCGGTTGGTTTCGATCACCTCGACCGCCGGGCTTAAGGGCTATGCCTATGTCACGGCGTATTGCGCGGCAAAGCATGGCGTGGTCGGCATGGTCAAGGGCATGGCGGCAGAGCTTGCCAACAGCGCGATCACGATCAATGCCGTTTGCCCGGGCTTCATGGAAACGCCGATGCTGGCGAAATCGGTGGAAAACATCGTTGCCAAGACCGGCATGACCGATGAGGCCGCGCGCGCAAGCCTTGCCAAAATCAATCCGCAAAACCGGTTCATTCAGCCCGAAGAAGTGGCTGACACCGTCATGTGGCTATGCAGCCCGAACGCGGCATCGATAACGGGACAGACGATTTCCGTTTCGGGAGGAGAAGTATGAACATGAACAAGTCCGAAGGGCTTTCCGAACAGGCGGGAAACGAAACGTCTGATCTGTCCAAGGCACGTCTGCGGGCCTGGCTGCAGATCCTGAAGGTGTCTCGTCAGATCGAAGGCGAGCTGCGCGAAAAGATGCGCACGGAATTCAACACCACCCTGCCACGGTTTGACGTGTTGGCCGCCCTTTACCGGGAACGCGATGGCATGCGCATGAGCGAGCTTTCAAAGTCTCTGATGGTATCGAACGGCAATGTGACCGGGATCGTTGATCGTCTGGTGGCAGAAGGACTGGTTGTCCGCCTGCCAGTCGAGAATGACCGCCGGGCATCGATTGTTCGCCTGACCCCGGCCGGTGAAAAGGATTTCGCCGAACGTGCCCTGGTGCATGAAGGCTGGGTTTCGGATTTGTTTGATGATTTGTCGTCGGGTGATGCCGATGCCCTGATCCGAATCCTTCGCAATATTTCCCACCATAACGAGGCGCCCCACAATGACTAAGATGGCAAACATCACGCCTAAGCATTTCAACTGGCGCATGGAAGGCGACGTTGCGGTCATTTCCCTTGATCGTCCGGACCGCAAGAACCCGCTGACCTTTGATAGTTACGCCGAGCTTCGCGATACTTTCCGCGATCTGGCCTATGCCGATGACGTTAAGGCGGTCGTGTTTGGGTCGAACGGGGGCAATTTCTGCTCCGGCGGGGATGTGCATGACATTATCGGGCCTCTGATCGACAAGGACATGAAGGGCCTTCTGGAATTCACCCGCATGACCGGTGATCTGGTCAAGGCGATCATTGGCTGTGGCAAACCTGTCATCGCGGCTGTTGATGGTGTTTGTATGGGCGCGGGGGCCATCATTGCCATGGCATCTGATCTGCGTTTGGCGACAGCGGCATCGAAAACAGCCTTCCTGTTTACCCGTGTCGGTCTTGCCGGCTGTGACATGGGGGCGTGCGCCATCCTGCCACGCATTATCGGTCAGGGCCGTGCGGCAGAGCTTCTTTATACCGGCCGATCCATGTCGGCCGAGGAAGGCGAACGCTGGGGATTTTATAACCGCCTTGTCGATGCAGACGTTCTTGAGGCCGAGGCAATCGAACGGGCAACCCGCATTTCCAAGGGCCCGAATTTCGGTCATATGATGACCAAAACCATGCTGGCCCAGGAATGGAACATGTCCATCGAACAGGCGATTGAATCCGAAGCCCAGGCACAGGCGATCTGCATGCAGACCGAAGATTTCAATCGCGCCTACAAGGCATTCGTTGCCAAGGAAAAACCGGTGTTCGAGGGCGACTGATGGCAGATAAGACCTATCTTGATTGGCCATTCTTTGAAGACCGCCATCGTGAACTGGCGGCAAAGCTTGATGACTGGGCCGCGGCCAACATCAAGGGCATCAATCATGAAGACGTCGATGCTGCCTGTCGTGATCTTGTTGCCCGTCTGGCCAGTGGTGATTGGTTGCGTCATGCGGCGATTGATCCGGAGAATGCTGGATCAAAGCTTGATGTCAGATCGCTTTGCCTGATCCGCGAAACGCTGGCGCGCCATGATGGGCTTGCTGATTTTTCCTTTGCGATGCAGGGGTTGGGGAGTGGCGCAATCTCCTTGTTCGGAACCAAAGACCAGAAAGATACCTGGTTGCCCAAAGTCCGTTCCGGCAAGGCGATTGCCGCCTTTGCCCTGACCGAACCGCAATCGGGGTCGGATGTTGCCAATATCGCGCTTGAGGCAAAACGCGATGGCGATGACTTCATCCTGAACGGCGAGAAAACCTGGATTTCAAACGGCGGGATTGCCGATTTCTATTGCCTGTTTGCCCGCACGGGTGAGGCCCCCGGGGCCAAGGGCCTGTCGGCCTTTGTCGTACCGGCAGGTATTCCGGGCTTTGAGATCGCGGAACGCCTGCACACCATTGCACCGCATCCGTTGGCACGCTTGAAATTTACCGATTGTCGTATCCCGGCCGCAGCCCTCATGGGCAATGGTGGCGACGGGTTCAAAATTGCGATGTCGGTTTTGGATGTTTTCCGCTCCACCGTGGCGGCGGCGGCCCTTGGCTTTGCCAGACGGGCTTTGGATGAAACCGTCACCCGTGTTCAGGAACGCGAACTGTTTGGCGCACCGCTTTTTGATCTGCAGATGGTGCAGGGTCATGTGGCGGACATGGCGCTTGATATCGATGCCTCGGCCCTTCTGGTGTACCGCGCCGCCTGGCTTAAGGACAGCGGCGCAACACGGGTCAGTCGCGAAGCGGCAATGGCCAAACTTTATTCAACCGATCATGCACAAACCGTCATTGATAAGGCGGTGCAAATCCATGGCGGCGATGGTGTGCGCAGCGGCCACATCGTTGAAACGCTGTACCGGGAAATTCGCGCCCTTCGGATTTATGAAGGCGCATCCGACGTCCAGAAAATAATCATCGCACGGCAAACGCTGGCGTAATAATGGCTGTATCAGGGACTTCACAATGCTCGGACCAACCGCACATACCGATAGCTTCACACGGGATAAATTGCCCCCGTTTGCAGAATGGCCGGAAATCAATCTGGATGGGTTTGACTATCCCGAATATCTGAATGCCGGGGTCGAACTGACCGACAAGATGGTCGAACAGGGATTTGGTGACAACACGGCCCTGATCGGCAATGGACGCCAGCGCACCTACAAGGAACTGGCAGACTGGACCAACCGCATCGCCCATGCATTGGTCGAGGATTACGGTGTCAAGCCGGGCAACCGTATTCTGATCCGTTCGGCCAACAATCCGGCGATGGTGGCTTGCTGGCTGGCGGCGACCAAGGCTGGTGCGGTTGTAGTCAATACCATGCCGATGCTGCGTGCCGGTGAGTTGGGTCAGATCGTTGATAAGGCCGAGATCGAATTTGCCCTGTGTGACACGCGGCTGATGGATGAACTGGTGGCGTGCGCCAAGGACAGCAAGTTCCTTAAAAAGGTGATCGGCTTTGATGGTACGGCCAATCATGATGCGGAACTGGATCGTATTGCCCTGACCAAATCGGTCAAGTTCGACGCGGTCAAAACCGGGCGCGATGATGTTGCCTTGCTTGGCTTTACATCGGGCACGACGGGCAGCCCCAAGGCCACCATGCATTTCCACCGGGATCTTTTGATCATTGCTGATGGCTATGCCAAGGAAGTGCTGAATGTGACGCCCGATGACGTGTTTGTCGGATCACCGCCGCTGGCCTTTACCTTTGGCCTTGGCGGGCTTGCGATCTTCCCGCTGCGTTTCGGGGCGACGGCAACCTTGCTTGAAAAGGCATCGCCGCCCAACATGATCGAAATCATCGAAACTTATAAGGCCACGGTCTGCTTTACCGCACCGACCGCCTATCGCGTGATGTTGTCCGCGATGGAAGAGGGGGCTGATCTTTCGTCGCTCCGCGCAGCTGTCTCGGCGGGTGAAACCTTGCCAGCACCGGTTTATGAAGCCTGGATGGAGAAAACCGGCAAGCCGATGCTTGATGGCATTGGCGCGACCGAGATGCTTCATATCTTTATTTCCAACCGTTTTGGCGACAGCCACCCGGCCTGCACCGGCCGCCCGGTGACCGGGTATGAAGCCAAGATTGTCGATGACAAAATGAATGAAGTGCCGGTTGGAACGGTCGGCCGGCTTGCGGTGCGTGGCCCGACCGGGTGTCGTTATCTGGATGATGTGCGCCAGCATGTTTATGTCCGCGATGGCTGGAACCTAACCGGGGATGCGTTTTACGTTGATGAAGACGGCTACTATCACTTTGCTGCACGGAATGACGATATGATTGTCTCGTCGGGTTATAACATCGCCGGGCCAGAGGTCGAGGCAGCCCTCCTTGCCCATGCGGCTGTTGCCGAATGTGCCGTGATTGGCGCACCCGATGAAGAACGCGGCACTGTTGTTCAGGCCCATATCGTTCTTGCGGCCGAATTCAAACCAACGCCCGAGATGGCCAAAGCGCTTCAGGATCATGTAAAAGCGACGATCGCGCCGTTTAAATATCCGCGCTCCGTCGTCTTTATCGAGGCGTTACCAAAAACCGCGACTGGAAAAATCCAGCGCTTCAG
Source organism: Thalassospira sp. ABL2_045 (assembly GCF_056161285.1). NCBI lineage: Bacteria > Pseudomonadati > Pseudomonadota > Alphaproteobacteria > Rhodospirillales > Thalassospiraceae > Thalassospira > Thalassospira sp. ABL2_045. The sequence goes on along the minus strand of NZ_JBSWYV010000002.1, from coordinate 383,054 downwards.
ACTGAAACAGGAACCGTCTGCATGACCGACTTTGCCGCCACCAAATCCCTGTTCCATATCCCGGAAGGTGTTATTTACCTTGATGGGAATTCGCTTGGTATGCTGCCAAAAACGGCCGCAAACCGTGCCAAGGAGATGATCGAACAGGAATGGGGGGAAATGCTGATCCGTGGCTGGAACGATGCCAAATGGATGGAGCAGCCCGAACGTGTCGGCAATCTTGTCGCGCGTTTGATCGGGGCGGCACCCGGGAATGTGGTGATGGGCGATACCCTGTCGATCAAGGTTTATCAGGCCTTGGCAAGCGCGCTTGAAATGCGCCCGGATCGCAAGGTGGTTGTTTCAGATAACGGTAACTTCCCGACCGATCTTTACATGGCCGATGGCCTGATCAAATCGCTTGATCGTGGTCACGTTCTGAAAACACCGAACCCGGAAGATGTCGAAAGCCTGATCAACGAGGATCTGGCTGTGTTGATGTTGACCCAGGTCGATTATCGCACCGGGCGCATGCATGACATGAAACGCATCACTGATCTGGCTCATGCCGCCGGTGCGCTGGTGATCTGGGATCTGGCGCATTCGGCTGGGGCTGTGCCGGTTGATCTGACCGGATGCAATGCCGATTTCGCGGTCGGGTGTACCTATAAATATCTGAATGGTGGACCGGGCGCGCCAGCCTTTATCTATGTCCGGCCCGATCATGCCAAGGTCGCCCGCCCGGCACTTTCGGGTTGGCTTGGTCATGCGGCGCCCTTTGCCTTTGATCCTGATTATACCCCGGCGCCGGATGTTTCGCGCATGCGTGTTGGCACCCCACCGGTAATTCAGATGACCGTGTTGGAAGAGGCCATGAAGGCATGGGACGGCGTTGAGATGGTCGATATCCGCAAACGCAGTATCGAGCTGTGCGAACAGTTCATCGCCGGGGTCGAGGCAAGCTGTCCGATGTTGGAGCTGGCAAGCCCGCGCAATCCTGACGAACGCGGGTCGCAGGTATCGTTCAAGTTCGATCAGGGTTACGCCGTCATGCAGGCCTTGATTGCGCGCGGTGTGATCGGCGATTTCCGCGCACCCGATATTATCCGCTTTGGCTTTACCCCGCTTTATATCGACAACGCTGATGTCGACGGTGCGGTCAAAATCCTTGCTGACATCATGGAAACGAAGGCTTGGGACAAGCCGGAATTCCACAAACGCAATGCGGTGACCTGACATGGCAAAACCCACCACGCCATATGATCCAAGCTCCGAAGGTGCGCGCACGGATTTCTCCGATCAGATGTCTTATGGCGATTATCTGTCGCTTGATGCGATCCTGACCGCCCAACACCCGCAATCGGACGCCCATGATGAAATGCTGTTTATCATTCAGCATCAAACGTCCGAGCTTTGGATGAAGCTTGCCATTCGTGAAATCACCGCCGCCCGCCAGGCGATCCACGGCGGCGATGTGCGCCCCGCATTCAAGATGCTGGCACGCGTGTCGCGCATTTTCGAACAGCTCAACAATGCCTGGGATGTTCTGCGCACCATGACGCCAAGCGATTACACGACATTTCGCGATGCGTTGGGGCCGTCATCGGGGTTCCAGTCCTATCAGTATCGGTTGATCGAATTCATGCTGGGCAATCGCAACCACGCCATGTTGCGCCCGCACGCGCACCGCGAAGACATTACCGCGATGCTGAAGGCTGAGCTGGAAACACCCAGCCTCTATGACGAAGCATTGCGGTTGTTGAGTGCGGAGGGGATCGAGGTCCCAGCAGAGGTTTTGAACCGCGATGTGTCGGCACCCTATGCGCCCGATGATGCGGTCATCGCGGCATGGCAGACGGTTTACAGCGATCCGGGCAAGTACTGGTCGCTTTATGAGTTGGCGGAAAAGCTGGTCGATTTCGAAGACTATTTCCGTCGCTGGCGCTTTAACCATGTCACGACGGTCGAACGCGTGATCGGGTTCAAGCGTGGAACTGGCGGCACGGGAGGCGTCAGTTATCTGAAGAAAATGTTGGAAGTAGAACTGTTTCCGGAACTCTGGCGGGTGCGAACCGCGCTTTGAGGATGGACGGACCGGATGCAAATACTGCAAAATCAGGGGCAGGCATCAGGTTCACAAAAACCGCGACGCACAAAGACATAAATGTCGCGGGATCAACGTGTTGCTGAACGAAAAATTTTATAAACACGGAGGCTTTAATGAAGGGTATTAAGACAACCATCGCAGCAGCCGCTGCTTTGCTTGCTGCCGGTGCTGCGCAGGCGGAGCCGGTCAAGGTTGGTATGATCACCACGCTTTCTGGCGGTGGCGCAGGTCTTGGGATTGATGCACGTGACGGCTTCATGCTTGCTGTCAAACAGGCAAACAATCCCGATCTCGAAGTCGTTATCGAGGATGATCAGCGTAAACCGGATGTCGCGGTTCAGCTTGCTGACAAAATGATTCAGCAGGAAAAGGTTGATGTTCTGACCGGCATTATCTGGTCGAACCTTGCCATGGCCGTTGTGCCGTCTGCCGTTGCACAGGACAAAATTTACATGTCGGTCAACGCGGCACCGTCGCAGCTGGCGGGTCGTGGCTGCAACAAGAACTACTTCTCGGTTTCCTATCAGAACGACAACCTGCACGAAGCCGCAGGTGGCTACGCAGCCAGCGCGGGTTATGAAAAAGCATTCATCCTTGCGCCGAACTATCCGGCGGGTAAAGATTCCCTGACCGGTTTCAAACGCTTCTTCTTTGGGGACATCACCAACGAAGTTTATACCAAGCTTGGTCAGACCGACTACGCAGCCGAAATCGCGGAAATTCGGGCGTCGGATGCGGATCATGTCTTCTTCTTCCTGCCGGGCGGCATGGGCATCGCGTTCATGAAGCAGTACGCCCAGTCGGGCGTGGATAAGCCGCTGATTGGTCCGGCTTTCTCGATGGATCAGGGCATTCTTGGTGCCGTTGGTGACGCCGCACTTGGTGTGAAAAACACCTCGAACTGGTCAAAAGACATCGACAACGCCACCAACGCTGCGTTCGTTGAAAGCTTCCAGGCGGAATATGGTCGTCTGCCGTCGCTTTATGCATCGTTCGGCTTCGATACCGCCAACCTCCTGTTGTCGGCAATGGATAAGGCAAGCATTTCCGACAAGGATGCCTTCCGTGAAGCCCTGCGTGCGGCGGACTTCGATTCCGTGCGTGGCAAGTTCACTTTCGGTCCGAACCAGCACCCGATCCAGGATTTGTATGTCCGTGAAGTCGTCAAAGAGGGCGATGTCCTGACAAACAAGATCGTTGGCACCGCACTGACGGATCACTCTGACGCCTATGCGTCGGAATGCTCGATGTAATAAAGAGCTGACAAGAGGCCGGGGACCGGTTTCGATTTTGTAATCGGTCCCCGACCACCTTGTGACGGAGTTTCCAATAATGTTTTCTCTTTTTCTGGAGCAGCTGTTAAACGGCCTTCAGTCCGGGGTGATGCTGTTTTTGATGGCATCGGGGCTGACGCTGGTTTTCGGTGTGATGGGGCTGATTAACCTTGCCCATGGCTCGCTCTATATGGTCGGTGCGTTTGCCTGTGCGGCTGTGGCTGCATGGACCGGTTCTTTCTGGCTGGGTCTTGTTGCCAGTCTGATGGCGGCTGCCATCGCCGGTGCACTGGTCGAAATGTTGATTATTCGCCGTCTTTATAACCGCGATCATCTGGATCAGGTTCTGGCGACTTTTGCACTTATTTTGATTTTTTCCGAAGGCACCCGCTGGATTTTCGGATCCTTCCCGCTGTTTTTAAGCGTGCCTGATTTCCTGACCGGCACTGTTATCCTGCCGGGCGGATCGCAATACCCGCTTTTCCGTTTGGCTATTATTGTTGCCGGGCTTGCGGTTGCGGTCGGTCTGTTCCTGTTGATTGGCAAAACCCGCCTTGGCATCCGCATCCGTGCGGGCGAGGCCGACCGTGGCATGATCGCAGCCCTCGGGGTTGATATTGACCGTCTTTATACGGTGGTTTTCGCCCTTGGTGCGGCCCTGGCCGGACTGGCAGGGGCCTTTGTTGGCACGACTCAGTCCGTCCAGGTCGGGATGGGCGAACCGGTTTTGATCTTGGCCTTTGTCGTGATTGTCATTGGCGGAATCGGATCGATCAAGGGGGCGCTTGTCGGCTCCTTGCTGGTCGGCTTTACCGATACGATGGGGCGTTTCCTGTTGCCGCATGCCTTTGCGACCTTCCTTGATCCGTCCAGTGCCACGGCGATTGGCTCCGCACTGGCATCCATGTTGATTTATATCGTGATGGCGCTGGTTCTATTCCTGCGACCAAGCGGTCTGTTCGGGGCGACTTCCTGATGACCATGAACCGCGAGTTTCTTATCAATTCCATTCTTGCCATTGCGCTGGTCGCAGTCCCGCTGATCGCGCTTGGTATGGATGAACCCTTTATCATCACCCTTGCCACCAAGGTTGCGATCTTTGCCATGGCAGGGGTTGGGCTTAACCTTGTTCTTGGTTATGGCGGGCTTGTGTCATTTGGCCATGCGGCGTTCTTTGGGATTGGCGGTTATGCTGCCGGTATCCTCGCCAGCCATGCGCTGAACTATGAACCGATCATGGAAAGCCCGTTTCTGATCGAAGGCACGACCCAGATGATCGTGATCTGGATTGTTGCCCTGATCGCGTCAGCCCTGATTGCGCTGGTCATCGGGGCGATTACGCTGCGCACAAGCGGGGTCTATTTCATCATGATCACGCTGGCCTTTGCGCAGATGATCTATTACTTCGCGATTTCCTGGCCGGCTTATGGCGGCGAAGATGGCTTGTCGATCTATGTGCGCAATGGCTTCCCGGGGCTTAATACCCTGGACCCGATCAGCTTCTTTGCCCTGTGTGCGGTGATGCTGGCGATTGCGATGGCGTTTTCGGCTGTTTTGATCCGCTCGCGCTTTGGGCTTGCGCTTCAGGGTGCGCGTCAGAACCCGCAACGTATGACCGCGGTTGGCATTGCACCGTTTCGCATTCGTCTGGTCGCCTTTGTCATTTCGGCCATGATCACCGCCCTTGCCGGCGCGCTTTATGCCGATCTCAACCGGTTCGTCAGTCCGACCATGCTGTCCTGGCACATGTCAGGTGAAATCATGGTGTTTGTCATTCTGGGCGGGGTTGGGCGTTTGTTTGGCCCGCTTGCCGGTGCAGCCCTTTACATCATTCTGGAACATCTTCTGGGCGGTGTTTGGGAATTCTGGCAATTGCCGCTTGGCGTCCTGTTGCTGCTGGTCGTGCTGTTTGCGCGCGGTGGTCTTGTCGGTGTTCTGGCGGGGGAGCGTAAACATGTCTGATGCCATTCTTTCGCTTTCCAATGTCACAAAGCAATTCGGATCGCTTCTGGCCAGTGACAGTGTCACGCTTGATCTGCGCCCGGGTGAAATCCATGCCCTGATCGGGCCGAACGGGGCGGGCAAATCCACCCTGATCAAACAGATTGCCGGTGAAATCAAATCCGATAGTGGCGAGATCCATTTCGATGGCCAGCACATCAACGAGTTTGATGCGGTAACGCGCTCGCGCATGGGGCTGGCCCGCACGTTTCAGGTATCCTCGCTGATGCCGGAATTCTCGGTCCTGCAGAATGTCATGCTGGCGCGCCAATCGGTCAGCCGCAAGGTGTTCCGCTTCTTCAAACCGGTGCTGAGTGACAAGTCGCTGGTTGATCCGGCGATGGCCCAGCTTGAACGGGTCGGCTTGGCGGATCGGGCGCAAATGCGTGCTGCCGATATTTCGCACGGCGAACGTCGCCAGCTTGAAATGGCCGTCGCCCTGGCACTGGAACCCAAGGCATTCCTGCTCGATGAACCAATGGCAGGCATGGGGCCAGAGGGCTCCAAACGTCTGACTGGTTTCCTTGATGGTTTGCGCGGTCAGGCCCCGATCCTTCTGGTCGAACATGACATGGATGCGGTCTTTGCCTTGGCCGACCGGATTTCGGTACTGGTATATGGCCGGATCATTGCCACCGGCACGGTCGATGAAATCCGCGGTAATGACGATGTCAAACGTGCCTATCTCGGGGAGGACGCCTGATATGACTGCACTTCTCGAACTTAGTGGCGTAACTGCGTTTTATGGCGCGTCACAGGCCTTGTTTGGCATTGATTTGTCCTTGAACGAAGGCGAGGCCGTGGCTCTTATGGGCCGGAACGGCATGGGCAAAACCACCACCATCAAGACCATCTGTCGCATGATGGAACATCGTGATGGTTCGATCCGTTTTGCCGGTCAGGATCTGTCAAAACTGCCCTCGCACAAGGCGGCCCGCCTTGGTCTTGGTCTGGTGCCAGAAGGGCGTCGGTGCTTTGCGCAGTTGAGTGTGACGGAGAACCTGGTGGCCGCCGCCCGCCCGGGCGAATGGGATTTTGATCGTGTTGCCGGTCTTTTCCCGCGTCTGGCCGAACGGCGCGATCAAAAGGCATCGACGCTTTCGGGGGGCGAACAGCAGATGCTGGCAATTGGTCGCGCATTGATGACCAACCCGCGTTTGCTGATCCTTGATGAAGCAACCGAAGGATTGGCACCGGTCGTGCGTCAGGAAATCTGGGCAGCGATCAATCAGCTCAAACAATCGGGGCTCACGATCCTTGTCGTCGACAAATCGCTTAAGGAACTGTCGGGCGTGGCAGACCGCTATGTGATTGTCGAAAAGGGCATCACGGCCTGGACCGGGGCGGTGAACGAGCTGACCGACGATCTTGCAGATCGGTATCTGGGAGTCTGATATGACGGCATTCACCTATCAGCAGAAAGTTCTGTTCCAGCATTGCGATCCGGCGGGGATTGTCTTTTATCCGCGCTATTTCGAGATGGTGAATGCCACGGTCGAGGAATGGTTTGATCAGGTCATTGGCTGTGGGTTCCCGACCATGCATGGCCCGATGCAGGTCGCCGTTCCGACAGCCGCGCTCAGTGTTGCCTTCACGGCACCGAGCAAGCTTGGCGATGTTTTGGAATTCTGCCTGATCCCCGCACGGATCGGGCGTTCCAGTCTTGAGCTGGAAATCACCGCACAATCAGGTGGCGAGCAACGCCTGAAAACAACGGTTACCCTCGTCTTTACACGGCATGGGGCCGGAAAGTCAGTGGCATGGCCCGATGATTTGCGTGCCAAAATCGAAAAAGAAATCAATCAAGTGGTAGAAAACAATGCATAAAATCATTCAGCCGGACGGATGGAAACAGCCCAAGGGATATGCCAATGGTGTCTTGGCCGACGGTGCACGACTGTATATCGGCGGCCAGATTGGCTGGAACGAAGATCAGGTCTTTGTCGCCAAGGATTTCGTCGGACAGATGGAACAGGCGCTGAAAAACATTGTCGCCGTTCTTGAAGCCGCGGGGGGTAAGCCCGAACATCTCGCACGTCTGACCTGGTATGTCACCGACAAGAAAGAATATCTCGCCAATCAGCGCGAAGTGGGCCAAGCCTATCAGCGCATCCTTGGCAAGCACTTCCCGGCCATGACCATGGTCGTGGTCAAGGAACTGGTCGAAGACGAAGCCGTGGTCGAGATCGAGGCAACCGCAGCCATCCCGTCCTGACACGGAAACACGATGTCATGAACGAAGAAGGGCAGCACATGATGTGCTGCCCTTTTTGTTGGCTGGTTGGGGTGACTTGAAGGTCTGTTGTCTTACTGGCCTTCAGGTGCACCTGTTCCAAGGTTCTCGGGTGAGAAGATGTTGTTGCCAAACGGACTTGGTGCCGAAGCACCCCCTTCATCCCCGCCCAGCGGACCAAGATTTGGCGTGGTCGGTGCCGGGACAGTCTGTTCCGGAGTGTTGAGCGACTGTTCTTCCATCAGCTTCTGTTGAAGCGCACGTTTGTCCTCAAGGATCTGCGCGGTGCAGGCATTTGAATCGTGGTTCTGGATGAACACAACAGCCGCCAGGGCGAGAAGACCCAGAATTGCGGCAACCGTCCCCGGATGGGTTGCGACTTTCAGAACCGGGCGTTCTGCAATCACATGCGCCCAGCCCTTGGTGTTATAGCGGTTGCGGCTTTCATAAATGATCGCCCCGACCAGGGTGATGGCGATAATGATCACCGCCACAGCCGAGATCGAAGGATCCAGACCATAACGCACCTTCGATGAAAGAACCGTCGTAAAGGTGCTGCTTGAAACAATCGTAAACACCGTGGTGTTGTAGTTTTCAAGCGAGGCCAGAAACGCCAGAACCGTGGCCGAGCCGATTGCCGGTGCCATGAACGGCAAAAGCACTTTGACGAACGCCTGCGTGGGTGTCGCACCCATATCAAGGGCCGCTTCGGTGAGTGTGGTGTCAAACCGCTGAATACGCGACAGGAACACCAGCATCGAATAGGCCGCGATGAATGTCACCTGGCCAAAGATGGTCAGGAACGTCCCGTCATAGAAGAAGCTCTCATACGGGGCATTGAACATCGTGCCGATCCGGTCCCAGAAGATCAGGGTCGAAAGACCGATGACGACGCCCGGGACCAGAATGGGGGCAATAAAGATCGTGTAAAGCGTTGCCCGAAGCTTGGGCCCCACCTGTGAAAGTGTGATCGCCGCCGCCAGACCGATCGGAATGGCAACACAGACCACACCAACCCCGATCAAAAGCGAGTTGCCTAGACCAGCCAAAAGCTTGTCGTCGGCCGCAAGCTTGCCAAACCAGTCGGTGGTAAAACATTCCCAGGGCGAAACACGTGGGAAAGTGGATGAGTTGAACGCGGTGATCACCATGATGATCAGCGGCCCGAAAAGATAGGCAAAGAACAGGGTCAGATACAAACCCGGGATCATTGCACTCGGGGATTTCATCTTCATTGTTTGATCTCCCCGATCGATACCTTGAACAGGCGCATCACAAGCAAGACAAGTGCGATACAGACAATCAGAAGGACCATCGCATAGGCCGATCCGCGCGGCCAGTTACCGCCCGAGTTAAACCATTGATAGACCAGTTGCGTGAACCACAGGTTTGATGGGCCACCCAAAATCTGTGGTGCAGCAAGCGCACCCGATGTCAGCATGAAGACCATGGTCATGCCCGATGCGATCCCCGGCTTGGCATAGGGAATGACAACCTTGGCATGGATCTGCCACCAGTTGGCCCCCATGTCGCGCGCCGCTTCGATCTGGTTGCGATCAAGGCTTTCAATCGCGTTATAAAGCGGGAAGATCATCAAAAGGATATAGGCGTACGCCAACCCGGCATAAAGCGCGACATCCTCGCGGATGAAGTCGATCGGCGTATCCCAAAGACCAATCCCCATGCCGGTTTCGTTGATGACCCCCGTGGCGCCAAACAGAATGCGAAACGCGAAGGCGCGCAGGATTTCATTGATCCAGTAAGGGACAATCAGTGCAAGCACCAGCAACCGTGCCTTGGCACCGGCCGATGATTTTGCCAGAACAAACGCAACCGGATAGCAGATGATCAGATCAAAGATCGTCACAAACACAGCCGCGAACAGCGTTTTGAACAGGATGCCGATATCAAGGGTATTGATCCCGTCCGACGCACCGCTGCCCTGGAAGAAATAGCGATATTGTTCCAGGGTATAGACATCTTCCGGGCCGCCGATTTTGGCGGGCGGCAGGTTAAAGCGGAACGAATAGTCCAGCATGGTCAGCTGCGGCAGGATAATCAGCAGGAACACCCAGATGCTTACGGCAAGCATCAGATAGATCGAGACTGCCATCCCGTTGCGTCTCACGAGGTCGTAAAATAGATCACGCATGATACTTGCCCCCCGTTACGCGCTGGCCAATTCGCCCGGTTTGAGCGCAATGCCCAGTTCCGGTGCGAAATCGAGTTTGACCGGGGCATTGACATCTATCGCATTGCTGCCGTCATTGATCAGCGAAAGCTTCAAGTCCTTGCCATTCGCGTTCATCACGATGTGGCGCATGTTGCCTTCGAATTCTTCCGTGACGAAGTTGGTTTCGAACTGGTTGACGGAACCATCCCCCTGCGACACCCGAAGCGCTTCCGGGCGAACGAACAGATGACAAGCATCACCAGGGGCCAAAGCCGGGCCACCCGCAGGGTGGTTTTCGACCGTCAGTGGCGTGCCAAGACCGGCATCAACCTGAATCTTTTGGCCGTCATTGGAGATCACCGTGCCATCAAACACATTGTTTTCGCCGACGAATGAGGCCACGAAGCTTGTGGTTGGATGATCGTAAATCGATCTGCCATCACCGATCTGTTCGATCTTGCCCTTGTTCATCACGGCAATGCGGTCCGACATGGTCAGTGCCTCGCCCTGATCGTGGGTAATGTAAATGAAGGTCAGCCCAACCTGTTTTTGGATGGCGCGAAGCTCGGTGCGCATATGCTGACGCAGTTTCAGATCGAGTGCCGAAAGCGGCTCATCAAGCAGCAGGATATCGGGTTCAACCGCAAGCGCACGCGCAATGGCGACACGCTGTTTCTGACCGCCGGAAAGCTCGCTGACTTTCTTGTCGCCCTGGCCGGGCAGGGCAATCAGTTCAAGCAGCTCGTCTGCGCGTTTGCGCCGGGTTTTCTTGTCAACGCCGCGCACTTCAAGCGGAAAGGCAATGTTATCTGCAATCGAGCGCAGCGGGAAAAGGGCAAGGTTCTGGAAAATAAGGGCGGTGGGGCGCTTGTTCGGGCCGACACCTTTCATGTCATCGCCACCAATTTTCACCTTGCCGCGTGTCGGTTCCTGAAAACCGGAAATACAGCGCAAAAGCGTCGTCTTGCCGCAACCCGACGGGCCGAGGAATGAAAAGAACTCGCCACCTGCGATGTTCAGATTTGCCTTGTGGACGGCGGTGAATTCACCGAACTCGACCCACACATGCTCAAGCGAAATTTCTTTGGTCATAGAACTGACAACCCCCGAAAACCTCAAAGTCCTGTTCGCCCCGACATATGGACGACGACGGAATTATTGTTGTTTGAAAAAATAGATCCGACCCTGAAAACCCAAAAAGGGCGGCACGCATAAAATCGTGCCGCCCCATGGATCGAAATCAGGCGCTTTCGAAGCGGTTTACATACTCGGTACGCATGTCCGCATACCACTGCGGTTCGGACGGCCACGGGTTAAGGTTGGCCAGCGCTTCACCCGGATAGGCGTCGGCGAAGTTCTTGGCATAGGCTTCGCCAGCGAACTTGTCGGCACCCAGAACAGGGGAGTTGTAACCGTGATGGTCAATCGCCTCACCCGCCAGTTCCGGCGTGTAGGCGTATTTGATGAACTCGTAGACCTGTTCGATGTTCTCTGCACCGGTCGGCAGTGCAAGGCCGTCAACCCATGCCAGTGCACCTTCTTTCGGTGCACGATACATGACCGGCTCACCAGCGGTTTTAAGAGCAAGCGGCGGGCCATCCCAGGTCTGACCAACGATCACACCTTCGTTCAGAAGACCGTTCTTCTGGGTGTCAGCATCATTCCAGATCAGTTTGATGTTGCCTTTGCGCGCGATGCACCATTCGGTGATCTTGTCCCAAACAGGGCGCATTTCTTCTTCGGAGGTGTAAGCTTTCCAGACCGAGCCCGGTGCCAGTTCGCCGATGGTTTCCATGTAAAGACCCGCACCCAGCATCATGGAATGCGCACGGCCCATGGTTTTGCCAGCGTTTTCTTCGACCCAGACATCACCATAGGACGGGAAGGTGCCGTCCGGCTGGAACTGGTCGGTACGCCATGCCATGCCTTCGGTGCCCCAGATGTGCGGCAGCCAGTAGGTGGTGCCAGCCTCGAACGCCCAGTCGGTGCTGCCGATTTTGGCCATCGCCGGGTTTACGGCGTCAATGGCGACTTTGGACATGTCGAACGGCTGAAGAAGTTCCAGTGCCTTCCACTGAAGGGCGCGGTTGTTGGTCGGCGATACGATGTCGAAGCCGCGACCTTTGGAGGCCTTCATCTTGTTGATGATTTCCTCGTTCGAGCCGATACCGGTGTAGTTGACCGTGATGCCCGTGGCATCGGTAAACGACTTGAGGAAGGTTTCCGGCAGGTAGTCGGACCACATCAAAATGTTGATCTCGCCCGAAGAGGCGAGTGCTTTTTTGCTGATGATCGCGGGCATTGCCAATGCAGAGCCGGCAGCAAGCGAGCCCTTGAGAAGTGTGCGCCGGTTAAATTTGGGGCCGGAATTGAGCTTGGTCATCCGTATGTCTCCTGATAGCCGGGATTTTCCCTTTATGTGCGGCGCACCATGCGCCTCCCTGGTGGACATAACTTCCCTGAACCGACCGCATTATGATCGCGGTTCTTGTTCCTGCTTTATCGCATTGACAAAATGGTATATCTGCCGGTTACTCTAGTAATAGAGCCACAAGACAAAAACTATGGTACCAGGCAGGTTAGCGTGCTGCAGTGCCGAAGTAAAACGGAACTTCGCCATGCTCGACATTCGACTTGAAGACCCGGCAGTCGCCGGACAAACCTTGCAGCAGCAACTGCATCAGGGGCTCGTCGATGCGATTCTCGAAGGGCGTTTGCCATCGCACGAACCATTGCCATCGACCCGTGATCTGGCCTCGGCACTCAAGGTGTCGCGCAACACGGTTGTCCTTGTTTATCAACGGCTTCTTGATGATGGCTACCTGACAGCGGTCTGGCGCCGCGGGCATTTTGTGAATGAACAATACATCCGCCAGCAACTGCGTCTGAGTGTGGATACACGCACGGCATCCTTGTTTTCCAAGGAACGCGATCCCGACCTGTGGCAACGCCATTTGCAGTTCCGCCCGACCGAGGCACGCAATATCGTCAAACCGGCAAACTGGCGCGATTTTCCCTATCCATTCATTTACGGTCAGGTCGCACCGGACAAAACCACCATTTCGCGCTGGCGCGATTCCATGCGTCTTGCCGGGTCGTTGGCCCATTCGCAAAGCTGGGTTGGGGATCAGGTTGATATGGATGATCCCCAGCTGCTTGAGCAGATCATCACCCGCATTCTGCCCCATCGTGGCTTGCGCGCGCATCCCGAGCAGTTGCTGATCACCATCGGGGCGCAAAACGCCTTGTTCCTTGTCGGGCAGTTGCTGGCCGGGCGGGGGCGCACCGTCGGCATGGAAGATCCGGGCTATGTCGATGCGCGCAACATCTTTGCCGCAACCGGGGCCGATATTTGCCCACTTCCGATCGACAGCGAAGGGCTTGCCAACTCGCCACTTCTTGCAGATTGCGATACGGTTTACACCACGCCGTCGCATCAATGCCCGACCAGCGTGACCATGTCGCTCGATCGCCGCCTGCAGCTTGTCGAACGGGCGCGCAAGGATGACTTCATTCTTGTCGAGGACGATTACGAACACGAACTGAACTATCTTGGCCATCAACGTGCAGCGCTGAAAAGCTATGATAATGCCGGGCATATCATCTATATCGGCAGCCTGACGAAGCTGATGTTCCCGGGCCTGCGGATCGGCTACATCCTTGCCGACAGTGAATTGATCAAGGAATTGCGCGCGCTCAGGCGACTGAATTACCGCCATCCATCGGCACAGGATCAGCGCGCCATGGCCCTGTTTATCGGCGAAGGGCATCTGGACGCACATTTGCGCCGGACACGTGATCGCCTGTCGGAAAAATGGCAGATCATGCAAAACGAAATTGCCAAGCAATTGCCTGAACTCAATGTCACCCCGACCACCGGGGGATCGGCTGTCTGGGTCAAGTTGCCCAAAAACATCGATGCGTGGGCCGTTCATCGCGAAGCTGCCAAACGCGGTGTGTTGGTCGAGCCGGGGGATGTGCATTATTGCGATCCGGACGCGGCCCCGCGTGATCGCCTGCGGATGGGATTTGCCGTGATTGAACGCGATCAGATCGCACCCGGTATCACCCAGCTGCGCGACGCCATTATGGCAGTGATGGTCGAAAACAGGAAAGGGACCGCCGCACAGTAAGCTGTATGGCGATCCCCAGGGTCCAAACTCACTCACATAATCGTCCCGGTCTCCCGGATTTGTGCGGATATGCGGAGCAAAATCGCAGCAAGATCTATATCTTTCAAGATTTTGCGACAAAATAGCCCGTGCAAATCCGGGTGATCCGAAGGACAACTGATCTGAGAGAAAGCCTCTGCGTCAAATCCCTTGACCGGGGATCACCCCGATCTGCGGGTTTTTCCTAGCTTTTTCTCTCATATCAGTTGCCGGGGCGATCATGAGAATGAGTTTGGACCCTATCCCGACCCCACTCCCCTGAGATCGGTATCTGTCCCCTGCAGGCAGATTACATTGGTGTGCCAAGAACCTTCTGAAGGATGGCAACCATATCGTCGATGTCCTGTTCGGTGCTGACGAGCGCCGGCGCGAAGATGATCGCATCCCCGGTCGCCTTGACATGCAGGCCTTCGTCAAACAGGGCGCGTTGCGCCCAGCTTCCCTTGGCACCCGGCGCATCGCCCGGTGTCAGCTGAATGCCCGACATCATGCCATAGCCGCGCAGATCACTGACATGCGGCAGGTTGCGCAAACCAAACACACCATCTAGGAAATGCGAAGACAGTGCATTTCCACGTTCGAACAGTTTGTCATTGGCATAGATATCAAGGGTCGCGACACCCGCGGCACAGGCCACCGGATGGGCGGAATAGGTGTAGCCATGGAAGAACTCCGGGCGATCCGCATCGCCAGCGGCGTCAAAGACGGCGCCCTGAATTTCGGCACTGGTGGCAACCGCACTCATTGGAATGGCGCCGTTGGTCAGTGCCTTGGCCATGGTGATCAGGTCCGGCTTGACTGCGAATGCCTGGGAGGCGAAAGCAGAACCTGTTCGGCCAAAACCGGTAATCACTTCATCAAATACCAGCAGGATGCCGTATTTGTCGCAAATCGCGCGAAGCTTCTCGAGATAGCCTTTCGGCGGCACGATGGTGCCAATCGAACCGGCAATCGGTTCGACAAAGACCGCAGCGATGGTATCGCCGCCATAGGTCTTGCAGATTTCTTCCAGATCATCGGCCAGATCCGCATCGGTTTCCGGCTGACCCCGGGTGAATTTCTGTTCTTCGGTCCAGGTGTGGCGCATATGAACAACGTCACAGGTGATCCCCGAAAAATCGCGACGGTTATTGACCATCCCGGCAAGCGACGTCCCGCCAAGGTTCACACCATGATAGCCCCACGAACGTGACACAAAACGGGTGCGCTGTGCGTTACCCGTCGCGCGGTGGTAGGCCAGGCACATCTTCATTGCGGTATCAACCGCCTCGGATCCCGATCCGGCAAAGAACACGCGATCAAGACCATCGGGCAGGATGCCGGCCAGCTTTTCGGCAAACTCGAACGAAACGGGGGCGGCGCGCTGGAAATGTGGCGAATAGTCCAGCGTGCTCAGCTGCTTGTAGACCGCGTCCGCAATTTCCGGGCGTCCGTGACCGGCCGCACAGCAAAACAGACCCGATGAACCATCGAGAATTTCACGGCCTTCCGGTGTCCAGTATTTAACGCCTTCTGCCTTGGCAAACATCTGTGGTTCTTCGTGAAACAGACGGTTGTTGGTGAAAGGCATCCAATGATTGGTCATGTTCGGCTTGACGGACACGTTCATGCTGGCTCCTGTCTGCAAGAGTGTGGGGCGGAAATCTTATGCTGCTAGCTAAACCGGTCACCTGACACAGCGTTAGTGCCAGAACTCGACAATATTTAGGTCCAGATCGCTATGTGGCTCCATTAAAAGGGGCATTGTGGCTCTATTGTCCGGTTAGCGGGTGGCGTAATTCAGGTCTGTAACAACGAGGAATTCCATGGAACTGATCCTGTCTGGCATGGTTGTCGCGGTTGCTGCGCTGTTTCGTGGCGTCACCGGTTTCGGCTTTGCCTTGCTTGCCGCCCTTGGACTGTCGACGGTGCTTGCCCCGGCAACCGCCACGCCGGTTATTCTGGTCATTGATATCGTCCTGACGGGACTGATCCTGCGTGACTTTGACCGGAACAAGGTCGATTGGCGGGCGTGCACGATCTTGCTGACCTTTGGCTTGTTCGGTGCGGTGCTTGGTCCTTATGTCGCCTTTGCACTCGATGATCAGACCATTCGGATCGCGACCAATCTGGCGATTGCGGTGGCGGCCCTGGTGGCCATGCTTCATCATCCGCCAAAATGGATGGGCCATTTCGTCATTGGCGCTTTGCTGGCCTGCTCGGTCGGTATTCTGATGTCGGGCTTTGCTGTGGGCGGACCGCTGGTTGCGGCCTGGCTTCTGGCCGGCGGGACACAGGATGTCCGGGTGCGCAACACGCTTGCGATCTATTTCGGCTCGGTCGATATCCTTGGATTTATCACCCGGGCGGCATCTGGCATGTTGCCTGACGGGTTCATCACACTTGTCTTGCCATTGCTGGTGATCGCCATAATTGCCTATTTCCCGGGCGAGATAATCTATCGCCGTCTGACGCCAACAAGCTGGCGCCGGGTTTGTGCCATCAGCCTCGTTATCATTGCCATTATCGGTTTCGTTCAGACCATCGCAATTGGTCTGTGACCCTTTAAATCAAATTGCTTGCACCATCGGAGATTCCCATGACCAAAACAGCACTTATTACCGGCGCAACTTCTGGCTTTGGCGCGGCAACGGCCCGCCGTTTTGTCAAGGAAGGGTGGAAAGTCATTGTCACCGGTCGCCGCGCCGAACGCCTTGATGCCCTTGTCGAAGAACTCGGTGGGGCCAAGGTCGCCCATGCGCTGTGCTTTGACATTCAGGACTCTGACGCTATCCAGAAGGCGGTTGATAGCTTGCCGGCTGATTTTGCGGATGTCGATTTGCTGGTGAATAATGCCGGTCTCGCGCTCGGCACCGGCCCGGCACAGGAATGCAATCTGTCAGACTGGATGACGATGATTGATACCAACAACAAAGGGTTGGTGGCGATGACGCGCATCATGCTCGATAAGCTGATCGCGCGCAAAGGGGCGATTGTCAATCTGGCCTCCATCGCATCGAACTGGCCCTATCCGGGCGGTAATGTTTACGGTGCGACCAAGGCGTTTGTGCAGCAATTTTCGCTTGGTATTCGTTGTGATCTTGCCGGTACGGGTGTGCGCGTCACCTCGATCGAGCCGGGGCTTTGCGAAAGCGAATTCACGCTGGTCCGCACGGGTGGCAACAAGGAAGCCTATGACAAGCTTTACAAGGGTGCCGACCCGATCCAGCCAGAAGACATTGCCGAAAGCATCTTCTGGGTGGCGAATTTGCCAGCGCATGTAAACGTCAACTCGCTTGAAGTCATGCCGACAAGCCAAAGCTGGTCGCCCTTTGCCATTCATCGCAAAGACGCGTAAGCCAGCACACCCTGATCCCGTTGGTGGTGGTCAAATTCGACGTCGGAATGGCGTAACCACCACCAACGGTTTTGCTTTTCTTCGTCCGCTGAACTAAGCTTTCAAAAAATAAAAAAGCATGTTTCAGCGGAGGAACATCATGAGATCGACCGTTCTGGGCGCGTCCGAAGGGGCAGCGCCGCCAGTTGGTAATGACGCAGGCTATAACGGGCCGGGGCCGGAATTCGGCCCGTGGCTTGAAAAGGCATCCATCCTGATCGTCGATGACGAGCCGGGCATGCGCAACTTCCTTGTCCGTACCCTTGGTCCGCGGGCCAAACAGGTCGAAGAAGCCGCCGACTGCGAAGAAGCCACAGCCCTTTTGGATCAACACCATTTTGATGTCGTCATCCTTGATAACATCATGCCCGGCAAAAGCGGGGTGGAGTGGTTAACCGAACAGCGCGAGATCGGCTTTTTCTCTGACGCCATTCTGATGACGGCCTATGCCGACCTTGATACCGCCATCAAGGCACTTCGGGCCGGTGCGGTGGACTTTGTCCTCAAACCATTTCGCTCCAACCAGATTTTGAACGCGGTGGCCCGCTGTCTGGATCGGATGCGCTTGCGTCGGGAAAACCATGTGTTGCGCCACGAATTGCGTGCGACATCCGATCATGTGTTGCTGCGTGACAAGCTGATTGGCTATTCGCCGCAAATTCAGGAAATCCGTGAAACCATTGCCCGAGTGGCCCCATTGCCGACCTCGATCCTGATTTCCGGGGAAAGCGGGACCGGCAAGGAAGTCACCGCGCGTTCGCTGCATGCGCTTTCGGATCGTGCGGAAAAGCCGTTTGTCCCGATCAACTGTGCCGCCATTCCGTCCGAGATGATCGAGGCCGAGTTGTTTGGCCATGTCAAAGGCGCCTTTACCGGGGCGCAGGCCGCACGCGACGGCCTGTTCATGCATGCGCAGGGCGGCACCCTGTTTCTCGATGAAGTCGGTGAATTGTCACTTGCCACCCAAAGCAAGCTTTTGCGCGCGATTGAAAGCCGCCGTGTCCGCCCGGTGGGATCAGAACGTGAAGCCCCTGTCGATCTGCGGTTTGTCTTTGCCACCAACGCCGATCTTGAGGCCGAAGTCGAAGCCGGGCGTTTCCGTGCCGATCTGTTTTACCGCATCAATGTCATGCATATCGAAATGCCGCCACTTTCCCAACGCGGCGACGATGTGCTGGAACTAGCTGAATTGTTCATGAACAAGCTGTCCAAGCAGCTTGGCGTGCGCGAGGTGCCGATGGATGCTTCTGTTCGGGCCGGGCTGACGCGCTATGAATGGCCGGGCAACGTGCGTGAATTGCGCAACCTGATTGAACGCACGCTTATTCTGGGCAAGTTCCCCGATGAGTTCCGCGAAGAACGCGCTGATCAGGGGGCACAGCCTGAGTCTGATGAAACCCTTGATGAGATGGAACGACGTCACATTCTGGCGATGCTGCACAAGACCAACGGCAATCGCAACGAAGCCGCCAGACGGTTGGGGGTCTCGCGCAAGACGATTGATCGCAAATGCGCAAGCTGGGAACAGGAATGACCGAAGCGTCATCGCCGAGCGCCACCAGCGCCACCACGCCGCCTGCCAAAAGAACACGGTCTGTCCGCTTCAAGCTGTTGGCGATTGCGCTTTTGCCAACGCTCGTCATCCTGCCCTTGTTGCTGGGCGTGATGATGGTGCGTTGGAACACCAAGTTTGATGCGCTGCTGACATCAAAGGTCAGCGGCGATCTGACAATTGCCCATCAGTATTTCACCCATATCCTGGAAAATACCGGCGAACAGATCGAGGCCCTTGGTCAGTCGGTTGCGGTGCGTGATGTGCTGGCAACAGGGAACGAAGACTCAATTGCCAGCCTGCTTGCCAAGCGCAAGCAGGAGCTTGGTCTGGATTTCCTTTATCTGTCACCCGGGCGCGATAACGAAGTGGGCGATCGACGTGATGGCGACTGGCCGGTGATTGAAAGTGCCTATAACGGCCAATCCTCCACCAGCATCGATATTTTCAGCAATCGTGACCTTGCGGCCATTTCCCCTGATCTGGCTGAACGTGCGCGCCTTGATCTGATTGAAACACCCAATGCCGTTCCGTCGACCCGCGATGCGGAAACGCGCGGCATGGTGGTGCATTCGGCAAGTCACGTTGAACTGCCTTTGGGCGGCAGTGCGGCATTGGTCGGTGGTATTTTGCTTAACCAGAATCTCGCCTTCATCGATACGATCAATGACCTTGTCTACCGTCAAAGCAGCCTGCCCGAGGGAAGCCAGGGAACAGCGACGCTGTTTCTTGATGATGTTCGCGTTAGCACCAATGTACGTCTGTTTGCCGATCGCCGTGCGCTGGGCACGCGGGTGTCGGGTGTCGTGCGCAAGACCGTGCTAGAGGATGGCAATGTCTGGTTGGACCGGGCCTTTGTGGTCAATGACTGGTACATTTCGGCCTATGAGCCGATCAAGGACAGCTATGGCAAACGGGTTGGCATGCTGTATGTCGGGTTCCTCGAAGCACCCTTTGCCCAGACCAAATATGAGAGCCTTCTGATCCTGATCGGTGCATTTCTGTTTGTTGCGGCCCTGTCGGTGCCGATCTTCCTGCGTTGGGCGCGCGGCATTTTCAAACCGCTTGAACGCATGGCCAATACCATCGGCCGGGTGGAAAATGGCGATCTGTCCGCACGTACCAACCTTGATCAGGTGCAGGACGAAATCGCCCTTGTTGCCGATCATCTTGATGATCTGCTTGATCAGGTGCAGGAACGCGACAAACGCCTGCGTGCCTGGAATGATCAGCTCAATGCCCGCGTTGATGCCCGCACCAGCGAGCTGCGCGAAGCCAATCAGGCACTCGAAGCCACCACGCGCCAGCTGATTATGTCCGAAAAGCTGGCGGCAATCGGTGAAATCACCGCCGGTGTGGCGCATGAAATCAACAATCCGGTCGCCGTTCTTCAGGGTAATCTGGATGTCTTGCGCGACCTTCTGGGGGAACATGCGCGGCTCGGCGATACTGAATTCCGCCTGATTGACGAACAGGTCAATCGCATCAATCTGATCGTCACCAAGCTCTTGCAATTTGCCAAGCCCGAAGAATATGCAGGCTTTGTCGAGCGCCACAGTGTGGCCGAGGTGATTGACGATTGCATGCCACTGGTGGCCCATTTGCTCAGCCGTGCCGATATCGAGGTCGTCCGTGAACACCAATCCACCCGGCTGGTTCTGATGAACCGGACCGAGTTACAGCAGGTTTTGGTTAACCTGATGGTCAATGCCCTGCATGCCATGCCGGAAAGCGGGACATTGACCCTGATTGATGTGGATGCCGATCACGATGGCAAACCCGGTATTCAGATCTCGGTGCGCGATACCGGTACTGGCATGGATGCTGATGTCCTTAATCGCATTTTCGATCCGTTCTATACCACCAAACGGCGCGAAGGCACGGGGCTTGGCCTGTCGATCACCCGTACCCTGATTGATCGCCAAGGCGGGTCGCTTGATGTTGAAAGTGAACCGGGCAAGGGCACGGTCTTTACCATCTGGCTGCCAGAAGCCGACTAGGACCAACGCGCACATTCCCGCCAGAAATGCTGCAAATGCGAGTGGACATTTTGTCTATCTGCACGTTATGCGCGCATTAGGCTTGTGGACATTTTGTCCATGCGCGTGCGGCGCAGCATGCAAGTTCAGTTTGGAAAAATGACAGAAAACCACACTTGTCACGCTGTGGCATGGCGATTGCCAAGTTGAGAATTCCGGATTTAACCGTGTTTGCCCTGCACCATGACCAATTGTGCGACGGGGAAGGGCAAGGAAAAATCAAAAGACCGGGAGGAAAACAACGTCATGTTTGACAAGCTCAAGAAAGAACACATCGTCGCTGGCGACGATTTCAACCGCTGGAAAGTTCCGCCAGCATCCATCGCCATTCATTTGTGCATCGGCTCTGTCTATGCCTGGAGTATCTTTAACCCGCCACTGATCAAGGAATTCGGGGTGGTCAGTGCAAGCTCCGGTGACTGGGGTCTGCAATCCGTTGTCTGGATTTTCTCTGTTGCCATCGTCTTTCTTGGCCTTGCAGCTGCCTTTGGCGGCAAATGGCTTGAAGAAGTCGGCCCGCGCATGGTCGGCGTTGTCGCGGCGTTTTGCTGGGGTGGTGGTTTCATCATCGGTGGCCTTGGCATCATGACCCACCAGCTGTGGCTGGTGTATCTGGGTTATGGGGCGCTTGGCGGCTGTGGTCTTGGGCTTGGCTATGTTTCGCCGGTCTCGACCCTTATCCGCTGGTTCCCGGACCGGCGCGGCATGGCGACCGGTATGGCCATCATGGGCTTTGGCGGTGGTGCGATGATCGCAACCCCGATCAAGGAAGCCCTGCTTGCCACGTTCTACAAGGTGCCTGACTATCTTGGTCCGGAAAGTGCCGTGAACCTCGTGACCGAGGGCGGCAAACGTATGGCCGAAGTTGGTGGCCAGATGGTCGAAGTCGTAGTTGCCGGTGCCGCACAGGTTGCCGCTGCACCAGTGCCGATCGAAGAAGGCGTTTATGTTGCCGGAACCGGTAATACCGGTGCGGCTGCGACCTTCTTTACGCTTGGTGTCGCATACTTCATCGTCATGATCATTGCATCCTTCTCCTATCGCGTGCCGCGCGAAGGCTGGCTTCCGGCTGGTTGGACGCCGCCGACTGCGGATGCCGCGTCCAAACGCATGATCACGCATGCCAACGTACACATTGATCAGGCGCTTAAGACCCCGCAGTTCTATCTGCTGTGGATTGTTCTGTGCTTTAACGTGACCGCCGGTATCGGGGTGATTGGCGTTGCCAAGACCATGATGACGGAAATCTTTGGTACGACCTTGCCGTTTATCGTCAACTCCGCCTTTGCGGCGACCTATGTGTTCATGATTTCGGTCTTTAACATGTGCGGTCGTTTCTTCTGGGCCTCGATGTCTGACTATATCGGGCGCAAGAACACCTATTACTGCTTCTTCATTCTGGGCATCGTTCTCTATATGTCGATCCCGTTTGCCGCAGAACAGGTCAGCATCAATCCGGCTGTGACATGGCTTGTCATGTTCTATGCCGCAACCATGATCATCTTCACGATGTATGGCGGTGGTTTTGCAACCATTCCGGCTTATCTCGCCGATATCTTCGGCACCAAATATGTCGGTGGTATCCATGGTCGTCTTCTAACTGCCTGGAGTACTGCTGGTGTTCTCGGTCCGCTTGCCATCACCCAGCTGCGTCAGGCCTCGGTCACCAGTTCGATCAAGGATCTGGCAGCAAAGGTTGATCCGGCAGCATTCCAGGAGAAATTCGGTGCCGGCATCGCTCAGCTTGATCAGCTGGTTGCCGCCAAAACGGTGACCATCGGGCGTCTGATGGAAATTGCACCGGCAGGCACGGTCGATCCGACCTCAAGCCTGTATAACACCACCATGTATGCCATGGCAGCATTGCTTGCGATTGCGCTGATTGCCAACAAGTTGGTCAGCCCGATCCATGAAAAGCATCACATGGAAACCCAGGAAGCCGGCGGAAGCGAAGCGCCGTCGAAAGCCTAACCTGACCAAGGGCGCCAGCCGACGCACCCTCGGCTGGCGCCTGTTTTACTGGTGCTGTCCACTTGCCAGTAAAACAGGGCACGAGTGGGACATCGTGCCAACGCGTCAGGGGCAGATCCGGGTTCCGTTCATCCAGCCCGGATCTGCGTTCTGTTGCAGGAATAACCTTTATGCCCGAAGGGGTAATCGGTTATCCTGCAATCGGAACACTTCCCCGCGATTTAGGGTCAGGACCTATTAATTTGGTTTGAATGGTTAAACAGATTTGTGCGGATACGCGGAGTAAAACTGCAGGAAGGTATTTATCTTTCAAAGTTTTACGACAAAGTAGCCCGTGCAAATCCGATTAATCCGGAGGACAGACGTTATATTTGCAAACTCCAGCGTCAAATCCCTTGTCCGGGATGCCGACCCGACCAGCGGGCTTTTCCTTGGATTTCGCAAATATAACGTCTGCCATTCAAATCAAATTAATAGGTCCTGACCCTAGAGTGTTCAGCCAAAAACAAAGCGAGCCGAAAACAGGATCGCCATCACCGCCATAAAAAGCATCGATCTTGCGATGCCGGATACGCCATGATTGATAAACTCGAAATGTTTATGGTTCTCGCCCGCGAGCAGCATTTTGGACATGCTGCCGAAGAATGCGGCGTGACCCAGCCAACCCTTTCGAGCGCCTTGCGCCAACTTGAAGACCATCTTGGCGTTGTCCTGGTCAAACGCGGATCGCGCTATCAGGGCCTGACACCCGAAGGTGAGCGGGTTCTGGAATGGGCCCGCCATATTGTCGGCAGCACCCGATCCATGCGCGATGAAATGCGCGCCATGCGCTTTGGCCTGACCGGGCAGGTGCAGATTGCGGTTGTGCCGACCGCACTTTCGATGGTCCATGAATTGACCACACCGTTTCGTGAAAAACACCCCGATGTCAGCTTTGCCATCCTGTCGCGGACCTCTGCTGAAATTCAGGCGCTGCTCGATGACCTGCAAATTGATGCAGGGATCACCTATCTTGATAATGAGCCACTTGGGCGTGTCACCGCCATTCCGCTGTATCGCGAACGCTATCATCTGGTGACGTCAAACATCGATGATCTTGCCGGGCGCGACAGCATTACATGGCGCGAAGCTGCGAAATTGCCGCTGTGCCTGTTAACGCCAGATATGCAAAACCGCCGCATCATTGATCAGCATCTTGATGCGGTGGGGGCGAAAGTCAGTGCGACGCTTGAAAGTGATTCGATGATTGCGCTGTTTACTCATGTGCAAACTGGTAACTGGGCCAGCATCATGCCCGAAAAAATGGTCGAGAGTTTCGGCATGCGCGACCGGGTGAAATCGATCCCGATCACCGAACCCGAGGCGACCCACACCGTTGGCCTGATCGCTGCACGGCGCGAACCGGCAACACCGGTTGTGTCGGCTTTGATCAAGGAGGCAGCCCGCATTTCAGAGCTGCAAACCGCTTGATAGGTTTTCGCTATCGCGTAACGGGATGGCTTTATTGAACGCGCAGGCGCAATGCCTGACAATGCTTAGAATAATCAAGAATTTGACAACATGCTTGAGAGAGAGGCTTGCATGTCGGAAACGACCGAGGACCAGAATGTCCGCGTCGCTGCCATTTGTGATCAGATGGCAGCCCTTGAGGGACCGCTTTTGCCGATCCTGCACGAGGTGCAGGAAGAGTTTGGCTTTATCCCCGATGGCGCGCTTCAGACCATTGCCAAGAAGCTGAACCTGAGCCGGGCGGAAGTCCACGGGGTGGCAAGCTTCTATCATGATTTCCGCGAAGAAAAGGCGGGCAAGCATGTCATCAAGATCTGCCGGGCCGAAGCCTGTCAGGCGATGGGGGCCGATGCCCTTGGTGATCAGATCCGTCGTCATTTGAAAGTCGACTGGTCGCAAACCACCGCCGATCACAAGATCACGCTTGAACCTGTCTTCTGCCTTGGTCTGTGCGCCTGCGCCCCGGCGGCGATGATTGATGGCAAGGTTGTTGGCCGTGTCAGTGCGGATCGCATTCTGGAAAAGGTGGGGTCATGAGCATCAAGGTCTATGTTCCACTAGATTCCGGTTCGGTCGCGCTGGGGGCAGATGATGTCGCATCCGCGATTGCCGCCAAGGCAACCAAAACCGGAGCCGATGTCAAAGTCGTGCGCAACGGCTCGTTTGGCATGTATTGGCTTGAGCCGATGGTCGAGGTCGAAACGCCGCGCGGGCGTGTTGCCTATGGCCCGGTCAGCACCGATGATATCGACGCATTGTTTGATGCCGATTTCCTGACCGGGGGCGAACACAAGCTGTTCCTCGGACGCACACAGGATATCCCGTTCCTGAAAAGCCAGTCGCGCCTGACATTTCAGCGCTGCGGCATCATTGATCCGGTGTCGCTTGATGATTACCGTGCCAATGAAGGCCTGAGTGGTCTTGAAAACGCGCTCAAGATGACGGACGAAGAAATCGTCAAGGCCGTTACCGACAGTGGCCTTCGTGGTCGCGGCGGTGCCGGTTTCCCGACGGGGATTAAATGGAATACCGTTCGCGAAGCAGACGGCGATCAGAAATACATCGTCTGTAACGCCGATGAGGGCGATAGTGGCACTTTCGCCGATCGCATGATCATGGAAGGCGAGCCGTTTGTCCTGATCGAAGGCATGATCATTGCCGGTCTCGCCACCGGGGCGACCAAGGGCTATGTCTATACCCGTTCGGAATATCCGACCGCGATTGACGTGATGAACGAGGCGATCGAAGTTGCCCGTGCTGCCGGTGTTCTGGGCGATAACATCCTTGGTTCCGGCAAGGCGTTTGACATGGAAGTCCGCATGGGTGCGGGCGCCTATGTTTGCGGCGAAGAAACGTCGCTTCTCAACAGCATGGAAGGCAAGCGCGGTGTCGTTCGCGCCAAGCCGCCGCTGCCCGCCCTTGAAGGTTTCCTGGGCCGCCCGACGGTGGTCAATAACGTGATTTCGCTGTGCTCTGTTCCGGTCATTCTGGAAAAGGGTCCGGAATATTACCGTGATTACGGTATGGGCCGGTCGCGCGGCACCATCCCGATCCAGATTGCCGGCAACGTCAAACATGGCGGGCTTTATGAAGTCGGCTTTGGTCTGACGCTCGGCGAAATTGTCGAACAGATCGGCGGTGGCACCGCATCGGGCCGACCGATCAAGGCGGTTCAGGTCGGCGGGCCTTTGGGCGCCTATTTCCCCAAGGAACTGTTTGATACGCCGTTTGACTACGAAGAATTCATGAAGCGCGATGGCCTGATCGGTCATGCCGGTATTGTCGTGTTTGATGACACGGTCGACATGATGAAGCAGGCCCGCTTTGCCATGGAATTCTGTGCGATTGAATCGTGCGGCAAATGCACGCCGTGCCGAATTGGCTCTGTACGCGGGACCGAAGTGGTCGACAAGCTTGAACGTGGTGAAGAGCCTGAATTGCAGATCGAACTGCTGCGCGATCTGTGTGAGACCATGAAGTTTGGATCCTTGTGCGCGCTGGGGGGCTTTACGCCTTATCCGGTTCTAAGCGCCCTGACCCATTTCCCTGATGACTTCAAGCCACGCGCGCTTGATATAGCTGCGGAGTGAAACGATGTCCTTGATCAAAGAAGTTGACTACGGAACCCCGGCGAAGAATTCCGAAAAGACCGTCACCCTGACCATCGATGGCAAGGATGTCACCGTGCCGGAAGGTACCTCTGTCATGCGCGCCTCGATGGAGGCCGGCATTCAGGTCCCGAAACTGTGTGCGACCGATATGGTCGATGCGTTCGGGTCGTGCCGTCTGTGCCTGGTTGAGGTCGAAGGCCGTAACGGTACCCCGGCATCCTGCACGACGCCGGCATCGGATGGCATGGTTGTCCATACCCAGACCGACCGGCTCAAGAAAATCCGCAAAGGCGTGATGGAGCTTTATATCTCTGACCATCCGCTGGATTGCCTGACCTGTGCCGCCAATGGTGACTGCGAATTGCAGGACATGGCCGGTGCGGTTGGTCTGCGTGATGTGCGCTATGGCTATGAGGGTGAAAACCACGTTCAGGTCCGCCAGAACGGCGAAGAAAACCCGCGCTACATGGCCAAGGATGAAACCAACCCGTATTTCACCTATGACCCGTCGAAATGCATTGTCTGCTCGCGCTGTGTCCGGGCCTGTGAAGAAGTGCAGGGCACCTTTGCCCTGACCATCGAAGGCCGCGGTTTTGAATCGCGCGTCTCACCGGGCATGCATGAAGACTTCCTTGATTCCGAATGCGTATCGTGCGGTGCCTGTGTACAGGCCTGCCCGACGGCAACGCTTCAGGAAAAGTCGGTCATTGAAATCGGTCAGCCGGAACATTCGGTTGTCACCACGTGCGCCTATTGCGGGGTGGGCTGCTCGTTCAAGGCGGAAATGCGCGGCGAGGAACTGGTCCGCATGGTGCCCTATAAGGATGGCAAGGCCAACCGTGGCCATTCCTGTGTGAAGGGGCGCTTTGCCTATGGCTACGCCAATCACAAGGACCGTATTCTTAACCCGATGATCCGCGAAAGCGTTGATGATCCCTGGCAGGAAGTCAGCTGGGAAGAAGCGCTTCGCTTTACCGCAGACAAGTTCAAGGGCATTCAGACCAAATACGGCAAGGGTGCGCTGGGTGGGATCACTTCATCGCGTTGCACGAACGAGGAAACCTTCCTTGTTCAGAAACTGATCCGTGCCGGATTTGGCAACAACAACGTTGATACCTGTGCGCGTGTTTGCCACTCGCCGACCGGTTATGGTTTGAAAACCACGTTTGGCACCTCGGCCGGGACGCAGGATTTTGATTCTGTCGAACATACCGATGTTGTCATCCTGATCGGGGCCAACCCGACCGACGGCCATCCGGTCTTTGCCTCGCGCCTGAAAAAGCGTCTGCGCGAAGGTGCGAAACTGATCGTGATTGATCCGCGCCGGATTGATCTGGTCCGTTCCCCGCATATCGAGGCGGTTGCCCATGTCGCCCTGCGTCCGGGCACCAACGTTGCGGTTCTGACATCGCTTGCCCATGTCATCGTGACCGAAGGCCTGTTTGACGAGGCGTTCGTACGTGAACGCTGTGACTGGGACGAATTCCAGGATTGGGCGAGCTTTGTGTCCGATCCGAAACACAGCCCAGAAGCCATCGCCGATATGACCGGTGTTGACGCCGATACCATGCGCAAGGCCGCCCGTGCCTTTGCCACAGGTGGGAATGGCGCGATCTATTACGGTCTTGGTGTTACCGAGCACAGCCAAGGTTCCACCACCGTGATGGCGATTGCCAACCTTGCCATGGCGACCGGCAATATCGGCCGTCCGGGTGTTGGCGTGAACCCGCTGCGTGGTCAGAACAACGTGCAGGGTTCCTGCGATATGGGGTCCTTCCCGCACGAATTGCCGGGCTATCGCCATGTGCAGGACAGTGCCACCCGCGATATCTTTGAAGATATCTGGGGTGTTAAGATCAACGAAGAACCGGGTCTTCGTATCCCCAACATGCTTGATGCCGCTGTCGAAGGCACGTTCAAGGGCATCTATATTCAGGGGGAAGATATTCTTCAGTCTGATCCGGATACCAAACATGTTGCGGCCGGTCTGGCGGCGATGGAATGTGTGGTTGTCCATGACCTGTTTCTGAATGAAACGGCGAACTACGCGCATGTCTTCCTGCCTGGTTCGACCTTCCTGGAAAAGGACGGGACATTCACCAACGCAGAACGCCGTATCAACCGTGTGCGCAAGGTGATGACGCCGATGAACGGCTTTGCCGATTGGGAAGTTACCCAGAACCTGGCGCGTGCGATGGGCCTTGATTGGAATTACACCCATCCGTCACAGGTCATGGCCGAAATTGCCGCAACCACGCCAAGCTTTGCCAACGTCAACTATGACCTGCTCGAAGAAAAGGGCTCGGTCCAGTGGCCGTGTAATGACAAGGCCCCGGAAGGGACCCCGGTCATGCATATCGATGGCTTTGTCCGTGGCAAGGGCAAGTTCGTTGTCACCGAATATGTGGCAACGGATGAGCGCACCGGTCCGCGCTTCCCGCTTCTGCTGACGACGGGACGTATCCTTAGTCAGTATAACGTGGGCGCCCAGACCCGCCGGACGGAAAACACCGCCTGGCATAAGGAAGACCTGCTGGAAATCCACCCGCACGATGCCGAACAGCGTGGCATTCGTGAAGGGGACTGGATCCGTCTGGCATCACGGTCGGGCGAAACATCCCTTCGCGCCACCATTACCGACCGTGTCGCACCGGGTGTGGTTTACACCACCTTCCACCATCCGGGCACACAGGCCAACGTGATTACCACCGACTATACCGACTGGGCGACCAACTGCCCGGAATACAAGGTTACCGCCGTTCAGGTCTCACCATCCAATGGTCCGACCGAATGGCAGGTGGAATATGATCGTCAGGCCGAACAGTCGCGCCGGATCAAACCGCGCGTCGATGCCGCTGAATAGGATCGCGAGCCAGACATTGTGCTATACTCCCTTGGCATGATGTCTGGCACTTCCTGCTTCTACATAAAGCTTACAGTCAAAGAGTGAACCGCAATGGCACCTGACAAACTTGTCTATATGGCCAATCAGATCGCGACCTTTTTCAAATCCCAGCCCGAGGGCGAGGGCGTTGATGGTGTCGCAAACCATATCAGCGATTTCTGGGAACCGCGCATGCGCAAGCAGCTGTTTGACATGATCGCCGAAGGCAATGCCGACTTCCATCCGCTGGTGCTGAAAGCCGCCCCGAAGATCCGGAAGGTCAAGGAAACCGCATGACGGCCAAGCCATCGGAAAATCGCATTCTCGACGGGCGCCACGTTGATCTTGCGCGCGCCGTCTCGGGCGATGATGGTAATGATGATGCCCCCATCATGTTGCAGCCGGAAGTTCCGGCTGCTTTGACGTTTAATGGGCATTCCCATGCCGTGATGATGGTCTCGCCGCATGATCTCGAAGATTTCATGGTGGGGTTTGCCCTGTCCGAAGGCATCGCCGATGACATGTCCCAGATTACGCTCCGCGATGTGCGTAAGACCCTGCAGGGTTACGTGATCGAGGCCGATCTGCATGACGACGTGTTTGATCGCCTTGCCGATCGGCAACGCACCCTCGAAGGTCGGTCGGGTTGTGGCTTGTGTGGTGTGCAATCGCTCGAAGCGGTTGCGATGGACAAGATCGGTACGGTGACACCATCGAACATGGCGCAGGATGTTGTTCTGCGCGCGATTGATGCGCTTCCCGATCATCAGACCCGTAACCGTAAGGGCGGCGGGCTGCTGCATGCCAGCGCCTTTGTTGATGGTAGCGGTAACATTGTTCTCGTGCGCGAAGATATCGGGCGCCATAACGCACTGGACAAGGTGCTTGGCGCCATCGCGCGGCAGGGAATTGATCCGGCCGGTGGTTTCGTTCTGATGACCAGCCGCTGTTCCTATGAAATCGTCACCAAGACCGTGCAGTTTGGCGTCGGCGGACTTGTCACCCTGTCGGGGCCGACCCTGACGGCGGTGAACCTTGCCCGCAAAGCGGGCCTTACCATGATTTGCCGTGAACGACGCGGGCTGTTCCGCCGCTTTGCCTGACCGGCCACCAATCTTCCCGAACTTGTAAAATTCCCTTGACCATTTGTCTGAGCAACAGGTGCGCCTGCGCATGTCCATGGCGCGTGGGGTGTATAGCTTCGTGTGCGCACAAAGGGAATTGCCATCGCGTGCGATACTTGTTATTCAAGATGTAAGTAAATATTACAAGATGATCCCGCGCACGCCCGAGCCGACTGGTTCGGTGTCTGCGGGACACGGCACGGGGATAAGGAAACCATGGCACTTTCAAAAACCGAATTGCGCGATGTTTTATCGGGGATCTCGGGCATTCTGGTCACGCCCTATGACAGCGATGGCGAGGTCGCACCCGAAAAGCTCGTCCCTGTGATTGATCGTGCATTGGCCGCAGGCGTGCATTTCCCGGTGGTGAATGGCAATACGGGCGAATTTTATGCCCTGACCACCGATGAGGCGATCACGATGGCAAAATCGGTTGCGGAAATGCTCGATGGCCGTGCACCGATGCTGGCCGGGATCGGCCGTGGTGTCCGTGATGCCTGCGCACTTGCCAAGGCATCAGCCGACGCCGGGGCAGAGGCACTTATGATCCATCAGCCGCCAGACCCGTTCGTCGCCCCGCGTGGTGTGGTTGATTACATCAAACGCATTGCCGATGCATCCGGCGGTCTGCCGATGATGCTGTATCTGCGTAATGACACCATCGGTACCAAGGCGATTGCCGATCTATGTGCCGTCGAAGGTGTTGCCGGGGTTAAATGGGCAACCCCCAATCCGATGAAACTGGCCGAGGCCATCCATGCCTGTGATCCGGATATCGTCTGGGTCGGCGGGTTGGCCGAAACCTGGGCGCCGGCGTTTTATGCCGTGGGGGCACGTGGCTTCACGTCGGGCCTGATCAATGTCTGGCCGGAACGCTCCATGGCCATTCATGCCGCCCTTGAGGCCAGCGACTATGCCACGGCACGCAAGCTGATTTCCGAAATGAAGGCATTCGAGGATGTCCGGGCTGAAGAAATGAACGGCACGAACGTTACCGGTGTGAAATCGGCGCTGAAGCTGCTTGGCGATGACTGCGGGCCGACCCGTCCGCCATCGGCCTGGCCGCTGACCGACGCGCAATCCGAAAAGCTGGCGGCCTTCATGAAAGGAAACGGGCTGATCGAATAGCCCGCGCAGGGGATTGGCCGGACCGTTTTAGAAGAAGGACGGATGGCGTTCGCGGATGGCATCGACGGTGGCAAGGGTGCCCATCAGATGTTCGCGGACAACCTCACAGGCGGTGTCGGCATCGCCCGCATCGATCGCTGCCAGAATGCGGGCGTGACAATCAAGGATGGAGGCCGATTTCCCCGGGTCGGGCAGGTTGAGTTTGCGCAGACGGTCAATATGACCGGACCGCGCTTCGATCACACCATAGAGTTGGGCGACACCGGCAGCCTCATAAAGCGCGTAATGGAAATCGCGATCAAGTTTGCCAAAGGTATCAAGATCGTTTGCGGCGCTGACCGCATTTTGCTGGGCAAGAATGGAGTGGGCTTTGACAGTCAGGGCAGGGTCTTTGGCATTGGCGAGACGGCGGGTGATTTCAAGCTCGACCGACAGGCGCAGGAACTGGGTTTCAAGCGCGTGTTCGACATCGATGCGCGAGACCTCTGTCTTCGATTGCGGAAAGGTATCAACGAGGCCTTCTTCTTCAAGCTTGAGTAATGCATCACGCACCGGTGTCTGGCTAACGCCATATTCCTCGGCGATTTCAACCCGCGACAGGTACTGGCCCGGTGCCAGTTCAAGATCAATGATGCGCTGGCGCAAGGAATCATGGAGTTGCGTACTGGCCGAACCCCGCTTGAGTTTCGGCAGACGTTTTTTGGCAGTCGGTGCGTCTTTGATCAGGTTTTCGACCATGATGTTCCCGCAATTCTTGTCTGTCCCCGCAATTTGTATACAGGCGTCTTGTCGGATATGCACTAATATATTACTATATCAAACAGTCACAAGTGAATATCTTTCCATGTCTGATGACGGCGGCGAAAACTCTCAGATCAGTGTGTTTGCGTCCAAGATAAAAGATCACCTTTCTGATCGCCGCCCGCCGCAAACATGGTCGCGTTTTACATTCCGAGGATAAGACAATGAGTAAGAAACAGCCTCAGGACCTGAGATCGGCACGCTGGTTTTCCCCCGATGATCTGCGCTCTTTCGGGCATCGATCACGCATGATGCAGCTTGGCTATTCCGAGGATGATTTCCGCGGAAAGCCGATTATCGGTATTCTCAATACTTGGTCGGAGCTCAATACCTGCCACGCCCATTTCCGCGAACGGGTGGTTGATGTCAAACGCGGTGTCGCGCAGGCGGGTGGCTTTGCCGTTGAACTGCCCTCGCTTTCGGTTGATGAAAGCTTCACCAAGCCGACCTCGATGCTTTATCGCAACCTGCTTGCCATGGAGACAGAGGAAAACATTCGCTGCCATCCGCTTGATGGGGTGGTTCTGATGGGCGGCTGTGACAAATCGACACCGGGTCTGGTCATGGGCGCAATTTCAGCCGGTGTGCCGATGATATATCTGCCAGCCGGTCCGATGCTGCGCGGTAACTACGCCGGCAAGACGCTGGGTTCCGGGTCCGATGCCTGGAAATACTGGGATGAACGGCGTGCAGGAAACATTAGCGATGATGAATGGCTTGGCATTCAGGGCGGTATTGCGCGTTCTGCCGGGACCTGCATGACCATGGGTACGGCATCGACCATGACGGCAATTGCCGATTCCATGGGGCTGACACTTCCGGGTGCATCGTCAATCCCCGCAGTCGATAGCGGTCACCAGCGCATGTCGGCGGATTGTGGTCGCCGGATCGTTGATATGGTCTGGGAAGATTTGACACCTGATAAAATCATCACCGATGCATCCTGCCGCAATGCCGCAATCGTTGCCATGGCAACCGGCTGTTCGACCAATGCGGTGGTGCATCTGATTGCGATGGCCAAACGCGCGGGTGTTGGGCTTAAGCTTGAAGACCTCGATGAGCTTGGCCGCAGCACACCGCTGATCGCCAATGTCCGGCCGTCGGGCAAGGATTACCTGATGGAGGACTTCTTCTATGCCGGTGGTCTGCGCGCGCTGATGAAGCAGATGGAAGATCGGCTTGATACGACCTGCATCACCGTCACCGGCAAAACATTGGGTGAGAATCTCGAAGGGGCGGTGGTTTATAATGATGATGTCATCCGCCCGATCACCAATCCGGTTTACAAGGAAGGCTCGCTTGCGGTTCTTAAAGGCAATCTCTGTCCGACCGGGGCGGTGATCAAACCGGCGGCCTGTGATCCGAAGTTCCATGTGCATGAAGGCCCGGTGATTGTCTTTGACAGCTATCCGGATATGAAAAAGGCCGTCGATGACGAGAACCTTGATATCACGCCAGACCATGTGATGGTTCTGCGCAATGCCGGGCCACAGGGCGGGCCGGGCTTCCCGGAATGGGGCATGCTGCCCATTCCCAAGGCCCTGATCAAACAGGGTCATCGTGACATGTTGCGGATTTCCGATGCGCGGATGTCAGGCACGTCTTACGGCGCCTGTGTCTTGCATGTCAGCCCGGAGAGCTTCATTGGCGGACCGCTGGCACTTCTGCAAAACGGGGATACCGTGCGTCTGGATCTGCCCAACCGCTCACTTGATATGCTGGTGACTGACGAAGAACTTGAAAAACGGCGCCAGGCCCTGACGCCGCCGGAACCAAGGTTTGAACGTGGCTACGGCTATATGTTCTCGCGCCATGTCACACAGGCCGATCAGGGCTGTGACTTTGATTTCCTTGAAACTGCTTTCGGCAAGACTGCCGGCGAACCTGATATTTTCTAAGGACCCCGAGATGACCGAATATGTACTTTCCGAGGATACCCGCGCAAAGCTGATGCGCGCCTCCACGGCATCCATCGCAACCCAGCTGTTTAAGCGGGGCTTGCGCAACCAGTTCATTCAGGGCGTCAAACCGGTTGCGCCCAAAAAGAAAAACATGGTCGGGCAGGCCTTTACCCTGCGTTACATCCCGGCCCGTGAAGACCGCAACGCGCTTGAGGTTTTCCGCAATGCCGACCATCCGCAACGGGTCGCGGTCGAAACCTGCCCGCCCGGTCATGTGCTGGTGATGGATGGTCGGAAGGATGCGTCTGCGGCATCTGCCGGATCGATCCTTGTCACCCGTCTGGCGGTGCGTGGGGCGGCGGGCATTGTATCAGATGCCGGTTTCCGCGATGCCGAAGGCATTGGCGCGCTTGATATGCCAGCCTATTGTGCCGGTCCATCGGCGCCCACCAACCTGACCAAGCATGAAGCTCTTGATATCAACATCCCGATTGCGTGCGGCGATGTGGCGGTATTCCCCGGTGATGTGTTGGTTGGTGATACTGACGGGGTGATGGTGATCCCGGCCCATCTGGCCGTTGAAATTGCCGATGCCTGTGCCGGCATGGAAAGTTACGAGGCCTTTGTCCTTGAGCAGGTCCAAAGCGGGGCCTCAATCATCGGACTTTATCCCTGCACCAAGGATGAAAATCAGAAAAAGTATGAGGAATGGCTCAAAAGCCAGTAAGATCAGGTAAATGCCTTGGTCTGTTTCGCCAGACCTTTACCCCTATCCACGAAGTCCAAAGGATTGATTGAAATGTCTTATACCCTGACAGGAAAACATCTGATTGCCGGTGACTGGGTCGCCGGCGAGACGACCTTCCAGTCCGAACCGGCCCATGGCCCGGCCAATACCTTCCCGGTCGGAACGCCCGCCCTTGTTGATCAGGCCGCAAAGGCTGCTGAGGACGCGTTTTGGACCTTTGGCTATTCGACCCGCGAAGAGCGTGCCAAATTCATCAATACCATTGCCGATGAAATCGATGCGCGCGGCGATGAAATTACCGAAATCGGCACGCAGGAAACCGGCCTGCCGGAAGCCCGCCTGCAGGGTGAGCGCGGCCGTACCGTTGGTCAGCTGCGTCTGTTTGCCAGCCACATCCTTGATGGTGCTTACCTTGACCGTCGTCATGACGAAGCGCTTCCGGATCGCGCACCACTGCCGCGCCCGGATCTGCGTTTGATGCAGCGCCCGATTGGCCCGGTTGCCGTATTTGGTGCATCAAACTTCCCGCTGGCCTTTTCGGTCGCGGGCGGTGACACCGCATCGGCGCTGGCAGCCGGTTGCCCGGTCGTGGTCAAGGGCCATTCGGCCCATCCGGGCACGGGTGAAATTGTTGCGCAGGCGATTGATGCTGCGATCAAGAAATGCGGTATGCATCCCGGTGTCTTCAGCCTTATTCAGGGCGGCAAGCGCGATGTGGGCCAAAGCCTTGTGCAGCATCCGCTGATCAAGGCGGTTGGTTTTACCGGATCGCTTGGCGGTGGTCGTGCGCTCTATGATCTGTGTGCAGCCCGTCCGGAGCCGATCCCGTTCTTTGGCGAGCTCGGCTCGGTCAACCCGATGTTCCTGCTGCCCAGTGCTGTTAAGGCGCGCGGTGCGGAAATCGGAAAGGGCTGGGCAGGGTCGCTGACCATGGGCGCTGGCCAGTTCTGCACCAATCCGGGCATTGCTGTTGTGATCGAAGGCCCGGATGCGGATGCATTCGTTGCCGCGGCCAAGGAAGGTCTTGCTGACGTTGGTCCTCAGACCATGCTGACTGACGGTATGGCCGAAACCTATCGCGCTGGCGCAAAGCGTGTTGCTGCGACATCAGGCGTGCAGGAAGTTCTGACCACGTCGTGTGATCTGCGTAATGCCACGCCATATCTGTTCGAGACCACTGGAGAGAACTGGTTGGCCAACCACGAACTCGGTGAAGAGGTCTTTGGTCCGCTGGGTCTTGTGGTTCGGGTCAAGGATGTCGCTGAAATGCGCAAGATTGCCAAGTCGCTTGAAGGGCAGCTGACCTGCACACTTCATCTTGATGCAGCAGATGCGGCAGATGCCCGTTCGCTGCTGCCGATCCTCGAGCACAAGGCAGGTCGCGTTCTGGCCAACGGTTTCCCGACCGGTGTCGAAGTTTCCGATACTATGGTTCATGGCGGGCCGTATCCGGCTTCGACCAACTTTGGCGCGACTTCTGTGGGCACGATGGCGATCCGCCGCTTCCTGCGTCCGGTCTGCTACCAGAACATCCCGACCGATGTCCTGCCAGCCGATATCGCCTGATCCAGATCGGGATAAATCGTTAAAAAAGCCGCTCCATCCGGGGCGGCTTTTTGCGTTACAGCAGGCCTCTTTGCGTCAGATTGCGCATCAGCGCGCCGATGCCAAATTCCCATCTCGGGATTGTATCTGATGCGCCAACCTCGTTGATCAGGCTGCCAAGTTTCGGGGTGGCGATGGTGACGATATCGCCCGGCTTGTGGGTGAAGCCCTGACCGGTGCCATCCCGATCATCGGTCGGGGCAAACATGGTGCCCAGAAACAGCATGAAGCCATCCGGATATTGGTGATGCGCGCCAATCGTCTGGACGACAAGGCTTTCGGGTGGGCGACTGATTTGCGACATCGAACTGACCGCTTCCAGGTGATAACCGTCCTTGCCATCCACCGACATGGCAATGTCGGCGGCCTTGATGTCATCAAGGGTGAAGTGATTATCAAACAGACGGATGAACGGCCCGATGGCGCAGGACCCGTTATTATCCTTTGCCTTGCCCAGCAACAGTGCAGAGCGGCCTTCAACATCGCGCAGGTTGACATCATTGCCCAGCGTCGCGCCGACAATGCGGCCCCCCGATGTCACGGACAGAACGACTTCCGGTTCCGGATTGTTCCAGGTCGATAAGGGATGAATGCCAACCGGACTGCCGTGACCCATGGCCGATAGAACCGGCGCCTTGGTGAAAATCTCGGCATCCGGGCCAATGCCGACCTCAAGATATTGCGACCATGCGCCTTTCGCGATCAGAAGGTCCTTGATCTCTGCCGCCTTGGGGGAGCCGGGCTCAATATCGGCCAGGCTGCCGCCCAGAACGGCCATGATTTCAGAGCGGATATTATCGGCATTGGTGGCGTCCCCGCGCGCCTGTTCTTCGATCACGCGTTCGAGTAAGCTTGCGACAAACGTCACCCCGCTTGCCTTGATGACGTGCAAGTCATTGGGGGCCAGAAGATGCATTTTCTCGGGCGTCATGGCCGGGGAAGAATTAGCAAGTACCGTTTCAAGATCACCGAGGACGGGAAAGACATCCGGGTTGCCGAGTTTTGCCAACAGCCCGTCGATCTCAAGGATCTGGCTAATGGTGGGCGCGATTGAGCTGATGTCATACAGGCTACCGCCATCGCATAAAACCGGGACAGGGCCGGCAACATCAGGGTTCCAGACGCGTCCAAGCAGGATCGCCTGATCATGATCGCTTGGCAAAACTGTTGCGGGCGCGGATGGCAGATGATTTGGCATGACGTTTCCCTGATTGAGTGTTTAAGCCTGCTTGAGCGCGGCTTTAAAATAAACTCTTATCATAATAGGAATTGTTATTCACCTGTCAGGAAGTTGTCTGCAAACCAGGGTGGTTGGTGAAAGGGGTTGAACTCTTCGAACATTGGCGGCGGTGGACGGCGGCTCGGCAGGAATGTTCTGGTGTGAGAAATATCTTCGATGCGATCAGTTATGCGATGCGCGGCCTCGTTCCATGGGCAATATATTGCCGCACAGTCAAAATGTGGGGCTAGGCCATTTTGACTTTGGCTGAGCATATACTCTGTCTGGTTCAGGAGGTTTGACTCCCTGACAGTCAGGATCAAGGCAGCAAGGCAAAGTCCGCTTCCAGCAAGCATTAGAAATTTGCCCGTTCGGTGAGTGGTTTCCTTATCTTGGTGACGCATGGCTTAGGCCTCTGACGGTGGCAGTTCATTCGTTCCTGAGCGCTCGGCATTGCCGCCAAGCGCCTGATAAAGCGTGATGAGATTGGTGATGCGATCAAGCTGGTTTTCAAGAACCGTTTCTTCGGCGGTTCGTCGGTTTTCCTGTGCGTCAAGCCAATCCTGCATGGCTACGGCGCCGGACCTGAAGCGTGCCTCGTAAATACGTTCGGCATTTGCGGATGCTTCGACTGCAGCCTCAAGCCGTTCTGCCCGGCGATCGTAATTGGTGCGCGCCGAAAGGGCATTTTCAACATCTGCCATGGCGGCATAGGTGGTCTGGCGGAACTCGGCGATTGCCTGTTCATACTCGGCCTCGGAAACCTTGATATTCAGCTGGCCCTCATTCCAGTTGAGGAAGGGCAGGGCAAGGCTGGCACCGAGTGTACCAATCGGGTTGGATAACAGGTTGCGCAACTGATCACTGCTTGAGCCCATTGTGCCGGTCAAACTGATCGTGGGCAGCAGGCTGGTCTTGACGGAATTGAGCTCTTCAACACTTTCGCGCAAGCGAAGTTCAGCCGCATGTACGTCCGGGCGGCGTATCAGCAAGTCGGCGGGCAGTCCTTCAGGAATGTCGGGCAAGATACCTGCCGGAAGGGTTGCACGTGTGATCTCGATATCTGACGGCGGCTGATTGAACAAGATCGAGAGCGCATTTTTGGTCTCAGTCAGGCTTTGTTCAATTTGCGTGTAGGCCGCACGCTGTGTTTCCAGGTTGCTTCTGGCTTCGCTTACTTCAAGCGATGAGGTAGAGCCGGAGCTATACTGGACATCAACCAGATCAAGCGTCTGTTGGGCATAGTCAATGCTGGCCTGAGCGATATCGAGGCGCTGATGATAATAAACTGCCTGCCAGTAAAGTGTGGCAGTGGTACCAATCAGCGACAGTGCCGTGCTTTCGCGATCCTCAAGGGTGGCAAGCGCTTCCCATTTGGTGGCGTCATAGTCGTGGCCAAGCTTGCCCCAGAGATCAAGCTCATAACTGATCCCGGCTTCCACACCATAACTGCGCGTAATGTCACCATCGCTTTTGTTGTCTTCGCTGTCAAACTGGCGGGAAGTTGAGATGTCGCTGCCTGCAGAAAGATCAGGGTAAAGTGCATCTTCTGCCAAGCCAGCGGTGAGTTGGGCCTGACGAACTTTGATCGTGGCAGCGGCCAGATCGTTGTTGGTTTCAAGCGCCTTTGCGATCAGCGCATCGAGATGCGGATCGTTGAAATTTGCCCACCATTGCGTCTTTGCAACGGACTCAGTCATCGTGGCGGTGTCCTTGCCTTCGGTGCTGTCTGTCGCTTGGGGGATGGATGTTTCTGATACCCCCCATTGATTGGGCATCGTCATTTCCGGCAAGCTATAAGTGACTTCCGAAAGGCTTGAGCATCCCGCAAGCACCAGCATCGACAGAATGGATCCGGTTTTCAGTATGTTTTTCATGATTGGACCTTTCTGTTAGTCGCGCGACAGTGCATCGACAGGATCAAGCCTTGCGGCATTGCGGGCGGGCAAAAAGCCAAAGGTCACGCCGATAAGCGTTGCACAGGCGAAAGCGCCAATGATCGAAGCGGATGAATAGACCATCGAGAAACTGCTGCCGATGAGATCAAACAACGCGCCAATACCAAGAGCACTCAGAACACCAAGTGCTCCGCCCAGAATGCAGACGACAACCGCTTCAATCAGGAACTGGCGCAGAATGTCGCTTTGGCGTGCGCCAACAGCCATACGCACGCCAATCTCGCCGGTGCGTTCTGTGACGGAAACCAGCATGATGTTCATCACGCCGATGCCACCGACGATCAATGAAATGATGGCGATTGAGGAAATCAGAAGGGTCATCGTGCTTGTGGTCTTTTCGACCGTCTGCCGAATGCTGTCACTGTTGATGGTGAAGAAATCCTTGGTTCCGTGACGCAAGCTCAGAAGGTCGGAGATCTGGCTTTCAGCAACAGCAGGGGCGACGCTATCGGCGACCCGAACCGTGATGCTGCTCAGATAATTTTGGCCCAGAATGCGCGTAAGCGCTGTGCTGTGGGGAACCCAGATATTCAAGCTGTCCTGATTGCCAAAGGTGCTGGTTTTCTCGGCCGTGACCCCGATGACCTTGACCGGGACTGAGCCGAGAAGAATGACCTCGCCAATCGGGTTTTCTCCGTTCGGAAACAGCTTTTGCAGACTGTTGTCATCAATGATCGCAACTTGTGCACGGTTGGTAATTGCCGTTTGGTCGAACCAGCTGCCCTGCGCCATTTCATAGCCGCGTACACGATAGTAATCCGTTCCGACACCCGTGGTGTTGGCGTCAACTTCGATATTGCGATAGCGCAGGGTGACTGTGCTTGAAACTTGGGGGGTGACGCTGTCGACATAGTATTGATTGGATAGAACTTCTGCGTCGCCAACAGTTAGCGTTCTGATTTGATCGGCGTCACGATCACCAAAATCCTTGCCGCGATTGATATCAATCGTGCTGGTTCCAATTTCACTGATGTCGGAAAGGATGCGTTCCTGTGATCCTGTTCCAAGGGCCACAACAGAGACAACAGAGGCGATACCGATGATGATGCCAAGCATTGTCAGGAAAGTCCGCAGGCGATGCGCATTCATCGCGATCAGCGACATACGAAATGCTTCACCAAATCGGTTGATTTGCGAGATCCAGCTACCACCGTTGTTTTGCACGGGGGCGGTGGTGATATCACGTTCAGTGTTGTTCTTGGCGGTAATCCGTTCATCACGAATGATTTCGCCATCGCGTATCTCAATGATGCGCTCTGCATGGGCTGCGACATCCTGATCATGTGTGACCAGAATAACGGTTTGACCATCGCGATGCAGATTGCGCAACAGATCAAGAGTTTGCTTGCCGCTTTGGCTGTCGAGTGCACCGGTTGGTTCATCCGCCAGAATGACGTCCCCACCATTCATCAGAGCCCGGGCAATACTGACGCGCTGTTGCTGTCCGCCGGAAAGCTGGCTGGGACGGTGGTTAATGCGTTCACCCAAACCCACGCGGTTCAGAATGTCTGTCGCCCTTGCAGTACGTTCTTCCGGATCCGTTCCGGAATAGATCGCAGGCACTTCGACATTGCCCAATGCCGTCAGGTCGGACAGCAGATGGTAGCGTTGAAAGATGAATCCAAAATATTCCCGTCTCAGGGCGGCGAGCTCGTCGGGTTCAAGATCGCCGGTTAAACGTCCATTGATGCGGTATTCGCCCTCTGTCGGGCGATCAAGACAGCCGAGGATATTCATCAGGGTCGATTTGCCCGATCCCGAGGCACCAATGATAGCGACCATTTCGCCGCGTTCGATTGTCAGGTCTACACCCTTCAAAACTGCAATTTGGTCTTCGCCCGCTGGGTAATGTCGCCAAAGGTTGCGAACTTCAATCAGTGGTGCCGTTGTCGCATTACCGGTCGGGGTTTGGTTCGTTGCCATTGTTTCATGCATGATTAGAACATCCCGCCAGGAGGGCCGCGTCGATCACTATCGGTGCTCGTGATTTCGTTGCTGTTGGCGATGCCGACCACAATCTCGTCATCGGCATCCAGACCGCTGGTGACTTCGGCATCAATATTGGTGTTCAATCCAACCGTGACTGTCCGGGGCTCGGCCATGCCTTCGGCATTAATAACATCAAGAACATAAGTACCATCCGGGTTGGGGCCGGCCAGTGATGCAGATGGCACGATCATGGTATTTTCGGACTTGTTCAAAGTAATGACGACTTCTGCTGTCATCCAGAGCCGCAAAAGTCGGTCAGGATTTTCGACGTCGAACAGGGCGTTGTAATAAACGGCTTCGTCATCGGTATTTTCATCATCATCTTCAATCCCGGTCGGGGCAGGTTCGATGGCGCGAAGGGTGCTGTGATAGAGGGTGTTGGAATCCCCCAGAACTGTGAAAGAGACCGGCAGGCCCTCGGTGATATGAATGATGTCGGCTTCTGATACCTCCGCCTTGATCGTGACGGTGTCCAGCTTGGCCAGTTTGATGATGGTCGGCGCTTCCTGAGAAGCGTTGACTGTCTGGCCTTCCTTGACGGGAAGGGCGACAACTGTTCCATCCATAGTGGCGGTGATTTTGGTATAAGCAAGATCAATCCGAGCTGTGTCGACGGCAATTTCGGCCTGAGTGATTTGGGCTTTCAGGGCATCTATATCGGCCTTGGCAATCGCAAGCGTCGCCTGTGCAGCATCAAAATCTTCCTGAGGGGACGCATCGAGGGCGCGCATTTTCTTTTGGCGCGCGAAATCAAGCTCTGCCTGTTTCAGGGTTGCTTGCTCTGCTGCGAGTTGAGCCTTGATATTGGTAAGAGACGCTTCGGCTTCGCTCAGGTCGTTTTCCTGGGTTGCAGGATCGATTTCGGCAATCAGGTCGCCTTTGGAAATACGATCTCCCAACTTCACATGAAGAACTTTGATTTGACCCGACACCTGCGCACCAACACTGACGAGTTTGGAGGCACTGACGGTACCGGTTGCCAGAACCGTCTCTTCGAGTGTGCCGATACGGGGTTTTGCTGTGACATACTGGGGGCCGGCGCTGGTGGGAAACAGATAGTACTGTAACCCCCAAGCGACAGCGGCCACGACAGCCATTGCAATAATAATGTTTCGAATGCGTTTCACAGATTTGGTCATCAAGCATGTCTTCCTGAAGTCAATCAGTCGCGCAGCATGCGCATTTCTGATGCAACAGAGATAGC
Source organism: Thalassospira sp. ABL2_045 (assembly GCF_056161285.1). Classification (NCBI taxonomy): domain Bacteria; kingdom Pseudomonadati; phylum Pseudomonadota; class Alphaproteobacteria; order Rhodospirillales; family Thalassospiraceae; genus Thalassospira; species Thalassospira sp. ABL2_045. The sequence continues at coordinate 339,996 of NZ_JBSWYV010000002.1, read as the reverse complement.
AAGCCAACAAACCTGTGTGGGTGAGGAGGACGAAAATGATGTGTAAGGAATGTGTAAAGACGGCCCGGAGCCCCTTTTAACCGGCGCATTCATGGCTACAATGGGATGATCGGAACAACAAAAATGCCCTAGCAATCCCGCAATGCTCAGGAAAGACCCAGACGACGTGACCCGGATATTACTTGTTGATGATGATGCCGAGCTCGGAGCGATGCTTGCAGAGTATCTTGAAGGCGAAGGTTTTCAGGTTTCTCAGGCCTATAACGGCAAGGAGGGGCTGGCGCGCGCCCTTCAGGGTAATTATGCCGCGATCCTTCTCGATATCATGATGCCCGGCATGGGCGGGATTGATGTGCTGCGTGAATTGCGTGCCCAAAGTCGCGTACCCGTCATCATGCTGACCGCCAAGGGAGACGATGTTGATCGCGTTGTCGGACTGGAGTTGGGCGCAGATGACTATATCCCCAAACCCTATTACCCGCGTGAGTTGGTCGCTCGTCTTCGGGCGGTTTTGCGTCGAGCAGAGCCGGTTTCGACTAACGGTGAAACCAATGCCGGGACGTCAAACAAATCAGAAGAATTGTTGCATGACAAACTGGTCCTGAAAACCGCCAGTCGCATGGCGAGCTATGACGGGACGCTCCTTGACCTGACCGTATCGGAATTCAATTTGCTGGAAGTTTTGATGCGTGCCGAGAAGCGGGCATTGTCCAAGGACGAACTTTCGCGTGAGGTGCTTGGTCGACCACGTGAAGTGTATGATCGCTCCATCGACGTGCATATGAGTAACCTGCGACAGAAGCTTCTGACAGCAAGCGGCGATGCAGGGCTTGTTGAAACTGTGCGCGGGTTTGGCTATCGGCTGAGGCAAGAAGCATGAAATCGCGGCTGTTTGGTAAAATACTTGTCGGGTTCATCGTCACCTTTTCCGCGATTTCGGTCGGGGTCTGGATGCTGCTTCAATTATATGGTGGACCGCCGGAACCATTTCATATCGGGTATCTGAAAAGAACTGCTCCAGGCTATCTGGATAACGCAGCACAGGTTGCGGAAATTGGTGGCCTTGATGCTGTCCGCGAGACGATTTCGCATTGGCCGGCACTGGAACGTCGTCGTTTGGTTCTTGTGACAGGACCGTACATCGAAGAATCCTTTGAACATCCTGACAATAATGATCCGGAATGGATGGACAGTCTGAAGGCGCGACCGGAACTTGAACGTGTTGTTACAGGACCGTCTGGAGAGAAAATTCGCATCATTCTTGATGTCAGTGACATCATTGCTGAAATCCCGGAACGGTCACGATGGCAGGTCCCCAACCCACTGATCATTCTTGGCGTGCTTGGTGCGCTGATCTTTAGTGGTGCATTGGCCTGGTATCTGACGCGTCCAATCCTGAAAATCAGTAACGGTTTTGATGAGCTTTCAAACGGGAACCTGGATTTTCGATTGGGCGACAGTATGGGACGCCGTCGTGACGAAATTGCCGATCTGGCGCGCGACTTTGATGTCATGGCTGACCGTTTGCAACGATTGGTTTATGCGCGTGATCGGTTGCTAAACGACGTTTCCCATGAATTGCGATCTCCGCTTGCGCGCATGCAACTGGCTGTTGGCCTTGCACGTCAGAAGCCGGACAAAAACGAAGTTTCTCTCGATCGGATTGAAAAGGAGGCGGGGCGTCTTGATGACCTGGTTGGTGAACTGCTGACCCTTGCGCGGGTGGAAAGTAACGCAGCACAGCATCAGGCCTGGATCGATATGAAGCCGCTTCTCGGGCGTGTAATCAGCGATGCCCGCTTTGAAGCCGATGGGGCGGGGATTACAGTTTCGACCGACTTCGGTCCGTGTCCCCGTTACGATGGCAAGATGCCGGCAATGCATGGCAATCCGGAGCTTTTGCGTCGTGCCTTTGAAAATGTTGTCAGAAATGCACTGCGCCATTCGATCGAGGGGCAGGTCGTTCACATCACCGTGGATTGCGATACGGAGTACAACCAGTTCCGCATTGCAATTGCTGATGAGGGGCCCGGCATTGATCCTGAAAAGCTTGATGCCTTGTTCGAGCCGTTTGTTCGCAGCGAATCAGATGCCTGGGGCGGCGGATTTGGTCTGGGCTTGTCCATAGCCCAACGCGCCATTCGCGCTCATGGCGGGAATATCATCATCAAGAATGGCGAAGAGCGCGGTCTGAATGTGCTGATTTCTTTGCCATACCAGATGCGCGATGCCGAGATTTAAACAGCGGTACTAAAAAAACACCCCGATCATTGTTGGATCGGGGTGCTTCATATCTGCAATCTTTTTAAGGCAGGTCAGCCCATGCGCTCCGATGCGTAGCTTCCCGGGCTCGGCGGGAAGACGATGGTGCGGTTGCCGTTAATGAACGAACGGTGGTGGATATGGGCGTGTACCGCACGTGCCAGCACCTGGCTTTCAACGTCACGGCCAATCGACACGTAATCGGCCGAGTTCTGGGCGTGGGTGATGCGGGCAATGTCCTGCTCAATGATCGGACCTTCATCAAGGTCGGCGGTCACATAGTGGGCGGTCGCCCCGATCAGTTTGACCCCGCGCTCATAGGCCTGACGATAGGGGTTTGCTCCCTTGAAGCTTGGCAGGAAGGAATGGTGGATGTTGATGATCTTGCCGCTCATCTTCTTGCACAGGCTGTCAGAGAGAACCTGCATGTAGCGGGCAAGAACGATCAGCTCGACATCATAGTCGGACACCAGATCGAGAAGCTTTTTCTCGGCTTCCGGTTTGTTTTCCTTGGTCACGGAGATGTGGTGGAAGGGAATGTCGTGATTAACGACAACCTTTTGATAATCAAGGTGGTTTGACACCACACCAACGATATCAATCGGCAGCGCACCGATCTTCCAGCGATACAGCAGATCATTCAGGCAATGACCAAAGCGCGACACCATCAGAAGAACTTTCATCTTCTCGGAGCTGTCACGAATTTCGTATTTCATGCCGAGTTCGGCTGCAGGACCCTCAAATCCCCGGGTGAGGGTTTCCTGATCAACGCCTTCTTCACTGACGAAGGCGACCCGCATGAAGAACAGACCCGTTTCAAGGTCATCGAATTGTGAGCTATCGGTAATGTTGCAACCATGCCCGGCCAAATAGGCCGAAATAGCAGCAACCACCCCGCGCTGGGAGTCGCAGGAAACGGTCAGGACGTAGCTTTTCATCGCGTCTGGCTTTCTCGTTTGCTGTAATCAAAAATTGCCCGGCCCCGTCCATCGGGGAGGAAGATGGGGCCGGGCAGAAGCATTAAATATCAAGTGTGTTCTCACGTTCCCAGCGGGAAAAGTGAGAAACATAAGAATTCCACTCGGTCTGCTTGAGTTTGAGGTAGGCACTCGAGAATTCCTTGCCCATCGCCAGCTGAAGGTCTTCGTTCGATCCCATCTCGCGCAGGGCATCCAGAAGGTTCAATGGCAGACGCGGCGCATCCTTGATCAGGTGACCTTCCTGATACATGTCGATGTCGTAATGCGGTCCCGGATCGGCATTGGTCGCCATGCCATCAAGCCCCGCAGCAATAATTACGGCCTGCAGAAGATAGGGGTTGGTCGCCCCGTCTGGCAGGCGCAATTCAAAGCGGCCCGGTCCCGGGACACGCACCATGTGGGTGCGGTTGTTGCCCGTCCAGGTGACGGTGTTCGGGGCCCAGGTCGCACCGGACATGGTGCGCGGTGCGTTGATGCGCTTATAGGAATTGACCGTCGGGTTGGTGATGACCGCCATGGCCGAGGCATGCTTCATGATGCCGCCCAGGAAATGCTTGCCCTTGGCTGACAGGCCAAACGGCATGTCATCATCGGCAAAGGCATTGCCGCCGTCATTGTCCCAGACCGAAACGTGGCAGTGACACCCATTGCCGGTCAGACCCGGGAAGGGCTTGGGCATGAAGGTTGCGCGAAGGCCATGCTTTTCGGCAATCGATTTGACCATGAACTTAAAGAAGGAATGCTTGTCTGCGGTTTTAAGCGCGTCATCAAATTCCCAGTTCATTTCAAACTGGCCATTGGCGTCTTCATGGTCGTTCTGATACGCGCCCCAACCGAGTTCGAGCATATAGTCGCAAATCTCGGCGATGACGTCATAGCGGCGCATGACGGCCTGCTGGTCATAGCACGGTTTCTCCGCTGTATCGGCCGGATCGGAGATTTCCGAACCATCGGTGGTGACAAGGAAGAATTCCGCCTCGACCCCGGTTTTGACATTGAGTCCAAGCTCGGCCGCCTTGGCAATCTGCGCTTTCAGGACATTACGCGGCGCCTGTTCGACCGGTGTGCCTTCCATGACGCAATCGGCCGCAACCCAGGCGACTTCCGGTTTCCAGGGAAGCTGGATGACGGAATCCGGATCAGGAATGGCGAACATATCCGGATGGGCCGGGCTGAGGTCAAGCCAGGTGGCAAAACCGGCAAAGCCCGCACCTTCTTCCTGCATGTCGGCAATTGCCTGGGTCGGGACAAGTTTGGCGCGCTGTCCGCCAAACAGATCCGTAAAGCTGATCATGAAGTATTTGATGCCGCGTTCCCGGGCAAAGGCTGATAGATCCTTGGTCATCGAAGTCCCCTGACGAATTCTTTGCGGTGCCATCGGCGTTCCGGCACGCGCTAACACGTGCCGAGCCGACGGTTCGGTTATGGTTTAGAAGCCTCCCTGTCCGGGAACCCAGTTGGTCCCGGCGAGCGGTACACCAGCCATGGCGGCCGCTTCGATATTCAGTGCGCAGAGATCCTCGGGTTCGAGGTTGTGCACATGATTTTTGCCGCAGGCGCGCGCAATTGTTTGCGCTTCAAGGGTCATGACCTTCAGATAGTTGGCCAGTCGCCGTCCGGCGGCGATCGGATCAACCCGCTTCATCAGGTCGGCATCCTGTGTCGTGATGCCTGCGGGATCACGACCTTCATGCCAGTCGTCATAGGCACCGGTGGTGGTGCCAAGTTCATTATATTCTTCTTCCCATTTAGGGTCGTTGTCACCAATGGCAACAAGGGCTGCGGTCCCGATGGAAACCGCATCCGCGCCAAGGGCAAGCGCCTTGGCCACATCGGCACCATTGCGGATGCCACCCGAAACGATCAGCTGTACTTTGCGATGCATGCCCATGTCTTGCAATGCTTTTACCGCCGGGCGGATGCAGGCAAGGGTCGGCTGACCGACATGCTCGATAAAGACTTCCTGGGTGGCGGCCGTGCCGCCCTGCATGCCATCAAGCACGATGACATCCGCACCGGCTTTGACTGCAAGGGCCACGTCATAATAGGGGCGTGCGCCACCAACCTTGATGAAGATCGGCTTTTCCCAGTCGGTGATTTCGCGGATTTCCTGAATTTTGATTTCAAGATCATCCGGGCCGGTCCAGTCCGGATGACGGCAGGCTGAACGCTGATCAATGCCCATCGGCAGGTTGCGCATTTCAGCAACGCGATCGGAAATCTTCTGACCCAGCAGCATGCCGCCGCCGCCCGGTTTCGCGCCCTGACCAATGACGATTTCAATCGCATCGGCACGTTTGAGATCGCGCGGGTTCATGCCATAGCGTGACGGCAGATACTGATAAACAAGCTGGGTGGAATGGCCGCGCTCTTCCTCGGTCATGCCGCCATCGCCTGTCGTGGTCGATGTGCCCGCCGCCGATGCGCCGCGTCCAAGGGCTTCCTTGGCCGGACCGGAAAGTGAGCCAAAGCTCATACCGGCAATCGTGATCGGAATTTTAAGTTCGATCGGTTTCTTGGCAAAGCGGGTGCCGAGCGTAACAGCCGTTTCGCATTTCTCACGATACCCTTCGAGCGGATAGCGCGACATGGACGCACCAAGGAACAGCAGATCATCAAAATGCGGGACCTTGCGTTTCGCGCCACCACCACGGATGTCATAAATGCCAGTCGCGGAAGCACGGCGGATTTCCGAAAGGGTGTAGTCATCAAAGGTTGCCGATTTACGCGGCGTCGTAACGGGATTTTTGTAGCTCATGTTCTGATCCTGTCTTTGGGCTGAACTGCGCAAATTTTCGATGCTGCGCAGGTCTCAGCGTGCCGCATCAATAGGCGTCGAAATTATCGACATTGAAGTTGTAAAGCGTTCTGGCCGAGCCATAGCGGGTGAATTCCTCTGGCTTCACATCGGTAATGCCCGCGTCAGATAGAAGCTTGGTCAGAAGCTCGATATGTTCAGGCCGCATTTCCTTTTTCTCGCAATCGGCACCGAGGCTTTTGACCGTGCCGCGCACAAAAAGGCGCGCTTCATACAGGGAATCACCAAGTGCATCACCGGCATCGCCCAGAACAACAAGGTTACCTGACTGCGCCATGAAGGCTGACATGTGGCCGATATTGCCTTTGACGACGATATCGACACCTTTCATCGAAATGCCACAGCGTGAGGACGCGTTGCCTTCGATCACCAGCAACCCGCCATGGGCGGTGGCACCGGCATACTGGCTGGCATCGCCCTTGATGACGACTTTGCCCGACATCATGTTTTCCGCCACACCCGGGCCGGCATTGCCATTGACCGTGATGGTGGCCTTTTCATTCATGCCTGCACAGTAATAGCCGACACTTCCATCAATCGTGACATTGACAGCTGCGTCGATGCCGACAGCAACGGCATGTGAGCCCCGCGGGTTGGTAACTTCGAAATCTTCAGCAGGGCCACTTTTATCAAGCGCATGCAGCGCCTGATTGAGCGCGCGCAGTTCGGTGGTTGCAAGATCAAACACTGGCATGTGTGTTCCTTCCTCATTTGACCGCGAAAAATCTTGCGGTCGGTCGGCGCGCCATCGCAGCAGCCGACAGGGTTCGTGTTAATCAGTGTTCCCAGAAATAAACGGTGGCCGGTTCCGGCTCCCAAACCTTGGCGTCTTCGATGCCCGGCAGGTTGACCAGTGCACGGTATTCGGATCCGAATGCGACATAGGCATCGGTTTCCGCCATCACGGCCGGTTTGCAGGCAATCGGATCGCGGACAACACCAAAGCCCGATTTGGTGCCCACGACAAAGGTGAAGAAACCATCCAGGTCATCAAGCGCGCTGGTCAGTGCTTCGCCCAGGTTCTTGCCCTTGGCCATTTCGCCAGTCAGATAGGCAGCGGCGACCTCGGAATCGTTCTGGGTTTCAAGGCGAATACCTTCGCGCGTCAGTTCGCGCCTAAGGTTGTTATGGTTTGACAGTGATCCATTATGGACAAGGCACTGGTCCGACCCGGTCGAGAAGGGGTGCGCGCCAAGCGTTGTCACCGCACTTTCGGTTGCCATGCGGGTATGGCCAATACCGTGGGTGCCGGTCATATCCGAAATCTTGAAGCGTTCGAGCACATCCTTGGGTAGACCGACTTCCTTGTAGATCTCCATCGCACTGCCGGTGCCCATGACACGGACATCGGGGCGGAGTTCTTCAAGGGCGGTACGGGTCGCATCAAGCTGATCGCTTGAAACCGTAATGACTGCATGGGTGCTTTTAGGCAGGATCGATGCGTTTGTGATCCCCGCCTTGCGCAGGTCTTCGGTCAGGCCGGCAAAATCTGTTTCCGGGTCCGGAGACTGGATCGTGAGTTTGGCCAGATTATTCTGGTCAGCACCATAAATTGCGATGCCCGCGCTATCGGGCCCACGGTCGGTCATGGTCACCAGCATTTCGGACAGCAAAGTGCCGAGCTGCGGTTCCAGACTTTTATCTTTAAGGAATAAACCAACAATGCCGCACATGGCAGGACAGTCTCCATTCTGTTTCTGAAACGGAGACTACCTGTTCGCGAATGCGGAATCAACTATGAAGAATAAAAATTTCTTCTGAGTGAATTGATTTTTTCACTCTGGTGAAGGTCTATCCCCGCGCCGGATAGCAGATGATGGACAGATAACGTATTGGAAATGAAAGAAGTTCTTCCGGTCCATGGCGGGCGTCAGCATCAAAGAACAGGCTGTCGCCGGATTTCATGTAGTAAAGCTGATCGCCATGGCGGTAGCGCACTTCACCCTCAAGCAAATAGATGAATTCCATGCCTTCATGCTGGAAAGCGGGGAAGCTGCTCGACTCCTCGGTCAGGGTCAGCAAATAAGGCTCCACCACCACGCCGCTGGTGTTGTTATCGATATGACCCAGCAGGTTATATTCATGGCCCGCGCGCGTACCGCGACGCTCAATCGCAATCCCTTCGCCGGCTTTGACAAAGACCGCATTGCGCGGTTCTTCATATCGGCGGAAGAAATCGGTCAGCGGCACGCCCAGCGCACTGGCCAGTGCCTGAAGCGAGGTCAGGGACGGCGATGTCACACCGTTTTCGATCTTGGACAGCATCCCCATCGAGATCCCGGTTGCTGAGGCAAGATCCGAAATCGTAATGCCCAGTTTCTTGCGCAGCGCCCGGACTTCGTGGCCGATGGCGATTTCCAGATTGTTTTCCTTGGGCTCGCGGAGCGCATGCGGGTCCTGGGTGAGGGCGGCGGGTTTGCTCATCGAGTCCATGCCTGATCCTTGCTCGCTTGTGTCGGTGGTCTGCACTGCTTGGTGTGGTTTTGTTTCTGCCATGCTGGCTTGCCTTCCGTCACCGGTTGTCTCCCGGTGCGGTTCCTGCTCGTTTCTGGTTTCCTCAATCGGTCCCTTTGCGGGGCCTGCTTTTATATCGGTCGTATGAGGCCCGGGCTTTTACCATCTCGGGTCGCAGATACGCCATAGGCATGACTTACACTGGCAGGAAATATTTATCAACTACAGGGAAAATATATTTGCCAGATCCCTATACCAATGGCGCTGGGCGAAGTTGCTGCAATGCCGCGCAAAATAGCCTTTGAGGAATAAAATTTGAATAGAATGAAAAATAATTATTGCGTTCGCGAACAAGTTGCCGCCAAAATATAGAACAAAATAAGCCAGAATTAGCGCGCTGATTGTGCGCAAAGGCAATCATATCAGGAGGCCATCACTATGACTGCGAGCTGGAGATTTTCAGCCCTTGCCGACCGGCATCGTGCGCTTGGTTCCAATCTGGAAGACTGGAGCGGGATGGGCACAGCCTGGACCTATGACAAGGACTGGGACGAGGAATATGTCGCGATCCGCACCAAAGCCGGGATCATGGATGTTTCGGGCTTGAAAAAGGTTCACATCACCGGCGCGCATGCATCCCACGTCATCGACTATGCCACCACGCGCAACGTCGAAAAGATCTATCCCGGTAAATCGGTTTATGCCTGCATGCTCAACGATCAGGGCAAATTCACCGATGACTGCGTGATTTATCGCATGGGTCCGAATTCCTGGATGGTGGTTCACGGATCTGGCACCGGGCACGAAGAACTGACCAAGGCGGCTGTCGGTCGCGATGTGTCGGTTCGTTTTGACGACAACCTGCATGATCTGTCACTGCAGGGGCCGCTTGCCGTCGATTATCTGGCGGAATATGTGCCGGGCATTCGCGATCTGCCCTATTTCCATCACATGCAGACCCAGCTGTTTGGTCTGCCGGTGATGATTTCGCGCACCGGCTATACCGGTGAACGCGGCTATGAGATTTTCTGTCGCGGTCAGGATGCCGGGGTGATCTGGGATCGTATCGTTGCCGAGGGCAAGGATATGGGCATCATCCCGACCCGCTTTACCACGCTTGATATGCTGCGTGTTGAAAGCTACCTGCTGTTTTACCCTTATGATAACTCGCAGATGTATCCGTTCGAAAATGAAGGTCCGGGCGATACGCTTTGGGAGCTTGGCCTTGATTTCACCGTCAGCCCCGGCAAAACTGGCTTCCGCGGTGCCGAGGAACATTATCGTCTGAAGGGCAAGGAACGCTTCAAGATCTTTGGCATCCTGTTTGATGGCAAGGAAGTCCCGGCCGAAGGGGCCGAAGTGTTCAAGGACGGTAGCAAGGTCGGTGTCGTGACCTGTGCGATGTATTCCCCGCTCAAGGATCAGACCATGGCGATTGCCCGTCTGGCGGTGGATTGCGCCGAACAGGGTGTGCGCCTTGAGGTTGCTGGCGAAAAAGGCATGCTCGGCGGAATGGCCCATACCATGCCATTTGACGACCCCACCAAATCGAAAAGAACAGCCAAGGGTTAAGCCAGATGACCGGGGGCTGCCAGAGGGGCCCCCGGATCACGCGCCTTGATCCTTGTGGTTTCTGACAGAATGGGACCCCGCTACCATGTCTGAGAGTATCATCGAAGAAAGCATTCTTTCCCGTCCGACTTATGGCACGCTTAAGATCGTGCCGGGTCTGGCGCATTATTTTCTGGCCGATGCATCCGGTGCCGAATGTGTCATTCGCGTTGTGCAGGAACTGCCGCGCGACATGATGGAAAAGGTGCATATCCTGTATGTGCCGACCCCGGGTGAGGCCGCCCTTATCACGTCGCTTTATGCACTCGGCGCCAACCGGTTTGAACATTTCCCGACCATTGAAGAGGCCGTCGCAAAGCTTGGCGAATGGTTGTCGGACGCCAAGATGGGCACGCAGCTTTATCTTGCCGGGACCGAAGGTCTTGTCGGGCAGGGTGTTGCCAAGGGCGAGGAATGCGGCCTCGATCATACAGCCGTGCAGTGTGAACACCGTGGGAGTCTGGCGCGGCGTGTTCAGTGTGTTCACTGCAAAACCATGATCGAGGATGTCACCACCCAGCCGGTCAAATGCCCGTCCTGTGACTTGTTGCTGTTTGTGCGCGATCACTATTCCCGGCGTTTGGCTGCCTTCCAGGGTGTGTGCATCAATGCCGAAGACCCGACTGAGGAAATCGAAATCAAGGAGGTGTTCAAATGAGTGCATCCGATCATTTGATTCCGGTTGTCGTCAGCAACGTGGTCGAGGTCAATCCGATCATCAAACGGTTCGAATTCAAGCATGTGAATGGCGATGAACTGCCGGCCTTTTCCGGCGGGGCGCATATCGTTGTCGAGATGCTGGATGATGGCACGAAACGCAAAAATCCCTACTCACTGATGAGTTCGCCGTTTGAGCGCGATCAGTATGCGATTTCAGTGCGTCGTGACGATACCGGGCGCGGTGGATCGAAATACATGCATGAGCAGGTGCGACCCGGCATGGAGATGAAAATCTCCGCCCCGGTCAATTTGTTCTCACTCGATCTTCGCGCCAAAAAACACCTGATGATCGCAGGCGGGATTGGCATAACGCCGTTCATCGCCCAGATGACCCAGGCCGACAAACTCGGTGTGCCGTTTGAGCTGCATTATGCCGCGCGATCCGTCTCGCAAGCGGCATATATGGATAGCCTTGCCGATCGCTTTGGCGACCATGTGTCGTGCTATTGCGATGATCAGGGCGAAGGCGTTGATTTCGAAGCGCTTCTGTCCAGTCAGCCCTTGGGCACGCATGTATATGTTTGCGGCCCCAAAGGCATGATCGAACGGGTGGTTGAAACCGCCACGCATTTGGGGTGGCCAGCAGCCCATGTTCATTTTGAACACTTCCTCGCGCCACCGGTTGGTGAACCCTTTGAAGTGCATCTGGCCAAGGCCGGGATTGATATCACCGTCGGGGCCGAGCAAAGCCTGCTTGAAGCGGTCGAAGCATCGGGCACCCCGATCAATTGCATGTGCCGTGGCGGGGCTTGTGGTCAGTGTGAAACGGCTGTCGTCTCGTGCGACGGCGAGATCATGCACAACGACCACTGGCTTGATGAAGAACAGCGCGCATCCAAGCAGCTGATCATGCCGTGTGTTTCGCGCTTCCGTGGCAAACGCCTTGAACTTGATCTGTAAGGGGGATTTCAGTCATGACAATCCAGTTTAAAGACGAAAGCTTCCGCGGCGATTTTTCCTACGCCAACAGCCTGTCAAACATCCCGCGTTTTCCGTTTCCGTTCCCGGAAGACGAATATATGTACTCGACCAATATCGAGCCGCATCACGCTGCCCGTGCCGGGAGCCCGTTTGAAAATGCGTTCGATGTCGATGAGCATTATGTCGCGGAAATGAAGGACCGAGCGCTGGTTCTGGCTGAGGATCCCGGTCGTTGTCAGGCCCTGCAACATATGGAAACGGCGGGTTGGGATTTTGTCGAGCTCGTGATGGTGTCCAAGGCGCGTGATTATCCCGACCTGTTCAAACTGACCATGGATGGTGATCGCTGGCACTGGATCAACAAGCCGCTTCAGATCGATGATACTTTCACCTTTGGCGACAGTTCGACGCTGCCCTGCCATCCGATGGAATATATCGGCCGTCAGGTACAGGGTGATCATGCCATCCTTGATCAGCGTGATGGCAACCTTTGGATGGATGCCGGGATCATCACCGCACAGGCCGACTGGTCGCTTGATTTCGACATTGGTATGAATTTCTTTGAATGGCATGCGCCGGTGCCGCTCGCCCATGAGTTGGGCGTGTTCCAGCGTGCGTTGAAGTTCCTTTTGACCTTGCCGCAAGGACAGCCTTCACGTCGCCTGAACTGGACGCTGACGGTGAACCCGCGTCTGGATACCAGTCCAGAAAACTATCCCAAATGGGGTCCGGATCGCATGACCGTAACGCCGGAAAATATTGGCGAAAAGGTCCATCTGCGGGTGGAGCTTCAGACCTTCTGGCGTCTGCCGCGATCAAACGCGATCCTGTTTCCCATTCGCACCTATCTGATGGCGATGAACGAAGTGGTGACCCAGCCGAAATGGGCGCGCCGCATTCATCGTGTCATGCGCGATCTGCGCCCCGAGCTTGTCGATTACAAGGGGCTGTCACGCTACCACCCGATCCTGGTCGAATGGCTTTCACAATTTGACGACGGCGCGCCGACGTCACCGGGGATTTTCCCCGATTAACCAAGAAAGAACCGGTGCGAAACCGGACGGAGGAGACGCATAACGCTTTTATTGGGGATTTGAGGCTATGACACTTCGTGTTGCGATTATTGGCGCCGGCCCATCAGGCATGGCGCAGATGCGTGCATTCCAATCTGCCGCAGCGAAAGGGGCCGAAATCCCCGAAATTGTGTGTTTTGAACGTCAGGAAGACTGGGGTGGTTTGTGGAACTACACCTGGCGCACCGGTCTTGATGAATATGGCGAACCGATCCACGGGTCGATGTATCGCTATTTGTGGTCGAACGGCCCGAAAGAATGCCTTGAATTTGCCGATTACACCTTCGAGGAACATTTCGGCAAACCCATCGCGTCCTATCCGCCGCGCGCGGTGATCTGGGATTACATCAAAGGCCGCGTTGAAAAGGCCAATGTCCGCCCGTGGGTGCGGTTCCGAACCCCGGTGCGCACGGTCGAGTTCGATGAAGACAGCCAGACCTTTGCGGTAACATCACATGATCTGAAAAATGACGTGGTTTCGACCGAGGAGTTTGATCATGTCATTGTTGCCAATGGTCACTTCTCGACCCCGAATGTGCCGGAGTTCCCGGGCTTTGATACCTTTGGCGGGCGTGTGCTGCATGCCCATGATTTCCGTGACGCGCTGGAATTCAAGGACAAGGACATCCTGATCATCGGCACGTCCTATTCGGCCGAGGATATCGGATCGCAATGCTATAAATATGGCTGCAAGTCGGTCACAGTCAGCCACCGGACCAATCCGATCGGTTTTGACTGGCCCGATAACTGGGCAGAGGTGCCGCTTCTGAACAAGGTTGATGGCAATACCGCCTATTTCAAGGATGGTTCATCGCGTGATGTCGATGCGATCATTCTGTGTACCGGCTATCAGCATTACTTCCCGTTCCTGACCGATGATCTGCGTCTTAAGACCGATAACCGTCTGTGGCCGCTGGGTCTTTATAAAGGTGTCGTCTGGGAAGAAAATCCGAAGATGATGTATCTCGGCATGCAGGACCAGTTCTTTACCTTCAACATGTTTGATGCGCAGGCATGGTTTGCCCGCGATGTCATCATGGGCCGCATTCCCCTGCCATCGAAGGATGAAATGAAGGCCGACAGCCAAGCCTGGCGTGATCGCGAAGAAGGCCTTAAGGACGATCACGACATGATCTGGTTCCAGGGTGATTACACCGCCCATCTCATTGAAATGACGGACTATCCAATGTTCGATATCGAAGGGGTGAACAAGACCTTCGAGGAATGGGAACATGACAAGGCCGACGACATCATGGGCTATCGCAACAAGTCCTATCGCTCGCTCATGACGGGCAATATGTCACCACCCCATCACACGCCGTGGCTTGAAGAACTTGATGACAGCCTTGAAGCCTATTTGCAGATCGAAAAGAAAACGGCTGCCGAATAGGCAGCCGCGCTTTCCAAGCCTTTCAAAGAAGCGGGCGTAAGTCCGCCGTCTCCCTTAACCAAACTCGCAGTCACCCCCACAGCCTTACTGGCTGCGGGGTTTCTTTTCGGGCTTGAGCGCCACGGCCATCAGGACCGTGGCTTTTCCTTTTTGGGGTCATAGTGCGGGAAGGCGGTGATGGTCGCAGGCAGGCGGACCATATGACCATCGAGCTTGCCAATCTCGACCTCGGTGCCGATATCGGCATGGGCGATATCCACCCGGGCTAGCGCGATGTTTTTGCCAAGAATGGGCGATCGCACCGCACTGGTGATTACGCCGATCTGTGCACGTCCGATATGGACGCAATCGCCATGCCCGACCGTGACATTGCCATCAATCTCGATCCCGACCAGCTTGTGCGATGGGTGTTCCTTGCGCCGGATCAGGGCATCACGGCCGATAAAATCATCTTCCTTGGATTTCAGCGGTACGGTAAAGCCGATCCCGGCTTCAAACGGGTCGGTCTGATCGGAAAACTCGTAATCGGCAAAGATCAAACCCGCCTCGATCCGGACCATATCAAGGGCCGCCAGCCCCATCGGGGTCAGGTCGTGTGGCTTGCCCGCGTCCCAGACGGCGTCAAAGACGGTGCTGGCGTCTTTGGGGTGGCACCAGACTTCATAGCCGAGTTCGCCGGTATAGCCCGTGCGTGAGACGACAACAGGCGCGCCTTTGGCGCCCCCGATCCGCCCGATGGTGAATTTGAACCACTCGACTTCATCAAGCTTGGGTTGATGGGGTGGGGTCCAGATCACTTCGCGCAGGATATCGCGGCTTTTGGGGCCCTGAACAGCGATGTTGTGCATCTGATCGGTCGATGATCTGATCAGGACCTGCAGGCCAAGTTTGTCAGCCTGTTCGCGCAGCCAGACACCGCTATAGTCATCGCCGCAAATCCAACGGAAATTGTCCTGGCCCAGACGCAGCAGCGTGCCATCATCAATCATGCCGCCATGGGGATAGCACATGGCGGAATAGACGACCTGTCCGATGCCAAGCTTTTTGACATTGCGCGTCAGGCAATATTGCATCAGCGTTTCGCTGTCCGGGCCGGTGATCTCGAACTTGCGCAGGGCAGACAGATCAATCACCACGGCCTTTTCGCGGCAGGCATAATATTCTTCGATCATGCCATGGCCGGTATATTCATGGGCCAGCCAGAACCCCTTATATTCGACGAAGTTTCGGGTCAGTTCACTCAGACGGGGGTGGAAGGCAGTTTCTTTGGTCATTTTTGCTTCGGCCTCTGCAGTCGGGCGCCAGGCAACGGCGTGGGAAAACTTCTCGTTGCCGTCATAGCTTCGGATATGGATGTCGGTCGGTTTCCAGGCGTTTGCGGCTGATGTGTCATCCGGGCAGGCCGACGAGACACAGACCAAATCGGTCATTGCGCGCAGCAGCACATAATCGCCCGGACGCGACCAGGGCTGATCTGCAAACATCACGCCGTGATCATCAATACCGGTATTGAAAAAGAAATTGATCGCCATCCAGCCGGGGCGCGGATCAACACCGTAGCCTGACAGCGCGCCATTAAAGTTATCCGTGCAGTTCACATGGCCGGGGTAGCCGATGTCATCGTAATATTTCGCCGCACAAGCCATGGCAAAGGCGTCATGGCGCCCGCAGGTGTCCTGAATGACCTCGACCAATGGGTCCATATCCTGATCAAAGTACTTTCCATGCAGGCCGGGCATTGGATAGGCATGGCCCATCAAGGTGCGTGTGGTGGTGACATCAAGCGGGTTTTGAATACCGCGATCAAGCTTGCGCGCATCAAAGCACTGAAAATCCGTACATTGCCGCCCATCGACATCGAGAATCTGGATGTAATCCCCGGCCTTGATTTCATAGGACTCTGCGGTTGATGAATTGACCCGCAAATCGACAACCGGATCGGCCAATGGATCGGGCAGGGCGAAGCTATAGGTGTCATGATGATGGGCGCGTTTGATCAGGGCGGTGATCGGTGTTGCCGTATTGTGCGCATCAATCTGCATCAGCGGGGCCGGGGTGGCGATGATGACATATCCATCAAGTTGGATCGTCAGCTCAACCGTATCGCCCGGGGGGCTGGCATTGCCAAAAAGACGATGCGCAAGACAGGCTCCAAGTTTGATATCACGTTTGCGCAGGGTCTGGGCAAAACGCGCAAGGCTGTCATCAAGCGGATCGGACAAAAGATCCATCAGGCCTTTGGGCGCGCCGTGGGCCAGGGGTTCAAAAATCTCGGGGCGTGGGGCACCGGCCGGTGTCAGACCGATCAGTTCAACCGTTTGCATGCCTTCACAATTGCGGAGTGCCAGCTGGTCGCCTTCGCGCACGGAAATCATGATCGCACCGCGGCCCGGTACTTCATAGCGTTCGCGGTTGCGGTCCATCGCGGTACGTCCGGCATTGATAATGCGACTGGGCCGGGCGGCGCGGACAGAATGGGGATAAGGCACGTCAGTTCGGGAAAAGTCGATCATTGTGGCCTCGTGCAGTGAATGATCTTGGTGCGGGCGGCGGTGGCGTTTGCCTTTGGGTGCCGTCACGGGTGACGTGTGATCGCGTTTCTGATCATGGCGATCTTGTCGTGTCCGGGTGGTTTCGCCCGGTGTCAATTCGGGCAAGAAATGCAGAAAGGCCAGTTTTGAAGCTGGCCTTTCGCATCATGGTGGCAGGATGTGATGCCGCTTGGGTTCAGGGCGCATCGGCAACACATCCCGACAATCCAAAGATTACATGTCTTTGTATGCTTTGTTCTCGTGGCGGGCCATCGAGGTGATGGTCCAGACACACACGGCAATACCAACCAGTGTGAAAAGAACAAGCAGTGCCGGCTTGTCAGCGAAGGTGAAGTAAGCTTCTGCACCTTCCCAGGTTGTAAGCGGAGCTGTATTCATTTCTCAGTTTCCTTGTTTCGAAAGATTCAGATCGCGATTACTCAGCCGGGGTCGGCGAAGTCGGATCGTTGGTGAACGCAGCCGGAACAGAGCTTTCCGGATATGCGCTTGCCGGAACTTCAGCCTTGTCGAGGCCAGCCAGCTCTGCGTTTTCAGAAACGCGCAGCAGACCAACAACCTTCAAAACCAGGGACAGAACGTAACCCGGTGCAAAGCCAAGGATCATGAAGACAACAGCACTCGAAAGCTGGCCAACGAACGAGATCTCCGGACCGGCAACGTTCGGGTAACCCGAAGCGAAGATACCAGCCATGATAAGACCCCAGACACCGCCAAAGCCGTGAACAGCAACTGCACCAACCGCATCGTCGATTTTGAATTTCTCGACGAGGATGTCGTTGAGTTTCGGCATGACGCAACCGCCGCCGAAGCTGATCAGGAAGGCAAGACCCGGATAGTACAGGTCAAGTGCCGGCGCAGAGGAAATCACACCGATCAGCGCACCGGACATCATCCAGAACGGATCACGGGTGACCAGATACGCACCGATCATGCCGCCTGCAACGCCCATCAGGGTGTTGAATGCGAATGCCGACAGGGTTGCCGGGGTGTTGTAGATGGTCATCCAGGTGTCGCCGGTATAGATGATGCAGCCGCCAAGGAAGCCGAAGAAGCCCATCACGATGAGCATCAGGCCAATCAGCGACATCGGCATGTTGTGGCCGTCGATGTTGTTGACCGAACCGTCGGCGTTGAAGCGACCGATACGCGGGCCGAGGTTGATCAGAACACCAAGGGTGAAGAAACCGGCCACGGTGTGAACGGCACCCGCCGCACCAACGTCATGCAGGCCCCACTCGGTGGTGAGCCAGCCATCCGGGTGCCAGCCCCAGGATGCACCAAGGATCCAGACAACCGAGCCCAGGAAGATCGCAAGGATCGTAAAGCCAGAAATACGGATACGTTCGATCACCGAGCCCGACATGATCGAGGCGGTGGTTGCCGCAAACAGCGTGAAGGCCGCATAGAAAATGCCCGATGCGTTATCGGTCAGGTTCGGACCCATATATTCGCTCCAGGGCAGGCCTGCCTCGGAACCGTCGGAAATGGTGAAGCCTGTCGGAAACGCAAGATAGATCCACCAACCAACGTAATAGAAGGTCGGGACCAGGAATGCGAATGCGATCAGGTTTTTCATGCCGGATGCCAGCGCGTTCTTTGCACGCGATGCACCCATTTCGTAAGCAAGGAAGCCCGCGTGAATTGCAAGCATCAGTGCAGTACACCACCAATAGAATACTTCGGAATTGATGGTCGTTGCCATGCTGAGCGATGCTTCAAGGCTGTCCAGCCTTGCCATCAACTCTGGTACGGATTGTTCCATTTTAGTCTCTCCATCACATAATGCCCCCCGATGGACATTCCTTTTATTAAAAATCAATTCCCTATAGTGAACAAGTTCTAATGTGTTTTTTATTGTGCGACGCAGTAAAATTAATAAAAACAATAACTTATAAATTTGCTAAATCAAATGTGCCCAATTTTGAGTAAAAATTAGACGTCAAAATTCGATGCGTATCAAATACGCAGATTCGCGGAGTTGTGCCGATTCTGTCGAATTCGCGTCTCGGGAATGCATCCCTCGGTTGGATAGGTTCCGAGGTATCGAGGGCAGCTAGCTGCCGCGTGCCTCGCTTGGCTTGATGCCGTAAACCGATTTGTAGCTGCGCGAAAAATGGCTGCTGTTGGAAAAGCCGGTGGCAAAGGCGATTTCGGAAATGGTCAGCGCACTTTGGGTCAGAAGCTTGCGCGCATGTTCAAGCCTTACTTGCCGGTAGGTTTCCAGAAACGATTTACCCAGATGCTGATCAAACAGGCGATCAAGCTGACGGGTTGAAAGCCGGGCAAAGCGTGCCATTTCATCGCGGGTTTTGGGATCCTCGATGGTGGTTTCCATCTTTTCAAGAACCCGAAGCAATCCCGGATGATGCAGGTTATAGCGTTCGGCAAGCGATGCCCTCTGCGGGCTGCCCGATTGTCCGACCTGGGTGTGCAGATACCAGTCCGATACGCGGGTGGCGAAATCCGATCCAAGGGTTTCGGCAATCATGGCATGCATCATGTCAAGCGGGGCGACCCCGCCGCCGCACGTGATGCGATCCCCGTCAATGACAAAGCGGGCGCGTTCGGGCTCCAGATCCGGAAAGGCTTCGATCAGGGTTGGGGCATGTTCCCAGTGAATGGTGAATTGCCGCTGCGCCAAAAGCCCGGCGGCAGCCAGAACATAAGCCCCGCTTGAAATGCCCCCCATGCGTACACCCCAACGGGCCAGCTTGCGCAAATTGCCAAGCATGCCCGGCGCCTGCCACTGGGATGGATGGCCGCCTGCACAGACAAACAGGGTATGCAGGTTGGTTGGCGCCTGCGAAAGCGGGGAGGTCGGCACCATGGTGCCGGATGAGGACAGAACATTTCCGCCCGCAGCCGAGTAATTCAGGATCTTGTAGATCGGTTGGCCAGCCAGAAGGTTGGCGGCGCGCAGCGGCTCAATCGCAGAGGCATAGGACATCAAGGCAAAATCGGGCAGCAGCATGAAGCCGATATGCTGGGTTGCCGGAAGCGGTTTGCTGCCGACCGAACGGGCAGAAGTGGCAGGTGTGGCCTTGGATTGTATATCTGATGTCATGATGGCCACGGCCCCGCTTTGGCGCGACATTCACCCAGGAATGTCGCATTTGTGTTATCGGATGTCCTTATAAGACAAGCTGGAATTCGCGCCTCTGTCAAGATTGCTGAGTACCCGATGTGGGCAACAGCGAAAGATCGATGATGCGTTATTCAGCCCTGTCATTGCTTGGCAATGCGTTTTCCAAGAACAAGAACTGGAAGCCGGCATGGCGCAATCCGGACCCGAAACCCCATTACGATGTGATCATTATCGGCGGTGGCGGGCATGGATTGGCAACCGCCTATTACCTCTCGAAGGTGTTTGGTGTGCGCAATGTCGCCGTGCTTGAAAAGGGCTATCTCGGTTCGGGCAATATCGGGCGGAACACGACGATCATTCGATCCAACTACCTGCTGGAAGGCAACAACCCGTTTTACGAACTTTCGATGAAGCTGTGGGAAGGCCTTGAGCAGGATTTCAATTTCAACGCCATGGTGTCCCAGCGCGGCGTGATTAATCTGTTTCATTCCGATGCCCAGCGCGATGCCTATACAAGGCGTGGCAACGCCATGCGCCTGCATGGGGTGGATGCGGAACTTCTGGGGCGCGAAAAGCTGCGCGAAAAGCTGCCGTTTCTGGACTATGAAAATGCCCGCTTCCCGATCATGGGCGGCCTGATGCAGGCGCGCGGCGGCACGGTGCGCCATGACGCAGTGGCGTGGGGTTTTGCGCGCGGGGCCGATCAGAACGGCGTTGATATCATCCAGAATTGCGAAGTCACCGGCATTGACCGCGATGGCGATCAGATCACCGGGCTTCAAACCACGCGTGGTGCGATCACGTGCAACAAGCTCGCCATGGCGGTGGCGGGGAGTTCAAGCCATGTCGCGAAAATGGTCGATATGCGCCTGCCGATCGAAAGTCATGCCTTGCAGGCCTTCGTTTCCGAGGGCTTGAAGCCGTTCATTGATACCGTGGTGACCTTTGGCGCCGGGCATTTTTATGTGTCGCAATCCGATAAGGGTGGCCTTGTATTCGGTGGGGATATCGAAGGTTATAACTCCTACGCCCAGCGCGGCAATCTTGCCTGTGTCGAACATGTCGCCGAGGCCGGCATGGCGATGATCCCGGCACTTTCGCGGGTGCGCATTTTGCGCAGCTGGGGCGGGATCATGGATATGAGCATGGATGGATCGCCGATCATGGATCGCACGCATCTTGGCAATCTCTATTTCAATGGTGGCTGGTGCTATGGCGGGTTCAAGGCAACCCCGGCATCGGGATATTGCTATGCCCATTTGCTCGCGACCGATACGCCGCATGAAACCGCAGCCGCGTTTCGCATGGACCGCTTTGCACGCGGTTATCTTCTGGATGAAAAGGGCGTTGGCGCCCAGGCCAACTTGCATTGAGGAAATTTGGAAATGAGTAGTCTTGTCAAATGTCCTCATTGCGGTCTGCGCCCGAAAGAGGAATTTTCCGTTCGCAGCGAAGTCGCAACCCCGCGCCCAGACGCCGGTGCCGATGAAGCCGTGTGGTTCGATCATGTTTACCTGCGCGATAACCCGCGCGGGGAGCATCGCGAATATTGGCACCATTCCGGCGGGTGTCGGCGCTGGCTGGTGCTTAGCCGTAATACCCTGACCCATGAAACATCCGAGGTGGTTGACGCCAGTACCCTTAAAACGGAGGGCGGGGCATGACCAGTTTCCGGATTGATGGCGGTACGCTGATTGACCGCAACGATGTGCGCCGCTTTAGCTTTAATAGCGAAGCGCTTAGTGGCTTTGGCGGGGATACGGTTGCCTCAGCCCTTTTGGCCAATGGCCGACAACTTGTCGGGCGCAGTTTCAAATATCATCGTCCGCGCGGCATCCTGACCGCCGGGGCGGCGGAACCCAATGCGCTTTTGACCATCGGGCGGGATGGGCGGCGCGATCCCAATACCCGTGCGACCATGGCGGAACTGTTTGACGGGCTTGAGGCGCGATCACAGAACTGCTGGCCGAATGTCAAATTTGATATCGGGGCCGCCAATGGGTTGCTGGGGCCGCTTTTGGGCGCCGGGTTCTATTACAAGACATTCATGTGGCCGGCGGCCTTCTGGGAAAAAGTCTATGAACCGCTGATCCGCAAGGCTGCGGGGCTGGGCCGGGCAAGCTATGATCCCGATCCCAGTTATTACGAGAAATGCTGGGCGCATTGTGATCTTCTGGTGATCGGGGCGGGCCCCGCCGGTTTGGCAGCAGCCTTGACCGCCGGGCGCGCCGGGGCGCGGGTGATCGTTGCCGATGAGGGCGCGCAACTTGGCGGTGGCCTGCTTGCAGAAGGCAGCCCGGTTGGCGGTAAGCCAGCCGATGCGGTGCTGGCCGATATCGTCGGCGAATTGCATGCGCTGCCCAATGTCGAGATCAAGAAACGCACCACCGTTTTTGCCGCCTATGACGATCAGGTGTTTGCCGCGGTCGAACGGGTGCAAAAGCATCTGCCCGAAGACGCGATCAGTCCCCATCGTGCGATGGAACGCCTGTGGCGCATTGTCGCGCGTCAGGTGGTGCTCGCGACCGGCGCAGAAGAACGACCCATTGTCTTTGGTGGCAATGATCGCCCGGGTGTCATGATGGCGGGTGCCATGCGCACGTACCTCAATGCCTATGGCGTGGCACCGGGCAAGCGCGTGGCGCTTTTTGCCAATAACAATCAGGCCTATCAGACGGCGATGGATCTTGAGGCGCGCGGGATTGATGTCGCTGCGATCATTGACCCGCGTACCTGCCCGAATATCCGTTATGACGGCAAGGCGCGCATGATTGCCGGGGCGATGGTGCGTGATACCGCAGGTCGCAAGGCGATCAAATCGATTACGGTGCGCCATGATGATGGCCGAGATGAAGTCATTGCGGTGGATGCCCTTGGCGTATCAGGCGGCTATAGCCCGATTGTCCATCTGGCCTGCCACCGTGGGGGCAAGCCTGTCTGGTCGGATGAGCATGTCGGTTTCATGCCGCCGGAAAACGATGGTATGACGCCGTGCGGCGCCGTTACCGGGAAAACCGGCATTGTCGATTGCTTTGCAGCCGGTGGGGCAGCGGCCGTCAAGATGCTGGCAGAGCTTGGCGTCATGGGGGAGGCGGCAACGCTTCCGGGGGTGACGCAAGGTGATGAAACCGTCGATCATGTCCAGCCGATCTGGTCGGTCGCATCGACCAAGGGCAAGGCGTTTGTCGATTTCCAGAACGACGTTGCGGCATCTGACATCACGCTTGCCATGCGCGAGGGGTATGATCATGTCGAACTTGCCAAACGCTATACCACGAATGGCATGGCAACCGATCAGGGCAAGACATCGAATGTAAACGCGATTGGCATTCTGGCTGACATCAAGGGGGTGTCGCCGGGTGAAATCGGCACCACGACCTTCCGCCCCTTCTATACGCCGGTGTCGTTTGGCGCGCTTGTCGGCGCGTCAAAGGGCGTGGAATTCCAGCCCATTCGCAAATCGCCACTGCACGGCTGGGCAGAACGCAATGGGGCCAAGTTTGTTGAAACCGGACTTTGGTATCGCTCCAGCTGGTTCCCGAAAAACGGCGAGACGTTCTGGCGCGACAGTGTTGATCGGGAAGTAAACACGGTCAGAACCAAGGTTGGCATCTGTGATGTATCGACCCTTGGCAAGATCGAGATTTTTGGCGCCGATGCGGCAGAGTTCCTGAACCGCGTTTATTGCAATGCCTTCCTGAAGCTGCCGGTGGGCAAGGCGCGCTATGGCATCATGCTGCGCGAGGATGGCTTTGTGTATGATGACGGCACGACAAGTTGTCTCGGCGAAAATCATTACTTCATGACCACGACGACGGCCCTTGCTGCCGGGGTTCTGACCCATCTTGAATTCTGTGCGCAGGTACTGTGGCCGGAGCTCGATGTCCGTATGGCTTCAGTTACCGATCAATGGGCACAGATGGCCATTGCCGGGCCGAAATCGCGCGATGTGCTGGCCAAAATCATTGATGAGGATATCTCGAACGAGGCATTCCCGTTCCTGGCCGCACGCGATGTGTCGATGTTTGGCGGGCGCCTGAAGGGGCGGTTGTTCAGGATTTCGTTCTCGGGCGAGTTGGCTTACGAAATCGCGGTACCGGCCGGATATGGCGAAAGCGTTGCCGATGCCATCATGGCAGCCGGTGAGGAATTTGGCATTGCACCCTATGGCACTGAGGCCCTTGGCGTCATGCGAATTGAAAAGGGCCATGTCACCCACGCGGAAATCAACGGCACGGTGACACCCGCGGATCTCGGCATGGGCAAGATGGTCTCCGTCAAGAAGGATGATTTCATCGGTCGCGTGATGAACCTGCGCGAAGGGTTGGTGGACCCAAGCCGTCCGGCGCTTGTCGGCATCAAGCCGAAATCAGCATCAGACAAGTTCGCCACCGGATCGCATATTCTTAATCCCGGTGATGACGTCAGCCTTGCCAATGATCAGGGTTATGTCACCTCGATGTGTCATTCGCCGACACTGGGGCATGCGATTGGCTTGGCTTTGGTGAAAAACGGCCCGAGCCGTGTTGGGGAAGAAGTTGTAATCTGGAATGGATTGGCCGGAACAACTGTCACCGGCATCCTGTGCAATCCTGCCTTTGTCGACCCGGAAAATGAGAAGCTCCATGCGTGATTATCCACTCGAAAACCGCAGCGTATTTTCGCCCCAAGTCGCATCGGGCGCGTCAATCAATCTCGCCCCGGTGACGGGTGGCTTTGTCTTCCATGTGCTCGGCGATGCCAAAAGCGATGAAACGGCATTGAAGCAGGCAATCACAAAGCTTGCCGCGGAACTGGGTGCGGATATGCGGAAATCTTCGCCCGGTCAGTGGTTCTGGGTGGGAAGTGTTGATGTTGCCGATGATAAGCTGGTTGAAATCCGCTCGGTACTTTCGGGTCAGTTTGTTCTTTGCGATCAGACACACGGGCGGGTGCGTATGGTGCTGTCGGGGCCGTCATCGCGCACGGTTTTGGCCAAGGGGACCATGGTTGATCTGTCAGCCGATCTGTTCGCCATTGGCCAGTCGGCCATGACCCAGGTCGGGCATATTGGCGCGATGATCACCCGGGTTGGTGATGACAGTTTCGAGCTGATTGTCCTGCGAAGCTTTGCCGAAAGTCTGTGGGGTGAGTTGCAGCAAATGGCCGCCGAGTTTCGCTAATCCGGCGGTGTGCCCGGTTACTTGACCAACACGCCCAGCAGTTTGTCGAGGAACACTTCGCAGCGCCCTAACTGATCCAGTTCGATGAACTCGTCGGGTTTATGGGCCTGTTCGATATTGCCCGGGCCACAGACGACCGTCGGGATATCGCCAAGGGCCGAGAACGCGCCGGCTTCTGTGCCGAAGCTGACCTTGCCGGTGGTGTTGGCCCCGGTCAGGGCCATGACGAGTTTGGTGACTTCCTCGTCATCGCCAGTGGCAAGGCCCGGCATGTCGGAAACGACTTCGATCTCGATCCCGACATCTTCATAGATTTCGCGCATTTCGGGCTGCAGCGTGTTTTCGATGTAATCGTAAATCTGCGCCTTCAATGCTTCGCGGTCGTCATTGGGCAGATTGCGGAATTCGAAATCGACAAAGCAGTTCTGTGGAATGATGTTGAGCTGCGTGCCACCCTCGATCACCCCGGTATGGAAGGTGGTGTGGTTGGGCACGAATTCATCATCATGCGGGCCTTCTTCGCGGCATTTGCGGCCAAGCTGGCGCAGGAAGACGACGAATTCGGATGCGAACTCAACCGCATTTACACCTTCGCGCGGCAGGGATGAATGGCCCGAACGGCCCGTGAAATGGGCGCGCGCGGAAAACTTGCCCTTGTGCTGGGTGATGACCTTCATCTCGGTCGGTTCACCGACAATGCACATGGCCGGTTTGTGCGGCAGATTGTTGATCGCCTCAACCAGGCTGGGCACACCAAGGCAGCCGACTTCCTCGTCATAGGTAAACGCCAAATGGATCGGCACGCGCAGATCTGCGTTCTTGAAGGTTTCCGCCTTGGCCAGCAGGCAGGCGAGAAAACCTTTCATGTCGCAGGCGCCGCGGCCAAACATCTTGTCGTCGCGGATATCGATTTCGTACGGATCGGATGCCCAGTTCTGGCCTTCGGTCGGGACCACATCGCTATGGCCGGACAGGATCACGCCGCCATCCACCTTCGGGCCGATGGTGGCATACAGGTTGGCCTTGGTCTCGGACGGGTCGTGGACCACCAGCGTGTCATAGCCGAGCGCGTCAAGGAATGCCTTCACCTCGTCAATCAGCGCCAGATTGGGTGTCATGCTGACGGATTGGTGACGGATGAGTTTACGGCACCATTCAACGGTATCTTTGGACGGGGCAAGGGCACTGGTGGTCATTCGACGAATTGTTCCTTGAGGATACGTTCTTCAAGATTGTGTTCCGGATCAAACAGCAGCTTGATTTTCATGCTGCGATCTTCACGGATTTTTACACTGGCGACATCGCGCACCTCGGTATAGTCGGCAACGGCTGAAACCGGGCGCTTTTCGGGGTTCTCGATCTGAAACACGACTTCAGCACCGTGCGGCAAAAGCGCGCCGCGCCAGCGACGCGGGCGAAACGGGCTGATCGGTGTTAGCGCTAACAACCCGCTTCCCATCGGCAGGATCGGACCATGGGCCGACAGGTTATAGGCCGTGCTGCCGGCCGGCGTGCAAACAAGTGCGCCATCGCAAACCAGCTCGGCCAGACGTTCAACGCCATCAACCTTGATGCGAAGTTTAGCTGCCTGACGGGTTTCACGCAGAAGCGATACTTCGTTGATCGCCAGCGCACACAGGCTTTCGCCCGAAACGGTATGAGCTTCCATCTGAAGCGGATGGAGTTCAACGGTCTGGGCCTCGGCAATGCGGTCGGTCAGATCCATTTCCCGGAATTCGTTCATCAGGAAGCCGACCGTGCCCCGGTTCATGCCGTAAATCGGCACCTTGCGGCCCATATATCGGTGCAGGGTTTCAAGCATGAACCCGTCACCACCAAGGGCTACAATCACCTCGGCCTTGTCGGGCGCGATGTGACCGTATCGGTGTTTCAGCCGATACATCGCATCCTGTGCGATTTTGGTTTCGGCCGCAACGAAGGCGATGGAATCAAGCTGCATCTGCGATCCAACGGATGTTTTGGGCTCGGCCCGAAAGGGCATGGGCGAACAATAGAGTACGCTTTGATCTGAATTGCAAGGGGCTGCGTGATAATCGCCCCTATACAGAGGTTTCGACTGGACTGCAGTATTATTGACGTCGTGAAAAAAACAGTAGAACCTGATGTTTACGGGGTCCAACTCCTGGTTCAATCAAGAATAAAGAACGGCTCGATGTCAAAACAACCTTTCAGCTTTTCTGCCGCACTTTCCCGCATTTCACGTCCTGATGAAAATCTTGACGATGATGTTCTGGAAGTCGGTGAAAGCATGGAACTGGATGGTTCGATTGACGGTTCAGCTGAAACGGCACTCGTGCCCAAACGGGTCCGCAATCCGGACGCTACCCGACAGAAGCTTCTTGATGCGGCATTCGGTGAAATCCGTCGCGCCGGGTTTGGAGGCGCATCCATCAGCAATATCCTGGAACAAAGCGGCTGCACCAAGGGCGCGCTTTATCATCACTTTTCGGGCAAGGCCAAGCTGGTCAATGCCGTGATCGAGGAATGCCTGCCGGGCTATGTTGATGATGTCTGGCTTGATGACCTTGAAGGCGCCGATGACATTCTGCCCGTGATAATGGGGCAGGTTGATCGACTGGGTGGTGAAAATGCCCCGGACATGTTGGCGGGCGGTTGCCCGCTTGCCCGTCTGGCATCGGGGGCGGGGGAGCTTGATGAAAACCTGCGCAAGCGTATTGATGGTGTGTATCGCTATTGGCGGCGCGGGCTGGCCTCGCATCTTGGCAAGGCCCAGTTCAACAAGATGGTGCGCACGGATGTTGAACCATCTGCGGTGGCAGAATTCATCATTGCAACCCTTCACGGCTTCCTGACGCGGCCACCGGCCTTGCGCAATCTCGAAACCCAGGATTCCTTTGCCCGCGAATTTGCGCGCTATCTGAACAACCTTCGACCTTAGGGCGCCAAATCAGTAGCCTGATTTCGCGGGTGGGCTTGGCGTTTGATCTATAAATACAAAAAATATACGTATTATAGATTCTATTGACATTTATTTATGATGGATTAGGTATGTTGCACAAAATCAGAATGAAATGATCATTGGAGACAGCCCCATGCGTTCCCTTATCCTTTCTGCCGTTGCTGCGGTCGCTTTTGCCTTTGCCGGAAGTGCTGCGCAGGCTCAACGTCTTACCGAAAAGCCGCTGGTTGATGCCAACTGGGTCGCGGAAAATCTTGATAGCCCGTCGCTGGTTGTCGTTGATATCCGTTCGCTGACCAAGAATGGCAGCCCGTATGAAGCCGGCCACATTCCGGGTGCGGTTTACGCGCCTTATGGCAAATTCGGCTGGCGCGCCAAGGTCGACAATGTGGTTGGCATGCTGCCGCCGGTTGATGTGATTTCCAAACGCATCGGTGCCCTTGGCATCGACAATGACAAACAGGTTGTTGTTGTTCCGGCCGGTCAGAACAGCTCGGACTTCGGTTCTGCCACTCGTGTATATTGGACCTTCAAGGTTCTGGGTCATGATGCGGTCACCATTCTTGATGGTGGTCAGCGCGCTTGGCTGGCAGCGGGCAAAGCCGTTTCAAACGATCCGGTCGCACCGACTGCAGTCGCGTTTAACGCCGATTTCCGTCCGGAACTTCTGGCAACCGCCGATGACGTTGCCAAGGCGCGGGCCGAAGGCATTGAGCTTGTTGATGCCCGCCCGGTATCACAGTTTACCGGCAAGGCGAAAAGCGGCGTGGTCGCACGCCCTGGCGCCGTTCCAGGTGCAAAAAACATCCCGCAGTCGCAGTTCTATAGTGATCAGGACGGCGCATTTGTTGCGGCGGACGTGATTGAAAACCTTGTTACGGATGCCGGTGTCGCAACGGATGCCAAGGAAATCACCTATTGCAATACCGGTCACTGGGCATCGGTTGCATGGTTTGGTCTTTCCGAAGTGATGGGCAACAAGAACACGGCCATGTATGATGGTTCCCTGACCGAATGGGCGGCTGACCCGAACCGTGAAATGGTGATCCCGGAAACCCCGGGTTCCTGATCGGCTCCTGACAGCTTCGAACATTTTGGACGGAACCGGTGACCCGGTTCCGTTTTCATTTAAGTATCTGATTTCAGGTTATTGAGCCTCACCATGTCTGACACGACCCTAAAAGCAAATCCGGGCACACCGGGTTTCACCTTTGACAAGGGACCGGCCGTCGTCACCGCCGTCCTGTTTGTCCTTGTCGGCATCGCCATTTCACAGGCGGTCGATCTTAAGCAGGCTGTTCTGTATGGCCTTGGCGGATTGCTTGGCATTGCGCTTTATCATGCCTCCTTTGGTTTTACGGGCGGCTGGCGCCGGTTCTCGGTTGAGAAACGTGGCCGTGCCTTGCGCGCGCAGCTTTTGATGATTGGTGTTGCTGCGGCGGCCTTCATCCCGATGCTCTCGCTTGGCAGTCCACTGGGCGGATCTGTTGTCGGGGCGGTGGCACCAGTTGGCATGTCGGTTCTGATCGGGGCGTTTCTGTTTGGTCTTGGCATGCAGCTTGGCGGCGGGTGTGGTTCTGGCACCTTGTTCACCGTTGGTGGTGGCAGCGCGCGCATGCTGCTCACACTTGTCTTCTTTATTATTGGTGCCGTAATCGGTACGGCCCATTTGCCGATGTGGCTGGAACTGCCGTCCTTGCCGCCGATGAGCCTCGGCCGTGAATTTGGAATGGGCGGTGGCCTTGCTGTGACCTTTGGTGGTTTGGCGCTGGTGGCGCTTCTAACCGTGTTTGTTGAAAAACGGGCTCATGGCGGGCTTGAAGTGGTTTCAAGTGCGCCGCGCGAAGGCCTTGCGCGTTTCTTCCATGGGCCGTGGCCGCTGATCTGGACCGGGTTGCTTCTGGCCGGGCTCAATGTCGCGACGCTTTTGATTGCGGGTCACCCGTGGTCGATCACCTTTGGCTTTGGCCTTTGGGGGGCAAAGATCGCGCAGGTGATTGGTATTCCGGTCGAAACCTGGGAATTCTGGAACTGGGGTGGGCCGGCGCGTGCGCTTGGCAATTCCGTTCTGCAAGACAACACCTCGGTGATGAATTTCGGCATCGTGATCGGTGCTGCCTTTGCTGCTGCCCTTGCGGGCAAGTTCGCGCCAAAGGTTTCCGTTCCGGTCGCATCCCTTCTGGCGGCGGCAATCGGCGGGCTTTTGATGGGGTATGGCGCGCGTCTGGCCTTTGGTTGCAATATCGGGGCGTTCTTTAGCGGGATCGCATCGGGCAGTGTCCATGGCTGGCTGTGGTTTGCGCTGGCCTTTGGGGGCAGTTGGGTTGGCATTGCGCTGCGTTCGATCTTTGGAATGGATGGTTTCCGGAAATGAGCGAGAAAAACACACTTCTGTTTGGTGCGGTCTTCCTTGCAGCAACCGGTGCCGTTGCGCTTGACCATTACAGCCACACCGCAAATATCCCCGCCGTTGCCAATCCGGCCCCGGCAAAACTCCCCGGTGCGGGCAGAAATCCGTGTGGTGCCAATCCTTGTGCGGCTAGTCCGTGTGGTGCAAACCCGTGTGCCGCAAATCCCTGCGGTGCGAACCCGTGCGGCGCCGGCTACAACCCCTGTGCGGCGAATCCATGTGCCGCGAACCCATGCGGGGCGGGATATAACCCGTGCGCAGCCAACCCATGTGGGGCAGGCTACAATCCCTGCGCTGCAAACCCGTGCGCGGCAAGCCCGTGTTCAGCCAATCCTTGCGCCGCGTTTAATCCTTGCGGGGCTACGCCTGCCACAAGTCCATGTGGCGCATTCAGCACGACGGGAGTCCGTTCGGCCAATCCGTGTGCCGCGGCCCCTTGTGCTGCCAACCCGTGCGCGGGCTACAATCCTTGCGCGGCTGGTAGCCCTTGTGGTGCCTATAACCCCTGTGCGGCGTCACCTTGTGCTGTCTCGCCTTGTGCGCCTGCACCGAGCAATCCCTGTGCGGCGGCAAATCCGTGCGCGGCGAGTAACCCTTGCGCAGCTTATAATCCGTGTGGGGCCGGCAACCCGTGCAGCGCGTACTAAGTGTTTTCTGTTTCGCAACCCCTTGAAAAGATATAAGTTTCAAGGAGGTTGCGGCGGAGAGTTCTTTTGGTGAGCAAAAACTGGACAGATGACCAACGGTATGCGGCCCTGAGCTTGTACTTCGAGCTAGAGTTCGGTCAGTTCGATCAGCGAAACAAAAAAGTTATTGCTCTGTCTCAGGTGATTGGTAGGTCGCCAAGTGCAATCGCTTTCAAATTGGGGAACTACGCAAACCTAGACCCTACGCTTGATCGTAAGGGCTTCTCCAACGTCAGCAAGGCTGATCGACAGTTGATTGATCGCTTTCACCGCAGCCCGGAAAGTGTGGTGGCGGAAATGGCACGCGCCATCGAACGCTTCAAACTCTCTAACACCACTACGAATTTGGGTTTTGACAGCGCCAATGATTTGTACCTTAGGAAAGGTATGGAGGAAGCGGACGAGCCGTTTGATGTTTCCGGCCGTAAAACTGCAACCAAAGCTGAAGTGACTGTGCGATTAGGGCAGAGTTTTTTCAGGGATGCAGTGCTTACTGGATATAAGAATCGATGCTGTGTATGTGGTCTGTCGTTGACGAAGATGTTGGAGGCTGCACATATCATTGATCACAGTGCGAGTGATCAGGAAATTCATCGCCTCAGACCGGACAACGGCCTTTCTCTCTGTAGAAATCATCATCGAGCGTTTGATTGCGGCTATTGGACATTGGATGAAAACTACCGGGTCGAGGTTGATCGACGTCTGCATTCGTTGGTTAAACATGACCAGAGGATCGAAGATGTTCTTTCTGGTTTCGATGGAAAGGATATCTATCAGCCGTTTCGATATTTGCCGTCGAAAGATTATATCGCTTGGCACAGAGAAAACCGCTTCGCAAAGGCTGAACCCGCTCTAGGTAAGTAGAGTTATTGTTCTAGCCGGGCGTTCTGAGGTTATTGCAGTGCAATTCTGCCGTGCCGTTGTGCGTAAAACGCGGGGCTGTAACAAATATCCCGTTTGACAAGGGGATAAAACTCTGCGCATGGTGGCTTCGATATTTGATCGCTCCAGAAGCGTAGAGGGAATTAAAAATCCCTACTGTCGAGTGATTGACCTAAGAACGCATTGAAGTGTCCAGCTACGCGGGTGCTTCCAGAACTGCAAGGCGCAGACCTGATTACTTTATTTTCCCGGGCGATGTCCCAGCTGTCTGCAGCCTCTAATCCACGAGTTATCCTTATTTGACCCAGTTTTCAGAACTTGGCTTGGCCGAGCCGGTCTTGCGCGCGCTTTCACAAGAAGGCTATGACGCGCCGACCCCGATCCAGGCGCAGTCCATTCCTTCGCTGCTTGAAGGCAAGGACCTGCTTGGTATCGCACAGACCGGCACCGGCAAAACGGCGGCTTTTGCGCTGCCGATCCTTGACCGTCTTTCCAAATCCGATACCCGCACGCCCAAGGGCGCTTGCCGGGTGCTTGTTCTTGCGCCGACGCGCGAACTGGCCGCCCAGATCGGTGACAGTTTCCGTGCCTATGGCCGGTTTTTGAATGTCCGCACCGCTGTTGTGGTGGGCGGTGTTGCCCATGGCCCGCAGATCAAGGCGATTACGCCCGGTGTCGAAGTGCTGGTCGCAACGCCCGGTCGTTTGCTTGATCATGTTGATAGCGGCAAGCTGTCGCTCAAACATGTTGAAGTTGTCGTGCTGGATGAAGCCGATCATATGCTTGATCTTGGCTTCCTGCCGCCGATCAAGCGCATCATTAAAATGCTGCCGCGCGAACGTCAGAACCTTTTCTTCTCGGCCACCATGCCGGGTCAGATTGGTCAGTTGGCCGGCGATATGCTTTCTGATCCTGTGAAGGTTTCTGTAACCCCGGTTGCCACCACGCAGGAACGGGTCGATCAGTCGGTCTATATGATTGAACGCACGCGTAAGCGTCAGTTGCTGGCAGAGCTTCTTGATAATCCGGCTTTCAAACGCACGCTCGTTTTCACCCGCACCAAGCGCGGGGCAGATCGTGTGGCGCGCCATCTGGAAGCCAACAAAATCAGTGCAGCTGCCATTCACGGCAATAAAAGCCAGAACCAGCGTGAACGCGCGCTGAATGCCTTCAAGGATGGTCAGATCGGCGTGCTGGTTGCCACCGATATTGCTGCGCGCGGCATTGACGTTGATGGCGTGACCCACGTTGTGAACTTCGAACTGCCGAACGTTCCGGAAAGCTATGTGCACCGTATTGGTCGTACCGCCCGTGGTGGTGCCAGCGGAACCGCCATCGCATTCTGTGATGACGAGGAACGCGGCCTTCTGCGTGATATTGAAAAAACCACCCGTCAGTCGATTCCGGTGATTGACCGTCGCGACGCCAAGGCTGCTGCCGAACAGGAAGCACAGTCCGAGGCCGCCCGCGAAGCCAACAAGGGCCGCCGCAATAATGGCGGTGGTCAGGGGCGTGGCAACGGTAGCCGTGGCAATGCTGGTGGCGCAGGCGGTAATCGGGGTAATGGTCGTGGTCCGCGTCAGGACGCACGTGGCAACGCGCCGCGTCGTGATCGCACTGATGGCAACAAACCCAATCCACGCCGCGAGGGCGAGGGTGGCCGTGCTGCTGAAAGTGCTTCGGGCGAACAGGCTGCAAGCAACCCGGCGCTTGAGAAATCCAAAAGCCGTTACAAGGGCGGGATGAAAACCAAATCCGCCAATGGTAATGGCGCCGATGGTGGCGCGCGTTCGAATGACGGACGCAAGCGCCCGGCAAAAAGGGTTTCATCCGATGGTCAACGTCGTGATCGGGCCAAGGGCGACAATTCAATTTCTTCCGGTTTGTCCTTTATGGGCAGCACCGAAGAACGCCGCGCGAATGGCAACGGGGGCAAGGGCGCCCGGAATGCCAGACCGCAAGGTAAAAGCGGCGGTGCAAACCGTAACCGCAATCACCGTGGATCCCAGTCTGGCGGGCAGCCGGGCGGCGGAGGCCACAAGACTTCCCCGGGCAATCAGAAAAGACGCGATCGCGCCTGATTTGATTGACCGGACACAGATAGGCGCACCCACGCGGGGTGTGTCACAACGCCAATCAATACTCGATAGGAGATTTTAAGATGGCATCAGGTACCGTTAAATGGTTCAACGCAACTAAAGGTTTTGGTTTCATTCAGCCGGACGAAGGCGGAAATGACGTATTCCTGCACATCAGCGCTGTTGAGCGCGCTGGCATGGGCCACCCGCAGGAAGGCGACAAAATCAACTACG
This sequence comes from Thalassospira sp. ABL2_045, assembly GCF_056161285.1. Taxonomy (NCBI): domain Bacteria; kingdom Pseudomonadati; phylum Pseudomonadota; class Alphaproteobacteria; order Rhodospirillales; family Thalassospiraceae; genus Thalassospira; species Thalassospira sp. ABL2_045. The sequence goes on along the minus strand of NZ_JBSWYV010000002.1, from coordinate 305,737 downwards.
AACTGCGCACCGACTCCCGTTCGGGTCGCGTTTCGGCTGACGATCTGTCGGCAGGCTAATTCGGCTTGTCCTTCCTTGTGAAGGGCACCGCATTAACGAAGCCCCCATCCGGGAAACCGGGTGGGGGTTTTGTTTTGGCATGTTGAGCCGCTATGGGCGCAGGAAGGAAATCTTTGCTCTGGTCGCGGCGCTGAGCACATGCAGATGCATGGCATCCCGCGCGCCCGACGGATTGCGATCATTGATGTGGCGTAGAACGAGCTCATGTTCTGCCAGGGGGGCTGCGATGGCCTTGGCATTGGCAAAAGGCAGCATCTGGTTTTCATGGATGGTCTGTGCTGCAGGATGCATGGCGGTGGCAAACATCGGGTTGCCTGAGGCCTTTTGCAGAATTTCGTGAAAATCGGTATCGGCACTGGCGGCAGCAATCAGGTCATCCGCCTCAAGGGCTACGCGCATATCATCAATACTGCTTTGAAGGGCGATCAAATGATCACGTGTGCGCATATGCGCGGCAAGCCCGGCGACATAAGGTTCAATCGCCAACCTGAACTGATAGACTTGTGCTGCCTGTCGGTTGCGGTCCTGATCCAGCGGTGTATGGGTCTTGCGATCCGCAATGTATACACCTTTTCCCGCCTGCACATGAACGATCCCGAGCGCTTCAAGCGTTGCCAATGCTTCACGCAAGCTGGTGCGACTGATGCCAAGTGTTGCTGCAAGGTTGCGCTGGGCTGGTAGCGGGTCGCCTGCCTTTAATCCCTTGTCTCCGATCAGGGTTTGGATATCCCGAGCTGCGCGCTCTGGGGTGCTTTCACTTCGTGTCATGATTTTTCCTTTATCTGGTCAGACCAGTTAAGGAAATTGTTCTTTGGCATCATTGGCGGTTTTTCGGGGTTCTGGTTGATTTTCTTACAATAGATTAGGCCGAATGGAAAAATACTCATAGACAAAAGATCAAAAAATGTGCAGCGTTTTAACTAGTCTAAAAAACATGCATAAATCACACTGAAAACAGGTAGAGGCTTATGAAACACTTTTTCAAGACGGCGATTGCCGCAGTTGCAATGCTCGCAGCCCCGCTTGGTGCGGCCAGTGCCGGTGCTCTGGACAGCATTTCCGAAGCAGGCGTGCTGAAAGTTGCTGTTCCACAGGATTTCCCGCCATTCGGTTCGGTCGGGACCGACATGCAGCCAAAAGGCTATGACATTGATATGGCTGCCCTGATTGCCGACGATCTCGGTGTCGAGCTTGAGCTTGTCCCGGTAACCTCGTCCAACCGTATTCCGTATCTGACCACGGGCAAGGTCGATCTGGTGATTTCCAGCCTTGGCAAGAACCCGGATCGTGAAAAGGTCATTGATTTCAGCGACCCTTATGCACCGTTCTATAACGGCGTGTTCGGCCCGGCCGATTATTCGGTGGAAAAGGCTGCTGATCTTGCGGGCATGTCGGTTGGTGTTACCCGTGGCGCGATCGAGGATCTGGAACTGACGAAAATCGCCCCGTCTGATGTTGATATCAAACGCTACGAAGATAATAACGGTACGATTTCAGCATTCCTGGCAGGTCAGGTTGACCTGATTGCGACTGGTAACGTTACCGCAGCTGCGATCATCGAGCGCAACCCGCCGCGCAAGCCGGAGCCAAAATTCCTGATCAAGAATTCGCCTTGCTATGTGGGTCTGAACAAGGAAGAGCCGGAGTTCAAGGCCAAGGTCAACGAGATCATTGCCGCTTCGATGGCTGATGGACGTTTGAATGCGATTGCCGAAAAGTGGCTTGGCATTCCGCTTCCCGAAGAGCTCTAAGCGTCTTTTGTGACCTGACGGGATCGTTGCAGATCAATGGCATATGAATTTGACTTCGGCGCAATTGTGCCGCACTGGAAGCTGCTGTTTGACGGAGTAATCCTGACGACGGAATTAACCGTGATCGGTGCGGTCGTTGGCGTCGGTTTCGGGATCATGGGGGCGTGGGCGCGTGCGTCGCGCGCCCCGGTGATCAGCCAGATTGTTGGCATCTATGTCGAACTGATCCGCAACACCCCGTTTCTGGTTCAGCTGTTTTTCATTTTCTTTGGGTTGCCCGCTCTTGGGGTGAAGCTGACCGAGTTTCAGGCGGCCCTCCTTGCCATGATTGTCAATCTTGGCGCCTACTCGACCGAAATTATTCGGGCAGGGATCCAAGCGGTCCCGCAAGGGCAGATTGAGGCTGCGCAAAGTCTTGCCATGAACAGGCTGCAGATTTTCCGCTATGTCGTGATCCTGCCTGCACTCAAAAAAATCTGGCCTGCACTTTCAAGCCAGATCGTTATCGTGATGCTCGGTTCGTCAGTGTGTTCGCAGATTGCGGCTGAGGAGCTGACTTTTGGTGCCAACTATATCCAGGCCATCAATTTCCGCGCTTTTGAAGTCTATTTTGTCGTTACCGGTTTGTATCTGGTGATGTCGATCCTGCTTCGGATGGGGTTGAAGGTACTGGGGAATTACCTGTTCGAACGGCGGCGTCATGTCTGAATTTACCCTGTGGGATATTGTTTATAATCTTTTGCTGGCCGGGCGCTGGACGGTTTTGCTCTCGCTAACAGCCTTTGTGCTGGGCGGGCTGGTTGGTCTTGTTCTTTTGATGATCCAGACAGCGGGAAATCCGTGGTTGGTGCGGCTGGTGCGCGGCTATGTCGAGCTGTTTCAGGGTACCCCGCTTTTGATGCAGTTGTTCATTGTGTTCTTTGGATTGCCCCTGATCGGATTGGATGTGTCGCCTTGGGTCGCAGCAACCCTCGGATTGACACTGTTTACCAGTGCGTTTCTGGCTGAAATCTGGCGGGGATGTGTTGAATCGATCGGGCGTGGCCAATGGGAGGCATCGGCAAGCCTTGGCATGAACTTCACCCAGCAGATGCGCTATATCGTCCTGCCACAGGCCATGCGTATTGCCATTCCGCCGACGGTCGGGTTCTCGGTTCAGGTGGTCAAGGGAACGGCTGTTGCCTCCATCATCGGGTTTGTCGAGCTGACAAAGGCCGGAACGATGATCACCAACGCAACCTATGCACCCTTTACGGTCTATGGCTGTGTCGCGTTGATGTATTTCCTGATCTGCTATCCGCTATCGCTTTTTGCCCGCCATCTTGAAGGAAAGTTCCGCCATGTCGCTCGTTGAACTGCATGCTATTTACAAAAGCTTTGGCGAACTGGAAGTCCTTAAAGGTATCGATCTTACCATTGATGAAGGGCAGGTGATTGCCCTGATCGGAAAAAGCGGATCGGGGAAAAGCACCCTTTTGCGGACCATCAACGGTCTTGAGCAGATCGACAGCGGCATGATTATGGTTGGCGGAAACAAGATCAGTGAACGTGATGCCGATCTTCTGGCCTTGCGTCTTCAGGTCGGAATGGTGTTTCAGCAGTTCAATCTGTTTCCCCACTATACCGCCCTTGAAAATGTGATGCTTTCCCCGCAGGTCGTGAAAAAGCAATCCAAGGCGGAGGCCAAGGAAATTGCCGAGGAAATGCTGGCCAAGGTAGGGCTGTCCGACAAGATGATGCATTATCCCGATCAGCTTTCAGGCGGGCAGCAGCAGCGTGTTGCAATTGCCCGTGCTCTTGCCATGAAACCAAAGGTGCTGCTGTGTGACGAGGTGACCTCCGCCCTTGATCCGGAGCTGGTCAATGAGGTGCTGGCGGTTGTTCGAAAACTTGCCGAGGAGGGCATGACCCTTGTCATGGTGACCCATGAAATGCGTTTTGCCCGTGAAGTCTGTGACAAGCTCGTCTTCATGCATCAGGGCCGCATCCACGAAACCGGCGACCCGGAAGAAGTCTTTTCAAATCCCAAGACATCAGAGCTTGCAAGCTTTGTTGGTGGTCTTGCGTAATCCCGACCATGTCGAATTCGTGACATCTTCATCCTGATGTCTGGAATCATTTACTGTTTTGGGACTTGCTTGTAGAACCGTTTCATCAACCCCTTGGGAAAGAAACGGTTTATGAGCCACCCCGCCCATCACGAAAAGTCTGATACTCCAGTTGGTTCCGCCAAGGGTGCGATTGCGCTTCTGGATCGGTATCCGTTTCTGGTGCTGGGCTTGCTTCTGATGGGGGCGTTTACCTCAAGCGGGGCGGTGCCGTTGGCCGGGCTTTACGTGGTTGAAGGCCTTGGGGAGCCGCCATGGAAGCTTAGCATGGTGATGATCGTTCAGGTCAGTGTGACGCTGCTTGCCAACCGGACGTTCGGGCGGGCGATTGATCGTGGGGTTCCGGTCAAGATTTTGCTGGTGATCAGCATCCTGTGTTTCACCGCGGGCATGGCGATCCTTGGGACGTTTCAGGTTTACTGGGTTTATCTGGTGATTGTCTCGGTCCTGCTTGGGGTTGGGGCCGGTGCGCTTTCGGTGATGTATAGTTTCGGGCGGTTATTTGCCGAGCAGACCGGGCGTGATGTCGTCAAGTTTAATGGCTTTTTACGTATGCAGACCTCGCTTGGCTGGATGGTCGGGCCGGCGGCATCGCTTTCATTCTATGGGGCGTTCGGGTTCTCGGCGACCTATTACACCATTGCCGGGTTGGCGGTGATCTGGTTTGTGATTTGTTTGCTAACCGTGCCCAATGCTTTCAAGACCCATCATCCTGACAGTCTGGCACAGGGTGGGAAGGTGCCGCTGAATGTCGGGCTTTTGCTGGCCTGCGTGCCGGTGTTTTTCATTGGGGCGGCCAATGTGGTGTTTGTTTCGGCCATGCCACTTTATTTCTCGACCGAGCTTGGCTTGATGGCGTCTTCGGCGGGCTTTGCGCTGACCGTGAAGTGCTTTGTCGAGGTTGTCGTGATCTATTTCTGTGCGTCGCTGATTAAACGCACGGGGGAGCGCAAGGGCATGCTGATCGCAGCCCTTTTGGGGGCTGTGTTCTTTGGCCTGATTTATCAGGCGAGCACACTTTTTGATGTGCTGGCACTCGCCGCCCTTGATGGCATCTATTACGGCATCTTTGCCGGAATCAGCATGACATTCGTTCAGAATTTCGCCACCGACCAGCCCGGTGTCGCTACCAGCTATTATGTCAGCACGCTGTTTGTGGGCGGGCTAATCGGGAACCTTCTGACCGGGGTAGTTGCCAGTGCGTTTGACTTCCAGACGACCGTCTTGATGGCCTGTGGTTTTGCCTTTGTCGGGGCGGTGGTTCTGGCGATGATGCGCGATGCCAAAACATCTGCGACCGCGCAGCTGGGTTCATGATTGCTTGACTTTGATCGCGTCCCATTGATGATCGGGACATGAACGAAAATACTGAAAACTCCCGCCCACGTTTGCTGGTTGATGCCGATGCCTGCCCGGTCAAGGCAGAATGCGAACGTGTGGCCGAGCGTCACCGGATCGAGATGATCCTGGTGTCCAATGGCGGCATTCGCCCGTCGCGCAATCCGCTGATCAAGATCGTGATTGTGCCGCCGGAACCCGATGCCGCCGATGACTGGATTGCTGAGAATGCGCGCGCACGCGATGTAATTGTCACCAACGACATTCCACTGGCATCGCGTGGGATTGAGATCGGTGCGCGGGTGTTGAAAGCCAATGGGCAGGAATTTACCGAAGCCAATATCGGCAATGCGCTGGCGGGCCGCGAAATCGCCGCCCATATGCGCGAAGTGACTGGCGAGCAGGGGCGCAATGCGTCCTTTACCCAGAAAGACCGGTCGAAATTTTCAAGTGCGCTTGAAGTCTTGATACAGGCCGTTCTGCGCGGCTGATCACCCCGCCATAAAAGAGCAGGCCGCCAGATGACGCATCTGACGGCCCGCACACAGGTCCTGATTTGGTGAGGGAACAGTTCTCACGAAATCAGGCTTCCCCCCTGCGTATGCTTTGATAACGGAAAGGCCCGACGGATGTTCCGCGCGGGCCAATCGCGTCTGTCGACTTAGAACGGGTAGTGACGCTTGCCGCTCTGGATCGTGATCCAGCGCATTTCGGTGAATTCATCAATCGATGCCTGGGAACCAAAGCGCCCGTAGCCCGATGATTTCACGCCACCGAAAGGCATTTGTGCCTCGTCCTGCACGGTCGGGCTGTTGATGTGGCAAATGCCGCTTTCGATGCGTTTGGCAACTTCCATCGCGCGCGGGATGTTGGTCGAGAAGACGGCAGAGGACAGGCCATATTCGCTGTCATTGGCGATCCGGACAGCCTCGTCCTCGTCACCGGCACGGATGACGACACAGATCGGGCCAAAGCTTTCCTCGGAATAGATCTTCATGGCTGGGGTGACGTGGTCAAGCAGGATCGCATCCATCAAAACACCGTCCTTGGCCTTGCCGGAACCGGCAACCAGTTTTGCGCCCTTGGAAACGGCATCTTCGACCAGTTCTTCGATGCGATTAACCGCCTCGATGCTGACAACACCGCCCAAGATATGATCAGCCTTGGCCGGATCGCCGGCGGTCAAGGTGTTGGCCTTGGCGGCCAATTTGGCGACAAAGTCATCGGCAACCGCGGTATCGACGATCAGGCGTTCGGTCGACATGCAAATCTGGCCCTGGTTCATATAGGCACCAAAGGCCGCACCGTTAACTGCTTCATCAAGATCGGCATCATCGAGAACAAGGAACGGCGCCTTGCCGCCCAGTTCCAGCAGAACCGGTTTGAGGTGCTCGGCACCCAGTTTGGCGATGATGCGGCCCACACGGGTCGACCCGGTAAAGTTGATGCGGCGCACGGCCGGGTGGGCGATCAGGGTTTCAACGATTTCCGGCGCATCTTCCGGTGCGTTGGTGACAACATTGACGACACCTTCCGGTGCGCCGGCCTCGACCAGGCAATCACCGATCAGACGATGCAGGGCCGGGCACAGTTCGGATGCCTTTAGAACCACGGTGTTACCGCACGCAAGCGGCATCGCAATCGCGCGTGTGCCAAGGATCACCGGTGCGTTCCACGGCGCAATGCCCAAAACCACACCAACCGGCTGGCGAATGCCCATGGCCATCAGGCCCGGTGTGTCGGACGGGATCAGGTCACCCTGAATCTGCGTCGTCATGCCACCGGCTTCGCGCAGCATGTTGGCAGCAAGATGGGCGTTGAAACCACCCCACATGCGCGTGCTTCCGGTTTCATTAAGCACCAGCTGACCGAACTGATCGCCCTTGGCTTCCATGATGTCGGCAGCCTTAAGCAGAACCTTGCGGCGCGCACCCGGACCCATTTTGGACCATTCCGGAAAGGCTGCGGCGGCGGCATCGGCAGCCTTGCGCGCATCTGCCGCGTTGGCTGCGGCCGCAACGGTTGCAACTTCGCCGGTGACCGGGTTCTTGCGTTCAAAGGTGCGGTTGTTGGACGCATTGACGTCCTGATTATCGATCAACAATTTCGTGTCGTTCATGACGTTTCTCCTGACTTTCTTGTGGTTTGCTGTGTGGTGGCGAAAGGCTGCATCACGCAGCCCCAAGGCCAAGGAAGGCCTTTTGCACAGCCGGGTCGGATTGCAGGGCCTTGGCACTATCTTGCCCGGTAATGGCCCCGTTTTCGATCAGATAACCCCGATCTGATATGGCAAGGGACTGATGGGCGTTCTGTTCGACCAGAAGCACACCAACCCCGGTTTTACGAATGGCCGCAAGGGCTTTGAACAAGTCCCCGGTCATGATCGGCGACAAGCCAAGGGATGGCTCATCCAGCAGAAGAATATCCGGATTGGACATCAGTGCGCGGCCAATGGCCACCATCTGCTGTTCACCGCCACTCATGGTGCGGGCCGCCTGATCAAGCCGTTCTGCCAGTTTGGGGAAAAGATCAATCACGCGTTCAAGGTTTTGCTTTTCAGCCGTCCGTGCGCGTTTGGCAAAGGCACCAAGGGCGAGGTTTTCACGCACCGTCAGTTCGCCGAAAATGCCGCGCCCTTCCGGCACAAGGGCAAGCCCGGCTTCGACAATCTTGTGCGCGGAAAGTTCGGTCAACTCACTGCCAGAAAGATTGATGCGGGTATCGTCATGGGCGGTTACCAGACCGGCACAGGCCTTAAGCAGGCTGCTTTTACCGGCACCATTGGCACCGAGCATGACAACGATCTCGCCACGATCAACGGTAACGTCGACTTCGCGAAGGGCGGCGTGCTTGCCATAGGAGACGGAGAGTTTTTTGATATCAAGCATGGCTGTCTCCCAGATAGGCGCGCACGACTTCCGGATCGGAAAGAACTTCGTCTGGTGTGCCATCGGCAATCTTGGCCCCGGCATTCATCACCACACATCGATCACATAGGCTTCGGATCGCATCCATAACATGTTCAACCATGATGATGGTAAGCCCTTCGTTCTTGAGCTTGCGCACAAGGGCAATGCCATCCTGAAGTTCGGACGGGTTTAGCCCGGCGAGCCATTCATCAAGCAAAAGAAGCTTGGGCTGAAGGGCAAGCGCACGCCCCAGTTCAAGGCGTTTCTGATCGATATAGGTCAGATCGCCCGCCGGGGTATGGGCCTGTTTGGCAAGACCGATACGATCAAGCAATTCAAGGGCGGCTGCGTGCGCAGCATCGCCCCAAAGCGGCTTGGTGCGATAGGCAAGACCTGCTTCGATGTTTTCCACGCAATCAAGATCGGGCAGGACACGCACGAGCTGGAAGGTGCGGGCAATGCCGGAATGGCTGATCTTGTGGGCAGGCAGGTTGGTGATGTCCTTGCCGCTGATGACAACCTTGCCGTCATTGGACTGAAGGGCGCCTGAGATCAGGTTCATCACCGTGGTCTTGCCCGATCCGTTCGGGCCAAGCAGGCCAAGAATTTCGCCCTGATGGACATCGAACTGCATCTGATTGACGGCAATCAACCCGCCAAAGGCTTTGTGCAGGCCTGAGATCGACAGAAGGATTTCGGTATTCATGCTGCGTTCCCCCCGGGTTCGGCGTTTTGATCGGTTGCAAGCACGCGCTTTTTCGGGGCGCGGTACTTTTCATACAATCCGACAACCCCGCCGGGCAGAAGATAGACAATCACCATGAACACACAGCCAAGCAGGATGCTGAAATGGTTCGGGAAGCTTGCGGTCAGGACCTCAAACAGAAGAGTCAGCGGAATAACCCCCAGAAGCGGACCGAGCAAGCGACGCGGACCGCCCAGAAGTGCCATGATGACAACCTGGAACGACAGCATCGGGTTAAAGGCAATCACCGGATCGATATAGGTCCAGCGCGGGGCCATGATGGCGCCGGTCAGTGTCATGAACAAGGCAGACAGAACAAACAGCGCAACTTTCACACGGGTGACATCAATCCCGCAATGCTTGGCGACTGTTTCGTCCTCGCCAATGATGCGAAGGGCAAAGCCAAGGCGAGATCGGCCCAGAATGAACCCGGTCAGCAGCAGGACCGCAAACAGGGCAAGCAGCTGCCAGTAAATGTCGTTCTGGGTGATATCAAGAAAGACATAGCGCCCCATTTCGCGGGTAACGTTGACTTCGTACCAACTGACCACCTGACGGACCAGTTCGGTCAGGCCAAAGGTAAAGATCACGAAATACACACCCGCCAGACGCAGCGTGGAAAAGCCAACCAGAAGGGCAATCACCGTCCCGGCCAATCCGGCACAAATAAGCACCAACGGGAACGGCAGGACTTCGCCCAGAACCGCGACCGTGTAGGCCCCGATGCCAAAGAACACGACAGTGGCAAGCGAGATATAGCGCGTCGGGCCGGAGAACATCGACCATGCGGTTGCAAGAACCGCAAAGCTGACGACACTGATCGCAAGCGACATGTAGTAGCTGTCAACGAGGCTCGGCAGGAAGGCAAGGGCCGCAAAAATCACCGCACCAAGCCCCACGGGCTTGATGAAATCGGGTTTAAGCATGCTCATGACGCGGCCCTCCCGAACAGGCCGGATGGTTTGATCAGCAGCACCAGCAGGAAGATCACATAGGTCACCGCAATGGTCAGGCCCGGGTCGATATATGTCGCAACCAGACTTTCCGCGACACCCAGGATGAGGCCTGCAATCAGCGCGCCCAGCATGTTACCAAGCCCGCCCATGATCACAACGATGAGCGCCTTCATGGTAAAGACAACCCCCATCGAGGTTGAGAAGGTCAAAAACATGCTGACCAGAACGCCCCCGACGGCCGCCATCGCACCGCCAAGAGCAAAGGCAAAGCAGGATGCGAAATTGACATCAATCGCGACCAGGCGCGCCGAGGTCGGATCAGCCGCAACTGCACGGAGTGCAGTGCCCATGCGGGTGCGCGTCAGGATCAGATAGAAACCAAGTCCGATGACAACCGCAAAGCCAAGGGCAACAAGCCGATTGGCGGCAATCGTCGCGCCAAAGATATCGACGGCGTTATTGAGAAAATCGTAGCTGTAATAATTGCCACCAAACCAGACCAGCAGCACACCCTGAACGATGAACAGCAGGCCAAAGGTGGCCAGGATGCTGTCGACTTCAAGCATGCCGCGGTTCTTTGCGCGTGCGACCAGCGGGGTCAGCAGGATGCGATAAATCACCCAGTTCAGCGCAAAGCTTGCGGGAATGATGATCAACAGACCGACAAGCGGGTTGATGCCAAGCGAGGTCATGAAAACAAAGGCAATAAAGGACGCGACAATCACCAGCTCGCCATAGGCAAGGTTCATGATGCGCGAAACACCATATTGCAGGGTCAGGCCCATGGCGACGAGGGCATACATCCCGCCAAGGGTAATCCCGGAAAAGACTGCGTAGCTAAACATTCACTTCATCCAAAAGGGGCGTCGGGGTTCCCGGGAGTTTGGGTGGGTGAGGAACCCCGACGTCCTTATGTGGCGCGCTTACTGCGCAGCCTTCCATTCAGGTTTCGGGAAGACGAGCTCGGCTGCACCTTCCATGTCGGTCGGGGCAAGGCCGACAAACTTGCCATCCTGCCACTGACCAACCTGCCAGAAGGTCTGGTCTCCCGGCTTGTAGGTACCAAGGATGGTGTCAAAGCCGCCTTTGGCCAGTTCGGCATTGATGGCTTCGCGGTCGGTCGTGCCAGCACGCTCGATGGCCTGCTGCAGGGACTGAAGCGTCGCCCAGTTGACGATGGATGCCCAACGGTCTGGCTCACGTTCTGCGAATTCAACGTGGCGTTTGATGTAATCGCCGATTTTCGGATCATCCTCGCTCGCACCGCCAAGGCTGACGACGCCTTCGGCATTGTCACCAAACCGGTTTTTATAAAGCGGGAAGGCGGTGCCGACACCGGCATAGAAGACCTTGGGGTTGAAGCCCAGAACACGGGACTGTTCGGTCAGGCCAAGAGTGCCCGGCGGGTAGGAAAAGGCGACAAAGGTATCCGCACCAAGGGCCTTTATGTCATTGACGATGGTTGCCAGATCCTGCGAGCCCAGCGGATAGGTCTTGTCGTACACAAGATCAAAGTCACGATCTTCAAGCGCTTCGCGACCGGCCTTGGAAAGCTCGATGCCAAAACCATCGGCAACCGCGATCATTGCAACCTTGTCATTGATCTTGCCTTCGGCTTTCAGGCCCTCAAGGAACTTGGCCAACTCAACGGCATATTGTTCACCAGTACCCAGCAGCCAGTATGAATTCGTCCAGCGCTTGGCGAGTTGCGGCGCCTTGTCGGTCACGGCCGTGCCAGCGAGATGGGCATAGCCCGCGCGATCCAGGATCGGTGCCACGGCAAGGTTAAGGCCCGTGCCCCAGGGTGAGAGGATAAAATCAACCTTGTCCTGGTTGATCAGGCGTTCAATCGCGCGCACCGCTTCTTCGGAGCTTGAGCGATCATCATATTCAACGACCTCGATGGGGAGTTTCTTGTCACCGACCTGAAGGCCGCCAGCATCGTTGATTTCCTTTACCCACATTTCATAGTTGGGGATGGTGCTGGTTGCCACACCCGGGGCGGCCGGGCCGGTTTTCGAGATGGCATAACCGATACGATATGTGTCCTGGGCGTTGGCCCCAAACAGCGTCGCGGTGCTCATGACAGCGGTGGTTGCCGCAGCAATGGTCGCGAGGCGCAGTTTTGCTGAGATTTGCATGCTATTCCTCCTGATCTCTTTGCAGAGACGGTTTTCCCGTTTGCGCGTATTTTCAGGAGTTTAGGCAAAGATACTCTGTTATTTACTTCGTGATATGAAGTAAATCTCCGGCGTAACCTCCCGCCCATTAGTTCGCATGTGCAAAATAATGGGAACGCATTCTTTATGTGTATTGTTGTTTTTGACGGTTTCTTTGACCGCCATCCTAGTAAGCGATGGAACGGTTCCAATGTAAAGACGGCGAAATTGACAATTTAAGACGAAAAATTGTATTTTTATGCGTCAAGGGTCAGGGCCTGTTAATTTGATTAGAATGGCAGAGCTTATATTTGTGAAATCCAAGGAAAATGCCGCCGAGCGGGTTGGTATCCCGTGCAAGGGATTTGACGCAGGAGTTTGCAAATATAAGCTCTGTCCTTCGGATCGCTCAGATTTGCACGGGCTACGTCGTCGCAAAGCCTTGAAAGATTAATATCTTCCTGCGGCTGTGCTTCTAGTATCCGCACAAATCTGAGCGACCATTCAAACCAAATTAACAGGTCCTGACCCTGACCATTTGGAATATATGCGCGACAAAAAGGCATGCCTGATCAACTTCCCCGTCAAATTCCGGTCTCAAGCCCGGTTACGCGTTCGGAAACACTTGCCGACAACCCGTTCGAGGATCTGCTGCCCGTCACGACACAGGCGGTGATGGATCGCTTTGATCATCCCTTGTCGGTTCAGTCCTGGGTGATGAATGATCCCGGCCGCCGTGATCGGTGTTATGCCGTGCTGTTGCTTGGGGGGCGGGCCGAGATCGGCTTGCGGCAGGGGACGATTACCTGCAAGGCCCCAGCGCTTGTCTGGTTGCCGCTTGGCGAAACGCAACGCTTTCGTGTTACGGCGGGCAGTGACGGGTATTTGCTGTCGGTTGCGGATGATCTGGTGGCGCGCCATTGCGGGGATGGCAGTGGGATGGCTGGTGGAACGCCGGCCGGGGGTGGCTTGCCGCTTCGCTTTGCGGCCGACACGGTGCATAACGTGACCCCGGCTGAGGATAGCGGAAACCTGCTGCTCCTCTCTCGCAGCTTTGAGGCGATCCGGGCGGAGCTGATGCAAAATGCACTTGGGGCCAGTCTTGTGGTGGGTGCGCATCTTCAGATCATTCTGACCATGGTGCTACGTCTGGCCGAAGGCGTGATGGCCCAGCGTGACAAACATGGTCCGGGCTCGATCACGTTTCAGCGGTTTTTGCAGGTGCTTGAACTGCATTTTCGCGAACACTGGAATGTGGCCGATTACGCAACTGCGCTTGGGGTCAGTGAACGGCGTTTGGGATCAGCTGTTTTGCGCGCGACCGGCAAGCCGCCACTCACCATCATCCATGAACGCGTATTGCGCGAAGCCTGCATGCGCCTTGAACAGTCACCGCTGGGTGTTGCACAGATTGCCTATGGCCTGGGGTTCCGCGACCCGGCTTATTTCAGCCGGTTTTTCAAACGCTATATGGGCGAGGCGCCTGGGGCCTACCGCCGGCTCAGGCGTGCGGCGGAACGGGTGCGCGACGATACCTTTGCCGCCTGGCCCTAAGTCCGGGCTGGTCGCAATCGTTTGGTGTTACCTTCATCACCTTTTTGAGGGGATGGGCGCATTCCCCACAGGATAAAAGATTGCATTGCCTTTTTTTGATCCTACTTCTTTGCTTTAACCGGACGCATACTGCGTTGCAAAATCAGATTGGATTGATCGTGCGTAAAGGCAAAACCCTGTTTCTTGGTCTTCTGGCCGTTCTTGTCCTGCCGTTTGGCATCAGCCTGGCAGAGGACCCGCCGGGTGAGAAAAACAAGGAACGTTATACGTGGCGTAATGCGCCGCGCCATTCGGCAGGGATAGCCCCCGATGCAGAAGCCAACCGCGATCAGGCGATTGTCATGGTGATGGCGGCCGATACGTTTGGCTGGCGCAGCTATTTTGCGGTGCATCCGTGGATCATTTACAAACGTGCCGGTGAGACCCGCTATACCCGCTATGACGTGGTTGGCTGGGGCAGCGGCAATGTGGTGCGACAGAACTACGCGATCCCCGATGGTCTCTGGTATGGCTCGGAGCCGAAACTGATGGCTGATCATCGCGGTGAAGCGGCCGAAAAGCTGATCCCCGAAATCGAAGAGGCCATCAAATCCTATCCGTTCCCGCGCGAATACCGCAGCTATCCGGGGCCGAACAGCAATACCTTCATTGCCCATATCGGTCGTGAAGTGCCGGGATTGAACCTTGATATGCCGGCCAATGCGATCGGCAAGGATTATCGTCCGATCACCAATCCGGTCGGACTGTCATCCAGCGGGCAGGGTGTTCAGGCCAACCTTCTGGGGGTGCTTGGCATGTCGCTTGGTCTGGAAGAAGGGATCGAGCTGAACCTGCTTGGCCTTAATTTCGGGATTGATTTCAACCGCCCGGCCTTGCGCCTGCCGTCTATCGGTCGGCTTGGCATGGACAGTGTTGCGCAGGTCAAGGCCGACGAAGTGGCAAACGATGACGCCAAAGCCGAAAGCGCAGAAGCGGGCCTTGAACCGAGCAGCTAACGACACAGCACACTGATCCGATCCAGCAGTCAGAAGCAGAAAACGCCACCCCGAAAGGTGGCGTTTTTGTTTAGGGCATCCTGATCAGGCAGCCTGACCCCAGCGTGGGAACGGATCGGCAAGATCGGCATAGCGTTCGGGATCAAAGCGTACCGACAGGCCGTCTGTGTCTTCGTCAATCAGGCAATCCGACAGACGGGCACGCAAGGCGGCCTCATTCATGTCCTGCCCGATAAAGACGATTTCCTGTCGACGGTCGGCAAAGACCGGATCCCATTTCGACAGAACCATGTCGCGCCATGCCGGATTGTCGGGCCATCTGTCGCGCGGAACCGCACACCACCAGGTGCCGAGTGCCTCGGTCTTGACCGCCGCACCGGCCTGACTGATTTCACCGACCCAGTTCGGGCGGGTGGCCAACCAGAAATGCCCCTTTGCCCGCAACACACCCGGCCATTCGCTGTTGATGAAGGCGTGAAACCGTTCGGGGTGGAACGGCAGGGAGGTTCGGAAGGTGAAGCTTTTTATCCCGTATTCCTCGGTCTCGGGCACGTGATCGGCAAAGCCATAAAGCTCCTTGGCCCACAGCGGATGGCTTTGGGCGCGATCAAAATCAAAGCGGCCTGTATTCAGGATCTTTTCGGGGACAACGATGCTGTTGCTGGTCTCAATCACCTCGGCATCGGTATTGAGCGCCTTGATGATGGCAAGAACCGATTTGCGTTCGTCATCGGAAATCAGATCCAGTTTGTTCATGACGATGACATCGGCGAACTCGATCTGGTCGACCAGCAAATCGACAATGCTGCGATTATCCGCATCCCCCAGGCTTTCGCCCCGGTCAGTCAGCATGTCGGTGGAGCTGTAATCGGCAATCATGCGCGCGGCATCGACCACGGTGACCATGGTATCAAGCTTGGCAATGTCACCCAGCGACTGACCATCCTCATCGCGGAAATCAAAGGTTGCCGCGACGGGTAGGGGTTCGGAAATGCCGGTGGATTCAATAAGCAGGTAGTCAAACCGGTCCTGTTCGGCGAGGCGGCGGACTTCGGCCAGAAGGTCATCGCGCAGCGTGCAGCAGATGCAGCCATTGGTCATCTCGACCAGTTTTTCATCGGTCTGGGAAAGTTCCGACCCGCCATTGCGCACAAGGTCAGCGTCAATATTGACCTCGCTCATATCATTGACGATCACGGCGACCCGCAATCCACGGCGGTTGTTCAGGATGTGGTTCAGAAGGGTGGTCTTGCCGGCCCCCAAAAAGCCGGACAGGACCGTAACGGGAAGGCGTTTCATCAATCGACCTCGGTTGGATATCGGGATAAATGTTATGTTATAACGTAACATTTATCGATCAAGGGTGAAGAACGCAATCAAAAATTCGACTCCCGATGAAGGCCGTGTGATCCGGCCTTAACTGTTCAGGTGCAAGATGGCGGCATTCAGAAGTGTGGCGAACCCGACCCAGGCGACATAGGGCAGTAACAGTATCCCGGCGAAGCGATCCAACCGGAAGAAGACAATCGTGTTGATCAGGATCATGACAAGCAGCGCGATGACATCAATCAGGCCGAGTAATGGTGACTGCGCCCCAAAGAACAGGAATGACCAGGCCAGATTAAGCGCCAATTGCGCGCCATAAATGCCAAAGGCCAATTTTGTCTGGGCAAACCCGTTGGTCAGCCAGACGCGCCAGCCGCTAAAGGCGATCATGAAATAAATGATGGTCCAGACCGGCGCGAACAGCCAGTTGGGCGGATTGAAAAACGGCTTGTTCAGCGTCGCATACCAGTCATTAACACTGGTGGCTGTCACCGCCCCGCCAAAGGCCGAAATGATCAGGCACAACACCATAAACGCAATCAGGGCAAATACCCGGGTGCGATGATTGGAGCGCGGGTTTGTGGTTTGCTGTGTCGTCTCGGTCATGGGGACCCGATCCTTGGCGTTAGTTGGTGACGTCGTTAATGGTGTCGATCAATGCATCGAAATAGGGGTTCCAGGTCAGACGACCATGATATTTGCCGGGCTCGGTATAGCCCCAGGCACTGCGCCAGAGTTTGGCGCGATCATCTGGTCGTTCAATATCTTCCTGACCGTTCTCGATAAATACAAAGCTGCCATCCGTGCCGTAATAGGGATTGTTTGGCGAGAACAGCGCGCTCAGATGCGAGAAATTGCTGATCTGTTGGTCTGGAAGATTGCTGTTAAGGCTTTTGACCCGTGGATCATCACTTGGCGCATCGGTGTCATCATACCAGACAAAGCGCGATGCCGGGTGGGTGAAATCGGTTTCAAAGCGGCGCAATATGGCAAGCGGATCAAGGACGCTGTCATCAGCACTCATCGAAACAAGCGTCGGGCGGTCAAACGGGCCTTCATCAAGCGCATCTTCGACATCGTTCACACTGCGGTAATAGAGCACGGACGCCTTGGTCGACAGGGATTGATAGTTGATGGCGTTGTCTTCCGGGTCGGCGTCAACCCAATCCCAAAGATACTGAATGACCGGTGTCAGAAACAACAGATCGGTGCCCGGTTCAATGCCCGGCGAGAACAACAAAAGGCCCGAGATTCCAGGATTTCGCGCGGCATAACTGGTCACGAGGTTCGCACCGGTCGAGAAACCACCAAGCCAGACTTCATCGACTTCGCGTTCAAGCAGTTTGACCTGATGGGCGACCGCCGCGGTCCAGTCGGCATAATCCGGGATGCTGAGGTCAGCCGGGCGGGTGCCATGGCCGGGCAGCAGCATTGATCTCGCAAGCCAACCGTTTTGGGCCATCTCAGCTGCGATGTCATGGAAATACCATGGGCTTGCGCCCAGGCCATGGACAAACAGCACGCCGCGTTTGGGGGATTTGCCGTCTGGTGTTGTCCGGCCCAGTTCAAATGGAATATTGCGCGCCAGTTCGGTGTCGCGGTCATCGGTGATGAAAACGCGATGCTCGGCCACCCAGTCACGGGTTTGCGCGACATATTCGGCAAAGCTGTCTTGTGTGTAGGGCGGGATATCGGGCGATTGCTGATAAAGCTCGTTCTCGGGCGGGAAGGCGCAGGATGCGAGGATTACGGTCGGGATCAGAACGGTCAGGGTCTTGCGCGCCGTGCTGGCGATAGCGCGGCGCCAATCTTTCATTTTGGTCGAAGCGGTGTGGTCGTGACGCATCTGATCCCCGTTGCGTGGTTGGTCGTCAGGCAGTGGCGACAGAAATGCGCGCAACTGTTTGAAAATATACGCCGAACTGTACGCCGACAGATCACTGTTGCCTGCTTTCAGGGGGATGGGCAAACTCCACCGCCCTGCATCATATCAACGCAGGGCGGTGGGGCTTGTTTCAGGCCTTGGTGCTTTTGGCGGTTTGGCCAAACAGGACTTTCTTGTCCTCTTCGCTCATCTGCCATTTGCTGAGCTCTTCACCGGCCTTGTAGGCCGCAATCGTCGCCGGGCGGGCCTTGATGGTTTCAAACCAGCGTTTCAGGTTCGGGAAGTCATTAAGGTCCTGCTGTTGTTTTTCGTGGCTGACGATCCACGGATAGCAGGCCATATCGGCAATGGTGTACTCGTCCCCGGCAATGAAGTCGCGTCCTTCGAGACGCTTGTTGAGGACGCCATAAAGACGGTTGGTCTCATTGACATAACGGGTGATGGCGTAGGGGAGCTTTTCCGGGGCGTAGGTGCCGAAATGGTGGTTCTGACCGGCCATCGGGCCAAGGCCGCCCATCTGCCAGAACAGCCATTCCATCACGGTTTTGCGCGCGCGCACACCGGTTGGCAGGAACTTGCCGGTTTTCTCGGCCAGATATTGCAAGATGGCGCCAGACTCAAACACCGTGATGGCATCCCCGCCGTCGGCCGGATCATGATCAATGATCGCCGGCATGCGGTTGTTGGGTGAAAAGGCAAGAAATTCCGGTTTGAACTGATCCCCGGCACCGATATTGACCGGCACGATTTTATAATCCAGTCCGGCTTCTTCAAGGAACAGCGTGATTTTATGGCCGTTGGGGGTCGGCCAGTAATACAGATCAATCATGGACTTATCGCTCCTGGATATCTTTCTTGTGGCGTCTTCAATGATCGAAGCTTGCCAATCGGGACGTTATGGGTCAATTTAAAACGATCGTTCCAAAATGCAAGAGCGGGTCACGCCATTGTGTAACGGTGAAGACCTGCAAGGAGATGTTTATGATCCGGTTTTACTACCACCCGACGCCGAACCCGCAGAAAATCTCGATGATGCTCGAGGCATCCGGACTGCCTTACGAGGTCCTGCCGGTCGATACCCGCAAAGGTCAGCAGCATGACCCGGCCTTTCGGGCGATCAACCCGAATGGCAAGGTGCCAGCCATCGTCGATACCGATGGTCCGGGCGGCAAGGAAGTGCGGGTGTTTGATTCAAACGCGATCCTGCTTTATCTCGCCGAAAAGTCGGGCAAGTTCCTGGGCAAGCCGGAAGACCGCGGTGAGTTCCTGTCCTGGCTGATGTTCATCGCCACCGGCCTTGGCCCGTTTTCCGGCCAGGCGGTGCATTTCCAGCATGTAGCACCCGAAGGCAGCGACTATGGTGTGAACCGCTATCGCAACGAGATCGCCCGCCATTATCAGGTGCTCGAAGATCACCTTGAAGGCCGCGAGTTCATTGTTGGCGACGAGATGACGATTGTCGATATCTCTGCTTGGGGCTGGGTCGACAAGGCACCGTTCGTGCACAAGAACCCGGATGTCTGGGACAAGTATCCCAATATCAAACGCTGGTTTGACGCGATCAACAGCCTGCCCGCCGCCATCAGCGCACGTGAGGTCGGCAAGGATCACGCGTTCAAAACCGAAATGGATGAAGAAGCAAAACGCGCCATGTTCCCGTCGAACTACTCCTAAGACTGCTTCGCTCTTTGGCGAACAAAAGCACCCCGGCCAGATTGGTCGGGGTGTTTTAGGTTTGCGGTTTTGGTATTGCATCAATCAAGAGTTTCAGGTGGAATATCCGCTGGGGGAGACAACCATAATACGTAAAATTTAAATGCTTAAAGCGAGGTTGTCGTTATGCAGGAACTCGAAATCACGGATGGTCGGCTTGTAAGGATCTGGTGGTTGCTCGTTTGGCGATCCTACGCAGGTACAATTGTTGGTAGTGCTGTCTTGAGTGGGGTGATTGGCTTTATCATCGGATTTGTCGGTGCCGCGATGGGTAAACCCGATATTGAAGTCGGTTACATCACAGGTCTTGTGGGCTTCCTGTGGTCGTTCTTCTGGATGTTTGTTGTCATCAAAATGATGCTGCGCAAACGCTATAATGGCTTCAGGTTGGCGATTGTCGCAGATGAACCGTCAACGTCTGCTGAAACGGAACCATCAGCTGCCAAACCTTAATCGGCATAAACCAAGATCGTTTCGACAGGTATCAAACGAAAACACCCCGACCAATCTGGCCGGGGTGTTTTGCTTGGGTATTATGGTGTTTGGCGATCAGTCGCTGGTTTTTGCGCCGAACTGCTTGTTGAATTGCAGGACCAGAAGGGTCACCACAGCGCCTGACAGCAGGTAGGCACCGACACCGGGCAGACCGAACTTGTCACACAAGTAAAGTGCGATCAGCGGTGCGAAACCGGCACCGAGCAACCATGCAAGGTCGGATGTCAGGGCCGAGCCGGTATAGCGGTATTCGCGCTTGAAGTTTGATGCCAGCGTTCCGGCCGCCTGACCAAAGCACAGGCCCAGAACTGCAAAGCCACCCAGAACAATCATGCCTTCATTGATGATGTTATAGGTGTAAAGCAGCGGTGTCAGAACCGCCCCCAGCAAGATGATCCCGGCGCTATAGCCCAACAGGCGGCGACGGCCGAGCTGATCGGCGATGAAGCCCGATGCGACAATCCCGAAGGCACACAGAACCGCACCAACACCCTGGGTCAGCAGGAACTGCCCCGGATTGCCGTTGGCATACAGGAACACCCAGCTCAGCGCAAAGACAGTGACCAGATGGAACAGGGCGTAGCTGACCATCGGGACCAGTGCGCCCAACATAACGGTACGCCCGTTATGTTTGAGCGTATCCATGACGCGGGCTGCTTCAAGCTCATTCTTTTCGAGCAGATGGCCAAATTCCGAGGTTGCCACCAGACGCAGGCGGGCAAACAACGCGACCACGTTAATGGCAAAGGCCACGAAGAACGCGTATCGCCAACCAAAGGCCAGGAAATCATCCGGATGCAAGGTCAGCAGAAGATAGGCAAACAGGGATGCGGCCAGCATGAAACCAAGCGGTGCGCCCAACTGCGGGATCATCGCATACCAACCCTTGCGGTTGTCCGGCGCATTAAGTGCGAGAAGCGATGCCAGCCCGTCCCATGCGCCACCCCATGCAAGACCCTGAAGGAAGCGGAAAGCACACAGAAGATATATCGCAAGTACCCCTGCCGAGGCAAAGCTTGGCAGAAAGGCCATGGCGGCGGTGGAGCCGCCCAGCAGGAACATGGCAATCGTGAGTTTCACACCCCGTCCATATCGGCGGTCCACCGTCATGAAGACGAGGGATCCGACAGGGCGGGCGACAAAGGCCAGAGAGAAGATGGCAAAGGAATACATGGTGCCGAAAAGGGCCGTTTCACCGGGAAACAGCAATTGCGGAAAGACCAGTACCGATGCGATGCAATAGACGAAGAAATCGAAAAACTCGGACGTCCGGCCGATAATCACGCCAAGCGCGATCTGGCCCGGATCATTGGTGGCGTCGGCGTTGTGATGCCGCGCATCGCGTTCCAAACCTGAAGAGGTGGCGGTCGCGTAGTTTTCTGTCGTTTGGTTCACGCCGTTCTCCCTAAATCACTGGTCGGACCATTTTGGTCCTAACTGCTTTTGATTGGATCACAAATTCGGATGAATGAACGATACGACTTTGGATCGAGTCTAAGTATAGACATGTGAATTGCAAACGTCAGTGTCAATTATCGTTCTGCACCGCACAACGTCCGGTTTACATTAGAATGATATTTGTCATTAAGACCCTGCTATGCGCCGCGGGTAGCTTGACATTGCTGCGATGCAGCTATAGCAATCTCGCCAACTTTCCGATCCGGCATTTTTTTGAAAAAAAATTGCTTTCTTTGTGCCCTTTCCGTGGATGTTTGGAATTGTAATTCCTATATGCGGGTGCGGCGGGGTACGCGCGTAGCGGTCTTTGTTGGATCGCTTATGCGACTCATTGGCATATGGTTGTCTTTGAGAACATCTTCCAGAGACTGAGGAAGTATGAAGCACATGCTTTCAAAACTTGTACGTGGCGCAGCCTTGGCCTCGATTTTGCCGCTTGTTGCCGGTTGCAACCTTGTTGTAATCGACCCGGCCGGTGATATCGCGTCCCAGCAGTCCGACCTGATTATCGTTTCGACCATTCTGATGTTGCTGATCATCGTTCCGGTGATGGCACTGACCGTGTTCTTTGCCTGGAAATACCGCCAGGGTAACAAGAATGCCGAATACGATCCCGAATGGCACCATTCCACCAAGCTTGAAGTCGTCATCTGGGCGGCACCGCTGGTGATTATTATTGCCCTTGGCGCGATTACCTGGGTCACCACCCATACGCTTGATCCGTATCGTCCGCTTGACCGTATCGATGCCGAGCGTCCGCTTGACGATGAGGCCGAGCACATGGTGATCGAAGTTGTTTCCCTCGATTGGAAATGGCTGTTCCTTTATCCGGAACAGGGCATTGCGACCGTTAACGAGCTCGCAGCTCCGATCGACACACCTATTGAATTCAAGATTACCTCTTCGGGGATCATGAACTCCTTCTTCATTCCGGCCCTTGCGGGTCAGATCTATTCGATGGCGGGTATGGAAACCAAACTCCATGCCGTGATCAACGAAGAGGGCGTGTTTGATGGCTTTTCGGGGAACTATAGCGGTGAGGGTTTCTCTCACATGCGCTTCAAGTTCCACGGCCTGAGCGAAGAGGGCTTTGACGCCTGGGTGAACGATGTGAAGTCTGATGAGAACTTCCTTGGCCGTTCGCAGTATCTCGAACTCGAAAAGCCGAGTGTGAAGGAACCGGTCCACTACTATAGCTCTGTGGATCCGGAACTCTATCAGGCCATTCTCAACATGTGCGTCGATCAGTCGAAGATGTGCATGAACGAGATGATGCATATCGACAAAAACGGCGGTGGCGGTCTTGCCGGTATCTATAACGTCATGTCGCTGACTTATGACGTTCCGCAGATGCGTGGCAGCCAGCCGTTGCCTGATAGCAAGTCCTTCGTCGCAACGCTTTGCACCACCCCCGAAGGTGGCTTGTCAGGCGAAATCGCGAACCTTCCGTTGTTTGATAACGAACCGGTTTCGCGTGCGATGAGTATTGCACCCACAGGTGTTTCGGCAGGGTTTTAAATGCAGTGCCGGTTGGTGAATGCCAACCGGCCCTTCGCAGTTCTGGCATCGGTTGCGGTGCCATTCTGCATTTGAAAGAAGAGTAATCCGATGTTCTCCAATCCGGACCTTTTACATTTTATATTTGGCCGGCTGTCCCTCGACTCCTTCCCGTTTCTCCATGATCCGATCATTCTTGTGACGTTTCTTGGTGTGGTCGTGGGTGGCATCGCCGTTGTCGGTGGTCTGACCTACTTCCGTCTGTGGGGATACCTCTGGCGCGAGTGGATCACGTCGATCGATCACAAAAAGATCGGCATCATGTATATCATTCTGGCAATCATCATGCTTCTGCGTGGCTTTGCCGATGCTCTCATGATGCGTGCCCAGCAAGCCATCGCTTTCAATGGTGCCGAAGGTTTCCTTCCGCCGCACCACTATGATCAGATATTTACAGCCCACGGCGTAATCATGATCTTCTTCGTTGCGATGCCGCTGGTGACCGGTCTGATGAACTTCGTTGTGCCGCTGCAGATCGGCGCGCGCGACGTTGCCTTCCCGTTCCTGAACAATTTCAGCTTCTGGATGACCACCTGTGGTGCCGCGCTGATCATGGCGTCGCTGTTTGTCGGCGAATTCGCAATGACCGGTTGGCTGGCCTATCCGCCGCTGTCTGACATTGTCTACAGTCCGGGGGTCGGGGTTGATTACTATATCTGGGCCTTGCAGATTGCCGGTGTCGGGACGTTGCTTTCGGGGGTGAACCTGATTGTCACCATCGTCAAGATGCGCGCACCGGGCATGTCCATGATGAAAATGCCGGTCTTTACCTGGACCTCGCTTTGCACCAACATTCTGATTGTTGCAGCGTTCCCGGTTCTGACCGCCGTTCTGGTTCTGCTTGGTCTTGACCGCTATGCGGGCACCAACTTCTTCACCAACGATCTTGGCGGTAACGCCATGATGTACATTAACCTGATCTGGATCTGGGGCCACCCAGAGGTGTACATCCTGATCCTGCCGGCGTTTGGTGTGTTCTCCGAAGTTGTGTCGACCTTCTGCCGCAAGCGCCTGTTTGGTTACAGCTCGATGGTCTATGCGACGGTGGTGATCACCATCCTGTCCTATATCGTCTGGCTGCACCACTTCTTCACCATGGGGTCGGGGGCAAGTGTGAACGCCTTCTTTGGCATCACCACCATGATCATCTCGATCCCGACGGGGGCGAAGGTCTTCAACTGGTTGTTCACCATGTATAAGGGCCGCATCAAATACGATGTTCCCATGCTCTGGACCATCGGTTTCATGCTGACCTTCGTGATTGGTGGCATGTCGGGCGTGATGCTTGCTGTCCCGCCGGCCGACTTTGTCCTGCATAACAGCCTGTTCCTGATTGCTCACTTCCATAACGTGATTATCGGTGGTGTGGTCTTCGGGATGTTTGCCGGGATCGTCTATTGGTTCCCGAAAGCATTCGGCTTCAAGCTCGATGAGTTCTGGGGCAAGATGTCCTTCTGGCTGTGGACCATTGGTTTCTACTTCGCCTTCATGCCGCTTTATGTTCTCGGCCTGATGGGTGTCACCCGCCGTATGAGCCAGTTTGACGATCCGTCGCTGCAGATCTGGTTCATCATTGCGGCCTTTGGTGCGCTTCTGATTGCCGGTGGTATCGGTTCGTTCATCATGTCGATCGTTGTTGCGGTGATCAAACGCGACAAACTGCGTGATGAAACCGGTGACCCGTGGGGTGGTCGTACGCTGGAATGGTCGACCTCGTCGCCGCCGCCAGCCTACAACTTCGCCTTCACCCCGGTTGTTCATGAACTGGACGCCTGGGATGACATGAAGAAACGTGGTTTCGTCCGTCCGACGTCGGGCTTCCTGGATATCCACATGCCGAAAAATACCGGCGCTGGCTTTATCCTGGCTGCGATCTCGCTCGTTCTTGGCTTTGCTCTGGTCTGGCACATCTGGTGGCTTGTTGCAGCAAGCTTCATCGTGCTGATCGTTGGGGCGATTGCCCACACCTTCAACTATGACCGCGATTATCACATCCCGGCATCCGAAGTTGTGGCGACCGAAGAAGAACGTACCGCCCTTCTGGCAAAACAGCAGGCGTAAGGGAATGACAATGGCGAATACAACTGCCTCTCAGACCGAAGCGCCGGTCTTTTACCTGAAAGAAGAGCATCACCCGGAAACGGGTACGATGCTCGGCTTCTGGATCTATCTGATGAGCGATTGCCTCATCTTTGCGATCCTGTTTGCAACCTATGCCGTTCTTGGTCAAAACTATGCAGCGGGTCCGGCACCGGCTGACCTGTTCGACCTTGAACTGGTGGCGATCAACACGTCGATGCTGCTGTTCTCATCCATCACCTATGGCTTTGCCATGCTGGCGATGGAAAAGGGCAATGTTGCAGGAACCCAGCTTTGGCTGGCGATTACCGGCCTGTTCGGTATCGCCTTCGTGGGCTTGGAACTTTATGAGTTCCATCACCTCTGGCACCTTGGTGCGACGCCGATGCGCAGTGGTTTCCTGTCCGCGTTCTATACGTTGGTGGCAACCCACGGTCTGCACGTGACCTTTGGCATCATCTGGCTTGTGACCCTGATGGTTCAGGTCGCCCAGCGCGGCCTGGTCGTCGAGAACAAGCGTCGTCTGATGTGCCTGTCGATGTTCTGGCACTTCCTTGACGTGATCTGGATCGGTGTCTTCTCCGTTGTTTATCTGCTGGGAGTTCTGGGATGAGTGCACATTCACACGCACATGATGACCATCATGATGGCGGCGCCTCGCATGGTACCTATAAAAGCTATGTGATCGGTTTCGTCCTGTCGGTCATCCTGACCGCGATCCCGTTCTGGCTTGTCATGGATGGTGTTCTCGACAGCAAGGTGGCAACCGCGCTTTGGATTATGGGTCTTGGGGTTATTCAGATCATTGTTCACATGGTCTATTTCCTGCACATGAACACCAAATCTGAAGGTGGCTGGAACATGCTGGCGCTGATCTTTACCCTTGTGATCGTGGCGATTGCCATCGCCGGTTCGCTGTGGGTGATGTATCACCTGAATACCAACATGATGCCGCAGATGGATCACGACATGATCCCGAGCTTCGGCTAGGCACTGCTTGATATTTAAAGGGGGCGCGATACCTGTAGGGGGATCGCGCCCTTTTTGTTTAAACACCCGCATACCGCCATTTGAAAGAACCCGGCATGTCCGACGATCATGTTTCCATCTCCGAAACCGATGCTCCGAAAAAGGGCCCCTCGACGACAACAAAGATCGTTGTCGTGCTGCTGGCGGCCATCCTGTTTTCCGGGTTTTGTGCCCTTGGCTACTGGCAGGTGGAACGTCGGGCGTGGAAACTTGATCTCATTGATCGGGTGGATGCGCGCGTTCATGGTGACGCGGTGGCGGCCCCCACACGCGATGACTGGAAAAATGTCAGCCGGGCGCGCGATGAATACCGCAAGGTCCGTGTGACGGGCACCTATCGCAACGATCTTGAAAGTCAGGTCTATACCGCCACCGACTACGGGGCGGGTTACTGGGTGCTGACGCCCTTGATGCGCGGTGACGGCACGATCGTCATGATCAATCGTGGTTTCGTTCCGACCGAAAAGCGCGATCCGGATACGCGCCCCGAAGGCATGGTTGAAGGCGAGGTCACTGTAACCGGCCTGCTTCGCATCAACGAACCGGTTGGCACCTTCATGCGCGATAACGTGCCCAATGATGACCGCTGGTATTCGCGTGATGTGCATGCAATGGCGACTAAACGTGGCCTTGATGCCTCAAACGTCGCACCCTATTTCATTGATGGGGACGGCGCGGAAAATCCGGCCAAACTGCCCCTCGGCGGCCTGACCAAAATCCGTTTCCCCAACAACCATCTCAGTTATGCGCTGACCTGGTTTGGTATGGCTTTGCTGACATTGGTGGCGGCGTGGATTGTTTTGCGTCCGCGCAAGCCGTCAACCAGCGACGATTAATCGCGCGCTATGTGAGTGTTGATTGCTCGGGCCACGGGATGTCCTTGCGCATGGTGGCCCCGCTCCAATTGATGATGCTGGGCGTGTGTTTGCCGGCATAATGCGCCTTCAACGCCGCATTCAGATTGGACGGCCGATAAAGCACGCGCTCGAGTGATCCCTCCGTCGAGTTGTCATGCAGGACACCCGTGCTGATGTTCCAGCGTTCCAGGGCGCTGACATGGATGGCCTCATTGATCGTCTCTAGCCCCTCGGGAATAATGTTGCGGCAATCATAGTCCGGGCATTTCAGACGCAGTTTGTCGAAATAGCTTTCCTCTTTTGGGACGATCTGATTGATCAGCCGCTGATAGGGATAGAAGCGCGACAGGACGTATGGCGTTCCACGGCTTTCATACCCGCGCCCTTCGACGGACGGGGCCAGTTTGGTTTTAAGGCCCGCTTCATCAATCTTGAGCTTGGTGTGTTTCTTGACCCGCTTGATCATCCAGTCAAGCGTGATGTCCGATAACCCGCAATCATCATAAGACCCACCAACATTGCTATGCACGCCGGGGAACCAGACCTGCTCGACGATCTGGTCTTTTGGCAATTTGCTGCCCTTTTCCTTGACCCACAGGGTGGGCGAAAAGGCGCTGCGTTTTTCGTCAATCGCCATGGCATGCAGGGCAACCCGAACATTGGCGCCAAGCTGGACATCATGAAAGTGATATTTGGCCGGGATCAGGCGGCGGCCAAGGTCACCTGGAATACCGAGCGATCCGACCGTGTCCCAGATGCCGACACATTCAATCGGCACGTCCTGATGGGCTTCGATATCAAGGGTCGAAATCTTGGTGCGTTTGGCTTCTGCCGACAGGTCGGAGCTGGCAATTTTTGCAATATCATCCTGAAGCGGATGCCCGAGATAGGGGGGCTTTAAAATGCCGCACAGCCCGATCAGTCCTGCCAGACTGCGTGCGGTAAAGGCACCGCGTGAAAAGCCAAAGATAAAGATCTCGTCGCCGGGTTGGTAGTTGTTGCCCAAAAAGCGATAGCCATCCACGACGTTTTCCAACAACCCGTTGCCAAATGCACCGCCGCGTAGCTTATCGAACCAATTACCGGTACCGACCCCGCGATCATAAAACACGATCTGCGATACATCGCCTCCACTGCTGGGGACGGCGCGGAGAAGTTTGACGACATTGGTGGGTTGCGGCGTGTTGGCCGGTTCCTGCCAGGTGCCGTCGAAAAACACGATCAGTCTGCGCTTGGTCATGTGAAGTCCCCTGTGTGTGATGTGATGCCCCGCGATCTTTTTTGGTCACGTTGGTATTCACTATACAACCCAAGGGCGATTTTATTAAGGGCTATTGAATATATAGTGGTGCTGATGCATTTGGGCGAGGCGGAGCGGTTGGCTGACATCCTCCTGCCATATAGCTGTCAGGAACCCGCGTGTGGTGCGATTTACATTATTGGGAAACAAGGGGAAATTGCCTCTGCATATCGCACATAACAACACGCGCAAACGCAGGAGCACTTTGAATGTCATCATATCGGAAATTGACCTTTTATCACGCGATCCCGTCACGCAGCGGTACCGTCCATTGGATGCTGCACGAGTTGGGGATTCCGTTTGATGTCAAACTTCTCGACATTCGTGCTGGTGAAGGACAAACGCCAGAATTCCTTGCGCTTAATCCGCTTGGCAAGGTGCCGACCATCGTCCATGGCGACACGGTCGTGACCGAGGCGGCCGCCATTTGCTGCTATCTGGCGGATCTGTATCCCGAGGCCGGGTTGGCGCCAAAACTTGATGATCCGAAGCGCGGCGAATATCTGCGTTGGTTGTTCTTTTCGCCGTCCACCATCGAACCGGCCATGATTGACCGGGTGCGCCAGTACAGGTCCGAGGACAGCAGCCAGAATTCCTATCGCGATTGGGAAACTTTGGTGCCGATCCTGGTTGATTTTGTTGGCAAGGCGGACCCTTGGCTGATGGGGGAGAACTTCACCACGGTGGATGTGGTGTATGGTTCGACCATCCGGTTTGGTTGCATGTTTGGCATTCTGCCGAAATATCCGGAGTTCGAGGCCTATATCGCGCGGATTGATGCCCGCCCGGCCTATCAGCGCGCACAGGAATTGGATGCGCCGCATTTTGCCGCTGCCATGGCAGGCTAATCGGCGATTGTAATGCTATGAAGAATAAAAGGGCCGGTTCCTGCGCTTTGGAACCGGACCTTTGGCATTTTATCGGCTGTAAGAGGCGTGCTTAGGGATTGGTATGATCAATCACTTCGCCGCGTGCCGGATAGTTTTTGGCAATGACGAAATCAAGTGCGCCAAGGATCTGGTCAAAGGCCGGACGGGCAAATGGCATGGTCTGAAACGTGCCGAAATAAAGCGTGCCGTCCGGGCGCACCAGAAACAGGCCGGGCTCAGAGAAGATGGCCGGCTCTTCATAGCCGCTCGAGGTCACCCCGTTCGAGGTCGAGATATAAAGACCCCACTCACGGGCGTTCTCAAGGCTCAGGCCATAACCAAGATCCACATTCTCAAGGCCCCATTTCGCCTTGGCCTCGGTCGCGCGGTCTTCGCCATCGGACGATACCACCACAACATTGACGCCGCGTTTGGCGAAATCTTCAAGCTTGGTATCGAGATCCTTAAGGTATTTGCCGCAGATCGGGCAATGCAGGCCGCGATAGAAAACGACCATGGTGAAGTTTTCCGGTTTCTGGTCGGCAAGCGACCATGTGCCGCCACCAACAAGCGGGACGGACAGGGACGGCACCTTCTGGCGCGGCATAAGTGGGGTAATTGCAGACATTTCGTTCCTCATGACTTGGGCTGTGTTTTGTTGGATATGATTATGGAACGATCATTCCATAAATCAACAGCAAAGATCAGGCATCACCGAACTGTGATGGGAAGCATATGTCGGGAAGGGGGCTAATCCCGTTTGGCGACGATGAAGCGTGATCCGGTGCTGGCTGGATATTCACCGGTTTCAAGCAGTTCAAACCCGGCCGTGCGGATCATGTTTTCAAGTCGGTCATAGTTCAGGAAATGAATGCGCGGTGCCTTGCCCAGTTTCTGAAGGATCCAGATCAGCGGTTTGAGATAGCCAAGCTTCTCACCAAGGCAGGGTGTTTTGGAAATCAACATCCCGCCCGGCTTGATGACGTTATGCAGGGTGGAGATGGCATCTTCGGGCTGATCAAACAGATGCAGGATGTTAAAGCCAAGCACGACGTCAAAGCGATCTGGCGCAGCGGCGATGTCTTCAATCGTTTGCTTTGCAAAGCTGACGTTCTTGGGGGCGTCACCCTTGAGCTTGTCTTGGGCGATTTCGATCATGCGTCCGGAAATATCGGTACCGGTCAGCTGCGCAACATCGGCGGCCAGTTTCAGGGCTGTCGTGCCCGTGCCACAGCCGATTTCAAGAACCTGTTGATCGGGGGAAAGATAGGCACGCGTGCGATCAAGGGTTTGCGCATAGGCCGCTTCGTTGCCGATGCGTTTGCGGGCGTATTTGTCGGCAACAGAGTCCCAGAACGTGTCGCTGCGTTTCATGATGTGTCCGGCATGTGTGCACAAATTGCGGGCATGGATTGCGTTGCCAGACTATCAAGGAGCGCAAGGCAATGCGCAACCGGAAACGGTGGTGAAAACGTGGTGGATTAGTCCAGCGCGGCCAGAATGGTGTCGGTGTAATCCTGAAGTGTTTCCTGATCGGCACCCCGGCGCGACATCAGTTGAACGCCTTGGAATGATCCGGTCAGGAAGCGGGCAAGCGCACGGACATTCTTGTTTTTTGAAATCGTGCCCTGGTCCATGGCGCGTTTTAGGGCGGTGGCAAAGGTATCTTCGGCCCGGCGGAACGCCTGATGGGCGATGGCGGCGGTTTCCGGATCATGCGGCGCCAGTTCCATACCGGAATTCACCATCAGGCAGCCTTTGTGTCGGCCCTCGGCACAGCCGGTTTTGGCGGTATCACGAAATGTCTTTTCTATTGCCAGACGGCCGTCATCGATGTTGCGCAGATCGGCAAATCGTTCAGAACTGATTTTCTGGCTGTAATGATCCAGCACGCGCAGGAACAGAGCCTTCTTGTCGCCGAAGCTTGCATACATGCTGGCGCGGTTCAGGCCGGTTTCATCAACCAGATCCTGAATAGAGGTTGCTTCAAACCCCTTGCTCCAGAAGATGTTCATCGCGTTATCAAGAACGCTTTCTTCGTCAAACGCGCGTGGCCGTGGCATCGGCAGATCCTTTGATCGGTTCCAGGCTTTGGAACGACTGTTCTATAATTCAAACCAAGATGGGGCGAATGCGCGGGAAAATCAACCGGCAGCTTGCAACGCACGGATAAATCAGGATTTTACGATGCGATCGAGCGTGACAAAGCTGTAATCCGGCCCGTCAGGATTTTCGATCTTCTCGCGGGCTGTTTCGCGCCATTGATCGGCGGGCAGCGGATCAAGGAAGGTATCACCTTCGATCTCGTCATGGACTTCTGTCAGCTCATACCGCGTCGTATAGGGCAGGGCGAGATGATAGATCTGCGCACCGCCGCCAATAATCACTTCATTGACGCCCTCGCGCAGGGCAATTTCATCAGCCAGTGCAATGGCGTCTTCCATGGTGTGGCACACCCGGACATTTTCATGGTCATACGACCAATCGGTGTCGCGGGTAACAACAATCGATGTGCGTTTGGGAAGCGGGCGACCGATGGCCTCGAACGTTACGCGCCCGATGATCATCGGCTTGCCAAGGGTGAGTGCCTTGAACCGTTTAAGGTCATCGGGCAGCTCCCACGGCATCCAGCCATCCTTGCCAATCGCACCATTGGCGGCCGCGGCAACAACGGCGACGCGTTCAATTTCGGGATCAGTCATCAGACAGCAACCTTGCCGGCAATATGCGGGTGCGGGTCGTAGCCGGTCAGTTCGAAATCATCATACTTGAAATCAAAGATCGATTTGACCGCCGGATTGATCTTCATGGTCGGAAGCGGGCGGGTATCACGCGCAAGCTGCTCTTCGACCTGATCAAGATGGTTGGTGTAAAGATGCGCGTCCCCAAGGGTATGGACAAAATCACCCACCTCAAGATCACAGACCTGCGCAATCATCATGGTCAATAGCGCATAGGATGCGATGTTGAACGGCACACCCAGGAAGATATCCGCACTGCGCTGATAAAGCTGACAGGACAGCTTGCCATCGGCGACATAGAACTGGAACAGGCAGTGGCACGGCGGCAGCGCCATGTTGGGCACGTCTGCAACGTTCCAGGCCGACACGATCAGACGGCGGGAATCGGGATTGTTTTTGATCTGGTCAATCAGGCCGGTGATCTGGTCAATGGTTTCGCCATTGGCACCGCGCCAGGAGCGCCACTGGCCACCATATACCGGGCCAAGGTCGCCATTCTCATCGGCCCATTCGTTCCAGATGCGCACGCCATTGTCCTGCAGATATTTGACGTTGGTATCGCCATCAAGGAACCACAGCAATTCGTGGATGATCGATTTCAGATGCAGCTTTTTGGTGGTGACCAGCGGGAACCCCTTGGCGAGGTCGAAACGCATCTGGTGACCAAAGACTGAGACAGTCCCGGTGCCGGTCCGGTCTTCCTTGCGTGTGCCGGTGTCACGCACCAGACGCATCAGATCGAGATATTGCTGCATGCTGTTCCCTGCATTTTTGGAATCGCTTTGGTCGCAGCATAGTCAGGTCGAGTGGCACGGGCAAGCGACGCCATCCGATCTTTGTCATGCCCTTAAGCATGCCGCCTCTACTGACACATCCTGTCAGGACAGGTCAGGCAAAATCGCGAATGTTGGGTATAGTCAGCTTTCAGGGATTTGGGTGCGTTTGCCACATGGGAGTGTTGGTTTTGCAAAAGACTGTTCAGTGGGTCGATTGGAATGGAAACGGCCTTGAATACTGTTTCTGTCAGTCTGGTCCGGACGGGATAGAGCTTGAAGGAGACGTGGTCGGGACGCGTCAGGGCCATTATGGCGGGTCTTATCTTGTGGTGACGGATGCCGCGTTCGCGACACGCGAAGTTAAGGTAAGCTATGTCGGCGGGGCAGAAATGCACGTGACGTCGGACGGTAAGGGAAACTGGTTTGATTGCATCGCAAAGCGCGGCCTGCCGTCTTTGGCAGGGTGCCTTGATGTTGATATCGGCATCACACCTGCGACAAACATGCTTCCGATCAAGCGATTGAAACCGGCTGAGGGCGAGGCGCAAGAGATTTCGGCGGCCTATGTGCCGTTGCCAAGCCAGATAGAGGGTGATTTCCTACCGCGCAGCGCGCCACAGCGTTACACCTGTTTAGTGCCCGGGAAACGCTATCGTTATGAAGGGCTGTTTCGCAATTTCTCGGCAGAGCTTGAGATTGATGACATCGGTCTTGTCATCGATTACCCGGACACCTTCCGCCGCGTGTGATTCCCTCCAATGCGGGGCGTGGCTGCTTGCGGGGATCGCGAAATGTTCCGTCGAAAATGAAAAAAAGATTTCCCGATTCCCCTTGTGAAACGGGGGGCTTTTGACCTATATAGGGGCTGTCGGGGCAACTCGACTACGGCGCTAAACTGCGTGACAGAATAGGCTTTACGGACCCGGGGGCGGTACCCGGCGGCTCCACCAAACTTTATCGGTTGTCCGACCCAGACAATCTTCGTGGGGCCGAAATAGGATCGACGTGAGCAGTAAAAGTCAATGTGGGCGCTCGGCATGGTACCACCGCATCGGGCCAATGTTTGTAAATGCAAACGACAACAATGCTCCGGTTGCTGCTGCCGCCTAAGCGGTACTAGCACCAAAGCGAAATTCCGATTGCCGGGAGCGGTAATTTGGTGGGGGACGGGGCACCTAGCAACAGAACGCCCCACTCTTGTATTTCTTTCCCGCTTCGTTATGAATAGAGTCATTATCAAACGCGCCAAGATGTAATTGGCGCGCAAAGATGCCATATGACAATGACGGGACGCGCCGGACATCCCCGGTGGTTTCGCCAGACACAGGATTACTGATGCAAGAACCGGAAGAATTCCGCTACGATCTTATGGTCGACCAGGCGCTGCGCGGTGTGGTGAAAGACATCCTCGCGCGCGTAGCCGAAGAGGGCCTTTTCGGAGAGCATCACTATTATATCACCTTCCAGACCAACCATCCCGGTGTGGCCCTGCCTGAAAGCCAGCGCAAGGCGCATCCAGACAACATCACCGTTGTCCTGCAGCACCGGTTCTGGGATCTGAAATCCGAAGATGATCACTTCTCGGTGGGGATGAGCTTCGATGGCATGCCGACCACGGTTGTCGTGCCCTATGATGCCATGCTGGCCTTTGTCGATCCGTCTGCCAACTTCATGCTGACGTTTAGCGTCGAAGAAGAAATGGATGACGCAGATTTCGACTATGATGAAGATGACGATCTTGATGCCGATCTGATCGAAGACGAAGAGGGCGCACCGACACTGGTCGCCGAACCGTCCAAGGCGCGTAAGAAGCCCAAGCCGGATGCCAATGAAACCGGCGAGGTCATCGCACTTGATGCGTTCCGAAAGAAATAAGTTGTTTAAAGGGCGGGTTTAATCCGCCCTTTTTCTTTGCCCGAACCCGTTGATGTTTCCCGCGTCCGGGGCAAGGCGTCTTACGCTAATGTATCGTGGCAATTTGGTACAATTGGCGCTAAAACCAGCCACACAAAGAACAAACCCACCTTGTTTTTGAGAGAGACGAGAACCTTCCCATGAGTGATTTTGTCTATAAACCCATGTTTGATCAGGGTAAAGACACGACCCCTTACCGCAAGATCGGGGACGAGGGTGTTTCGA
Organism: Thalassospira sp. ABL2_045; assembly: GCF_056161285.1. Lineage (NCBI taxonomy): Bacteria > Pseudomonadati > Pseudomonadota > Alphaproteobacteria > Rhodospirillales > Thalassospiraceae > Thalassospira > Thalassospira sp. ABL2_045. The sequence continues at coordinate 270,938 of NZ_JBSWYV010000002.1, read as the reverse complement.
CCGTTGACGTCAATGGCGAGACCTATTTGAAAGTCGATCCTGAAGCGATCGAAAAGCTGACCCTTCAGGCTTTCTTTGATTGCTCGCATTTGCTGCGTCCGGGGCATCTCGAACAGCTGCGCAAAATCCTTGATGACGAAGAAGCAACCGCCAACGACAAGTTCGTGGCGATGGATCTTTTGAAAAACGCATCCATCGCATCGGGCGGCGTTTTGCCGATGTGTCAGGATACGGGGACTGCAATCATCATGGGCAAGCGTGGTGGCAAGGTCATCACCGACGGTTCCGATGAAGAAGCCCTGTCCAAGGGTGTGTGGCAGGCCTATCAGAAGCACAATCTGCGCTTCTCGCAGGTGTCGCCGAAAAACATGTTCGAGGAAAAGAACACCGGCTCGAACCTTCCGGCACAGATTGATCTTTATGCGACCAAGGGCGATGAATACAAATTCATGTTCATGGCCAAGGGCGGCGGGTCAGCCAACAAGACCTTCCTGTTCCAGCAGACCAAGGCGCTTCTGAACCCGGAAAGCCTGCGCAAGTTTTTGGATGAGAAAATCCGCACACTCGGGACCTCGGCATGTCCGCCTTACCATCTGGCGGTTGTCATTGGTGGTACCTCGGCGGAAGCCTGCCTTAAGACCGTGAAAATGGCCTCAGCCCGTTATTACGATAACCTGCCGACCGAAGGCGGCGATCATGGTCAGGCCTATCGTGATCTTGAATGGGAACAGAAGATCCTTGAGATGACCCGCGAAATGGGCATCGGTGCGCAGTTTGGCGGCAAGTATTTCTGCCACGATGTGCGTGTGATCCGTCTGCCGCGTCACGGGGCTAGCTGCCCGGTTGGTCTGGGTGTGTCGTGCTCTGCCGACCGTCAGATTCTCGGTAAGATCAACAAGGACGGTATCTTTATCGAGGATCTCGAACATGATCCGGCGAAATACCTTCCGCATGTCACCGATGAGCATCTTGATGACGAAGTGGTCAAGGTTGACCTCAACCGTCCGATGGATGAAATCCGCAAGCAGCTGTCGCAATATTCGGTCAAGACGCGTCTGTCGCTGACCGGCACCGTGATCGTGGCCCGTGACATCGCGCATGCCAAGATCAAGGAACGCCTGGATGCCGGCGAAGAGATGCCGGAATACCTTAAAAACCATCCGGTTTATTACGCGGGCCCGGCCAAGACGCCAGAAGGCATGCCGTCCGGTTCGTTTGGCCCGACCACGGCGGGTCGTATGGATGCCTATGTCGAACAGTTCCAGGCCGCTGGCGGATCGTTCGTGATGCTGGCCAAGGGTAACCGTTCCAAGGCGGTCAAGGATGCCTGCCAGAAATATGGCGGTTTCTATCTTGGCTCCATCGGTGGTCCGGCAGCCCGTCTGGCGCAGGATTGCATCAAGAAGGTTGAAGTGCACGAATATCCGGAACTGGGCATGGAAGCCGTCTGGAAGATCGAAGTCGAAGACTTCCCGGCCTTCATCGTCATTGATGACAAGGGCAACGATTTCTTCGCCGAATTCGGCATCTGATCAGAAATCAAAGCCATCAAACCAAAGCGGCGCAGGGGAAACCTTGCGCCGTTTTTCGTTGCGTATAGTGGGGCGCATAGCAGGCTCGACGTCAAAGGGGTTGCCGTCTTCGCAGATGCGTGATCGAATTCAGGATCAATAGCCCCAAAATCAACCCGTTACTGGATACCCTGTTATGTCTGAAACTTCCGCGCTCTCTACCACTGGTGCGACGGAAAGCCGACTGGTTGGTGTGACCGCCGCGCTTGCGACGGTTTGCATCTGGGCCGGCTGGCTGATTGCCACCCGCTATGCCATGACTTCAAGCTTTACCGCTGTTGATATTGGCCTGATGCGTTTCGGAGTGCCTTTTGTCCTGCTTGCCCCGATATGGATTAAGAAAGGCATTTGGCCCAAAGGCCTTTCATGGGCCAACGGCCTTTTGATGATCACCGGTTCTGGCGCGTTTTACACCCTGATGGTCGCAAGTGCCCTGCAATTCGTTCCGGCAAGCCATGTTGGCATTCTTTTGCCCGGTGTCATGGCGGTTTGGGCGGTTCTGATTGCAATCCTTTTGTTTGGGGAACGTCCGGGCAAGGTCCGCATGATCGGCTATGCCGCCGTTGTGATTGGCGTTCTGTCGCTTGTGGCGCTCAAACCGGCTGGTGTGATCAGTGATGACATGCTGATGGGCTATGGCCTTGTATCGGCCGGGGCGTTTATGTGGGCGTGCTACACCCATGCGATGCGTCAAAGCGGTCTTGGCGCGCTTGAAGCGGCATCCTTTGTCGGGTTCTGGTCGTTTGTGGCGATGGCGATCATTACGCTGTTTACCGGTACCACCATTGGTGATGCCCCGATTGGCGAGATTGCGATGTTGCTCACAGCGCAAGGCCTGTTGGCGGGTTGTGTTGCCGTGATCACCTATGGCCTTGCCGTGCGTCATATCGGATCGACCGGTGCATCGGCCTTTGGCGCGATGACCCCGGCCCTGACCGCACTGGGCGGTGTGATCCTGCTTTCGGAGCCGGGCAACCTTGCGCTGGTTCTGGCGGTGGTTCTGGTGATCCTTGGCGTGATGACCGCATCGGGCGTATTTCGCCGTATTCGGGTCTAAGCCCATACATCTTTGTAGCCCGGTGCTTCAGCCCGTCAGATGGGCTGTGCGCCGGGTAACCATCCGTGCCAGCGGCGGCCCAAAGGCCAGCACCATGAAAAAGCGCGTCGCCTGCAGCACGAGAATGAAGGACAGGTCGACATTCGTGCTGGCCGCGATAATCGCAACAGAATCAAGCCCCCCCGGGCTGGTCGCGAGATAGGCCGTCAGCGGATCAACATCCATAAACACCACCAGAAGCGCTGAAATCCCGGCACAGAACCCGATCAGAACAAAGATCGAGAGCAGGATTTTGGGAAGCGCATGTGCCGCGTGGCGCAGAACCGGTGGGGTGAATTTCAATCCGATCACCCAGCCGATCATGGCGTAGGTCAGCCCCAGAAACCATTCCGGCAGCACGACATCCAACACCCCGCTGACATGCAGGATCATGGTGACAATGATCGGCACCAGAAGCGGTCCGGATGGCAGGCGCGATATCTGCCCGACATAACAACACACCGCCACCAACCCAAGTGTGATGGCAAAGCCGCCGGCATCAAAGGCCGGGAACCAGTCATGCGGTCCCATCGCTGCCAGCATTTCCGGATCCACCCAGAAATTGGCGACACTCGATGCCACACCGACCACGATCACCACGCGGACATATTGCATAAAGGCCACCAGCCTGGCATCGGCGCCAAAGGCATCGGCCATGATCACCATGGCGGACGCAGCCCCCGGTGTTGATCCCCAGATGCCTGCCGTGCCCGGCAGCACCTGTTTGACGCACAGGATCCAGCCCAGAAAGCTGCTGGCAAGCAGGGTGACGCCGGTAATGCCAAGGATCATCGGCCAGTCAGTGGCAAAGGATGTCAGGATACCCACCGTCATCGATCCGCCAATCATCACACCCAGCACGGCCTGCGCGCCAAGATAAAGCGGTTTCGGGGCGGCAATGGTCGCACCATTGGTTCCCATCAGGATACCGATGATCATCGGCCCGACCAGAAGGGATGCCGGAACCTGCCAATGATGAAGCAGGACGGAAAACACCAGCGAAACCGAGATCAGCAACAGCCACTGAACCGGTTTGGGAAGAAGGCCAAGCCGTTCTTTGGGCGGATTTGTCGGTAACGGATCTTGTTCTGGGGGCACGATTGGGGCCTTTGTCGTGGATGTCAGGCATCTGATCGCGGGTGGCGCGATGTGATGTTGGTATGGCGCTGTGGGGCGCGCCGTGGTGGGGAGGCCAGTATAGCTCTGCCGCGCGTTGGATGCGAGTATTTGAGTGGTTCCAACTCATTATGGGCATATCTGACTTGGAGTGTGTTGATGGGTTCTGTATGACGGATGGAGATATCCGGTAGTCAAAAGAGACCCTGTTGTGAGCACCGATCCAATCAATTTTCAGTTCGATGGCGATGAAAAGGCCGATCACACGATCGTTCTGGCCCATGGGGCCGGGGCGGCGATGGATAGCCCGTTCATGGACGAAATGACCAGCGAACTGGTACAGGCGGGCCTGCGCGTGGCGCGATTTGAGTTCCCCTATATGGCCAAACGCCGGATCGATGGCAAAAAGCGCGGACCGGACCGGGCACCGGTATTGATCGAATTTTATGGCGACGTGGTTCGCCAACTTGGTGGGCCGGAAAAGCTGATCATCGGCGGGAAATCCATGGGCGGTCGGATCGCCAGCATGGTTGCAGATGATCTTGGTGTTGCCGGGCTTGTTTGTCTTGGCTATCCGTTCCATCCGCCCGGCAAGCCAGAGAACCTGCGAACAGAGCATCTCAAGACCCTTAAAACGCCAAGCCTGATTTGTCATGGCACGCGTGATCCGTTTGGCAAACCTGACGAGATTGCGGGTTATGACCTTTCGGATCGCATCGCGCTTCACTGGGTTGAAGACGGCGAGCATGATTTCAAACCGCGCAAAAGCTCCGGTCGGACCCAAAGTCAGAACATCGCGGATGCCGCAGCGGCGATATCCCAGTTTGCAAAATCGCTGGCGTAAAGAAACGGCCTGCCATTGGGGCAGGCCGCTGATTTAAGGTGCGTGGGGCTTTGGGGCGCAAGGGGGATCAGGCGATTGCACTTTCGCCGGTTTCCTTGAACTGCTGGGCAAATTTCGGGGAAAGCTCGGCGGTCGGGCTTGCGATATCAATGCGCACGCCATTGGGATCCAGCAGCGCAAAGTGGCGCTGTCCCCAGGGTTCATCACGAAGATCGACCGCGAATTCGAAACCGGCTTCGCGCAGCTCATCGGCGGCATCGCGGGCTTCTTCGACTTCCAGGGTCAGAACGGTGCCGTCGCCGATGGTGGCGGATTGGAAGATTGCCTGTTGGCTTTCATGGCCCGGTGTCATCAGGCCGAGCTGAACGGATGGGGCAGATGGCCAGACAAGCTGGCAATACCAGTCACCGTCAAAAACCGGGGTAAAGCCGAGCTTTTTATAGAAGGCGCGGCTTTGGCTGAATTTTTCAGTGATGATAATCTGAAAGGCGTTGGTCACTTTCATCGTCATGCTCCTGACGTTGGGGGGTAAATCCTGTCCCGATTTCGCCATGGTTGCACATCCCTCCTGACAGGAGCCTGTCAGGAGCGGTATGATAATTTTCGGGGCAGGATGACGAAGGAGTGATCATGAGACGGGCCGACCGACTATTTCGCCTTGTACAAATCTTGCGCCGCCGGAAACTTTGCCGCGCATGTGATCTGGCCGAGGAACTGGAAGTTTCCGAACGCACCATTTACCGCGATATTCGCGACCTTGCCGCATCGGGTGTCCCGGTCGAAGGCGAGGCGGGCGTTGGATATATCCTGCGCGATGGCTATGACCTGCCGCCATTGATGTTTGATGCCGACGAGATCGAGGCACTTGTGGTTGCCGCGCGCATGGTTCAAAGCTGGACCGATCCGCAAATGGCGCGTGCGGCGGGCGATGCCCTGACCAAGATCGAGGCGGTCCTGCCGGAGAAAATCCGGGGACTGGTTGGGGGTGTTCCGATTGCGGTGGCCGAAATTGCCCAGGAACCGATTGCCATTTCGATGCCCGACCTCAGGCGTGCCATTCGCGAACGGTTTCTGATTGAAATCGACTACACCGATGCCAAGGGGGATAATACCCGCCGCCGTGTCTGGCCACTTGGCATGCTGTTTTTTGGCAGTACATGGCTTCTGGCCAGTTGGTGCGAATTGCGTGAAGCGTTTCGCGTGTTTCGTGCAGACCGCATTGCCCATATGGATATTTCGACCGCGCGGTTTCGCCCGGTTCCGGGGCGGTCGTTGCGTGACTATCTGATTTCCGAAGGTGTTGAAGGCGAGATACTCAATGGCATCGGTCGATAACGAATTCGTTCAGATGGTCTCGGAACTTCTGGCACCACTTGGTACCATTCGCCCACGGCGGATGTTTGGTGGCTTCGGGCTTTATTGTGACGGGCTGTTCTTTGCGCTGGTGTTTGATGATGTCCTGTATCTCAAGGGGGACGCGCAAACACAAGCAACCTATGACACCATCGGAATGCCGAGATTTGTCGTCCCATCGCAGAAGGATCCCCATACGATTGCCTATTTCGCAGCGCCCGGGGAATGGCTTGATGATGAGGATCAGCTTCTTGAATTTGCCCATATGGCGCTGGGGGCAGCTGGTCGGGCACATGCCGCAAAGAATCGACCGAAAAAGAAGGGGCGAAAACAGTCATCTGCGGCAAAGAAGACCTAGAAATTCCATAGCAAGAAGATCTTTATGTGCCCTGCACAATCAGGGATGTCCCCTCGGCAAAATCTGTGTAATATTTTTTGCATGACACAGAATGCATTAGGTCTCTGAAACGTGGCAGCCGGTAGTTGGTGGCAAGGGATTGCCGACACGCTTAAAATTCGAACGGACAAGCCGGAGCTGGTGCGTGCGCAGGTTAATGCCCTGTCGCGTCAAATTCCCGTCCTTTACATGCTGCTTCTGGCCAATGCGGTGGCACTTGCCTACACCCATTATGGCTCCGCCCCTGACTGGATGACGATCCATGCTGTGATCGTTCTGGGCGCCATTTGTATCTTTCGCGCCATTGCCTGGGACTGGGCGCGGGTCGATGTGGATAATGTCGACGCCTGCATAAAGCATCTCAAGCGGATCCGAGTTCTGGCCGTGATGGTAGCGGTGCTGTTTACGGCCTGGGCCATTACCATGTTTGGCTATGGCGATGCGTTTCAGCGCGGCTATGTTGCCTATTTCATCTCGATCACGGTTGTCGGTTGTATCTTCTGTCTGGTCAACTTTCCGCCGGCCGCCATGTTGGTGGTGGGCATCGTGCTGGGCACTTTCGTGGTCTTTTTCGGATCAAGCGGCAACGAGGTCTATGTCGCGATTGCGGTGAATATGGCGCTGGTTTCGGTGATGATCATTCAGATCATCCGAAGCTTCTATGCCAATTTCTCGGGTCTGATTGAAACCCAGAATGATCTGGAAGCACAGCACAAGGCGATGATTGATCTTTCGCGCCAGAACGAGGCGCTTGCGCTGATTGATCCGCTGACAGGCCTGTCGAACCGGCGTGCATTCTTTGCCACCCTCGAAGATACGGTGAATGCTGCCAAGGAGAACGAGACCTTTGCCGTTGCAATGATTGATCTTGATGGCTTCAAACCGGTCAATGATGTGCATGGTCATCCGTCCGGTGATGAGCTTTTGCAGCAGGCGGGAAGACGTTTGCGCAATATCCTTGGCCCCGACATGCTTTTGGCCCGCTTGGGCGGGGATGAGTTCGGCTTGCTGGTCAAGGGATATGGCGATCCGCTGACCTTGATGGCGCTTGGCAAGAAGCTGTGTGATGGCCTTAACCGTCCCTTCTTGCTCAATGGTGTAACGGTTCAGGTTTCGGCATCGCTAGGCCTTGCGACCTATCCGACTGTGGCCCGCACCCCGAATGGTCTTTTTGAGCGGGCCGACTTTGCCCTTTATCACGCCAAGAAGAATGCGCGCGGTGAGGCGGTTCTGTTTGCCGCCCATCATGAAACCCTGATCCGACATGATTCCCAGATCGAACAGGCGCTGCGCAAGGCCGACCTTTCGAGTGAGCTCAGCCTGCATTATCAGCCAATTTTTGACATCCAGTCGGGCGAGGTCAGTTCGCTTGAGGCGCTGGCACGCTGGGACAGTGTTCTGATGGGGCAGGTATCCCCGGGGACGTTTTTCCCGGTTGCCGAAAAGACCGGACAGGTCAGCTTCCTCACGCGGGTTCTGTTTGAAAAACTGATGGTCGATATGCGGGATTGGCCGGCAAAGCTGCCGGTATCGTTTAACCTGTCGGCCCGCGATATTGTGCTGTCAGACACCGTTGAATGGCTGATCGACGAGATCAGGAAACACGATATCGATCCGGGCAGGCTGACATTCGAGGTCACCGAAACCGCATTCCTGCGCGATTTTGAAGCCGCGCGTACCAGCATCCGCTATCTGCGCGAACATGGTGCCCGTATTGCCCTTGATGATTTCGGCATCGGTTATTCCAGTCTGCGCTATGTCCATGAGCTGGAGTTTGATGTGCTCAAGGTTGATCGCAGCTTTGTCTCCCCCGTGCCGCACAATGAACGCAGTCGACGGATCGTCAAGACCGTGATCGATATGTGCCAGAACCTTGGCATTGATTGCGTGCTTGAAGGGATTGAAAGCGATAGCCAGCGTGATGTTCTGACCACATTGGGCGGGCGGCTGATGCAGGGCTATTTCTTTGCCCGTCCGAACCGCGAAGTCAGACTTGAAGCACTTGATGGCGGACTTCGGTAATCAAGGCATCTGCCTGCGTTAAGGTGCCAAACCGTAAAAGCTGCGACTCGGTTAATATTCCCGCAACCAGATGACAGTACTCTGTTCCAAGACGGATCGATATCCGGGCCATATGGCGTGATTATCGGTTCCGAGTTTTGGCGGGAACGGGGCCTTGACCATGTCGTCGCAGACAGAGACTTTGCAAACATCCGCAATGGCCATCGCGGGCGAGATTGATCTTGCCCCTGAAATCCGTGCCCGTCTGCGCAATCTGATCGACAGTCTTCCTGACCAGCCAGCCCGTCTTCGTGTTTTGGGGCATGTGTTGCTTGATCTTGGACTGTCCGAATTGGCACTGAACGCGTTTGGTCGGGCGTTGCTGATTGATGATCTTGATGGGGCAACCCATTTGGGGCTGACGCGAGTGTATATTCAGACCGGCCGTCGTGATCTTGGCCTTGAACATCTTGAAATCGCGATCAGCCTGCGCCCGGATGCACGGGAATTGCGGGTGTTGGCGGCTGACATGCTTGGCTGTCGCGACAAAATGCGTGCCCTGGATCAGCTTGGCGCGGTACTGGCGTCTGAACCGGATCATGCCGGCGCGCGCAAAGGGCTGGCCAATCTTGTGCGGGCAGCCATCGCAAGTCGTCTTCAGGCCGGTTCGAAAGATACGGTTTCCAGGGAACTGGAGATGCCCCTTGATCGCACGCAGGTGTCGTGGGGGGATATCGAACCGTTCGGTGATCTGGTGCAGTCTTGTGTTGGTCCGGCGCGCTACGTTTCCCGAAAAACAGTCTCTCAGCGCTCTCGGCTTGCCGCCGGGATCATGGCGGACTGCAACGAGACAATCGTGAAATCATCATCAAGCTTTGCGGGTGCCCGGTCCATGAACTGATCGGCGATCTGTGCTGCCAGATCAATGTCGCTGCCGCCTTCGAGCACGGTTTCCTGCAGCATTGAAAGCAAGCCTTCCTCACACAGGAACTGACCGTTATCAAGCGTGGTTTCAATCAGGGCATCACTGTAAAGCAGCAGGAAGCTGTTCTTGTCGAACGGCACTTCACGGGTTTCGTAACGCGCATCACGGATCACACCCAGCGGAACACCCGACCCGTCGAGATAGCGCGCATCACCGGTGATGCTGTTGCCCAAAACAGGCGACGTACAGGCGGCACTGGCATAGGTGAACACGTTCTTTTGCCGATCAATGATGCCATAAAGCATGGTCGCATACTGGCCAACCGGCAGAAGCCCCTTAAGGCGGCGGTTCAGGGCCTGCAGATAGGTATCTGGCGTTTGATCATCAAACTGTTCCGACCAGATCAGGGAATGCAGGCGGAATGTGTTTAACGCGGCACCAAGCCCATGCCCGGCGAAGTCGACGATATAGACACCCAAGCGGTGGGCATCAATGGGCACCAGTCCCCACATGTCACCACCCAGTTCCGAGGACATCTGGAAGGTCGCGCTGATGCGCATGCCGTAATCCATTCCGACACCGCGATAATGTTCCGGGGCGGGGTTGAGGTTTTCCTGCATGTTGCGCGCAAGTTCGAGCTCGGACTGGGTGCGTTCCTGATAGGCTTGAAGCTTTTGGACCAGAAGCCGGTTTTCAAGGTGGATCTTGGTGCGTGCGATCAGTTCAGCCTTGTTGAGGGGCTTCAGGATCAAATCGGTCGCCCCGTCATCGAAAATACGCGTGCGGCCTTCGTTTTCTTCCAGCGCAGTCTGGGCAATGATCGGCGTTTTGGCATAGGCCGGATCGGCGCGCACCGCCTTGCAGACCGCATAGCCGTCCAGTTTGGGCATGATGATATCAAGAATGATCAGATCAGGATTGTGGGCCTTGATCTGGGCAAGGGCATCCTCGCCATCCTTGGCAAAGACCAGATTGGTAAACCCGTCCGCACGCAAATAGGACGCGATGATTTCGCGCGACAACATGGTGTCATCCGCGATCAATATGGTCGCGTTCTGCGGGATGCGCAGTGCGGTGTCCGCTGACGTTGTCAGGCGATGTTCAAGATCGGACAGGAACGAGGCTTCGGGCGACAGTTTCGCAGACTGGTCGTCATCAAATGTCAGTTCAATACTGCGCCCATCGCGCAGAAAATTGACCGATTGGCAAAGACTTCGGATCAGGGGCAACCCCCTGCCAAAGGTGCTGTCCTTGCGCGTGATATCAAGTGTCGCCTTTTCGTCCGGTGGGGTGAAACCCTGACCTTGATCACTGATGGTGATGACGACCTGACCATTTTTGCGCCGTCGCGCTGTCAGGATAATGGCACGTGAACCGTGGCGCCTGGAGGCCAGGCGGCGTTCGGTTTCCTCGCCAAGCTCCTTGAAGCGATCCATCGATAAATGACCACCCGTGTCGAGCTCGAGATTGCCATGCACCAACGAGTTGGCAAAGGCTTCCTGAACGGCCATCTCGACAGAGGATGCGATGCTGTCGCCGATCAATCCGCGATGGCGCAGGCTGGTAACAAACTTTCGCGCCACCGGCAGGTGATAGGCACTGCGCGTTGAAAGGCACACCAAAAGGTCATGCTTGGGGCGCGACTTTTTGCCAGAAAGCGGCGCAAGGTCATCCAGATCAAGTTCCGGGAAGCATTCGATAAATGTTTCGCAGTTGAGGCGGATCAGGCCACCAAGCCAGTCGCGTCCGACCATCGGTGGCAGGATGCACACGGAAAAATGCCGTTGACTGGAAAAGTCTTCGGGCGTTTGGCCGGACGCATATTTGATGGAAATGTCGTCTGGCTGTTGCCAGATGTTCGGGTTGAGAACAAGCTGATTGGCGTCTTCCTGCGCAACTGATTGCGCAACGGCGATCAGATGCTTTGCATGGGCCTCACCGCCTGCCGGCATGGATCAGTCTTCCAGCCGGAATAGGGTGTCAAAGCGGGCAACTTCAAGCATGCGTTTGACTTGCCCCTGCGCACCACGCAAGACGACAGTGGTGTTGGTCTTTTCACCTTCGTCACGCGCAAGCAGCAGCATGCCAAGACCGGCGGAATCAATGAAATCGACACCGGAAATATTCAGGACAAGAGTGGATGATTCATGACCACGGACTTCTTCGATCAGTTTGCGAAAACTCGAATGGTCCCCAAATGTAAAGCGACCCGTCACTTCAACTGTCGTGGTGCCATCGGCGAATTCTGTCTTGTAGTTCAAGTCCGGACTCCCTCAAAGCGCGTAACCAGGGCCAAAACCCTGATAAAGGCTATGCTTTTCTTAACATTGATATGATTGTGTATGGTTTGGGCTGTGACTGCAACAAATGTTAGTAGTTGTGGGATGAGCAACACTGTCGGTATGCTCACCCACAGTAGTATATCGGGATACGAACAAGAAAATGCCAGAGCAGGCACGCATTGTAATTGTTGAAGATACACTTTCGCTGGCGCGTGTGTATCAGGATTACCTGCGTGCGGATGGTCATTTTGTCGATCATGTCGTCAGTGGCACCGACGCCATTGAACGTTTGCGCCAGGACCCGCCGGATGTCCTTGTTCTGGACTTGATTTTGCCCGATATGGATGGCCGCGAAGTTCTGCGTGCCGCCGCCCAGATTGCACCCGATTGCAAGATCGTTGTCATCACCGCGCACGGATCGATCAATGTCGCGGTCGAAGCGATGCGCGAAGGTGCCTGGGATTTCCTGTTAAAGCCCTTTACCGCCGATAAACTGCGCGAAACGGTGACCAAGGCCGTCAAGGGTGGGCCATCACTTCAGGCTGCACCAGAGGCTGATCCGCAAGATGCCGATACCGACGAGATGTATTTTGACATCATCGGTGGGTCGGAAAACATGCGCGATATATACCGCATTATTGAAAATGCCGCGCCGAGCAGAGCCACCGTGTTTATCACCGGTGAGTCCGGTACGGGTAAGGAACTGGCGGCAGAGGCAATCCATCGTCGTTCGGAACGCACAAGAGATCCCTTCATTCCGCTAAACTGCGGTGCGATTCCCAAAGACCTGATGGAAAGCGAGATTTTCGGTCACGTCAAAGGGGCGTTTACCGGTGCGGTTTCAGACCGCGAAGGGGCCGCACACCGCGCGGATGGCGGCACGCTGTTTCTTGATGAAATCTGTGAAATGGACCTTGATCTGCAGACCAAGCTTCTGCGGTTCATTCAGACCGGATCCTTCCAGAAGGTGGGTGGCAGTTCGATTGAAACGGTTGATGTGCGCTTTGTTTGTGCGACAAACCGCGATCCGCTTGAGGAAGTCCGGTCCGGCCGGTTCCGCGAAGACCTTTATTATCGCCTGCACGTTATTCCGCTGCACATGCCGCCATTGCGCGACCGTGACAACGATATCTTGCAGATCGCGAATTTCTATCTGCAGCGCTTCACGCGCGAAGAAGGGCGCGATTTCGAACGCTTCAGCCCCGAAGTTTCCGCCCTGTTTGCGCGCTATTCCTGGCCGGGCAATATTCGCCAGCTGCAAAACATCATCCGAAACATTGTTGTCCTGAATAACGGGACAGAGGTCACGCTTTCGATGGTGCCGCGCCCGGTCAATAGCGGGTCCGAAGGCGATCAGTTCGGATCAGGCACGATCGAGGCGCCGCCACCACACCCGGTTGTTTCAAACGAGCCGGGCGGTCCCGGACGCCTGTGGGAAGGCGACCCGGAGGCACTTGCTTTCCTGGCTGGTGCGCGACAGATGCGCAAGGTTGTTGAAAACCATCATTCCGAGCGGAGCAATCAACTGCTTGGCGCAAGTGTCGGGGTAAGCGTGGGCGCTGATGAAGCCGCCGCTTTGTCGCCACCACCATTTGCGCCCGCCAACAGAACCTTTGGCGAGATCAAGCCCCTGTGGCAGGTCGAAAAACAAGCGATTGAAGAGGCAATAGAACGTTGCGGCGGGTCTATTCCACGTGCGGCCGATGCGCTTGGTGTTAGTCCGTCTACGATTTACCGCAAAAAACAGTCTTGGGAAGAAAACCAGGACTAGGGCACCCTGATCATCGGGTTAGCGCCAGTTTGTCATGGCATCTTCAAGGCGCTTCCAATCTGTGTCTGTTCCCGGAAGGCCGAAGCGGACCTTGTTCCCATCATGATCAAACAGCCGGACCAAAATCCCGCGACGTGCAAGATGATCAGCCAGGGCGGCACAATCTACGCCATCGTAATAGCGAAACAGATCCGTGCCCCCGCAAAGAACCAATGCACTGTTTTCAGTAATAAGCTGATCAAGTCGCAGGGCATCAGAGCTTAGGCGGGCCCGCGTTGTTTCCTGCCAATCCCGATCCAGAAGGGCCTTTGTGCCAACCGCAAGTGTCGGGCCCGGAATGGCCCACGGACCAATGCGGTTTTCAAGGTCAATCGCAAGGTCTTGCCCCATCACCGCACAGCCAAGTCGGGCACCTGCCAGTCCGAAAAACTTGCCAAAAGAGCGCAGGACAATCGTGGTTGGCAACTGATCAATATCGGGACAGATCGACTGGTCTGGTTGGCAATCCATAAAGGCCTCATCAACCACAAGCCAGCAATTCTGCGCTGCTGCAAGCTTGCCCAGTTCGATGGTGTCGCGGGGGGCAAAGCGACTGCCGTCCGGGTTGTTCGGATTGACCAGAACGACGACCGTTCCGTCATCTGCACTGCGCAATATTGCCTTCGCCTGTTCACAGCGATCATTCGGATGGGTTTGATGGTTCTCGACGGGAAAGCCGGCCCGAAGCCAGCACCGCTCATGCTCGCCATATGTCGGGCCCATGATATGCACGCGTGTTGGTGTGCGGGATGTCATCCGGTCTTTTAACCAGAACGGAATGGACTGGATGAGGGCCTGTGTGCCCGGCGCACTGACAATGTGTTTTGTAGTCGGTGTCTGGTAGCAATCCTTGGCGGCCTGCTTGAGCACATCAAGTTCTGTGGCCAGCGGCAGTCTTCGCCAATGGGCCGGATCAATGTCGCCAACCGGGTAGGCGAGCGGATTGATACCGGTCGACAAATCCAACCAGTCATGTGCCGGAATACCGTATTGCTGTGCGGCCCGGTCAACAGCGCCACCGTGATTGATCGGTGTTTGATGCTTGGACTGTGTTGTGTCGTTTGTCATGTCGGGTGCCAAGCCTGATCCTGATTGCCATCGAGTGCGCGTTGTTGCCGGCGACACTTTTCCGCGCTTGCCATCAAACAATGTGCTGCGTATCGTCCGGCCATCCTCAATACCGGACATTTTCCCATGATCACACCCCAAAATGCCGTCGACATTCAGGTTTGGCAGAAGCTTAATCCGCACCTTTCGATTTCGGGGGATGGCGGACCAACTGCCGATGTCGCTGAAATTGGTACGGATAAAGGTGGCTTTGACGGAGGAGCACTGTCTGATCGGTTTTGGGATGAGGGGTACTTTCTGATCCACGATGTTTTGCCAGAAGATGATCTTGCGAAACTGCGGGTCGGGATCGAGACACTGGTTGCAAACGACCTGTCGCCCGCGCTGATCTATCTTTATGACGAAGGGTGGGATGTCTTTCGTCGCTTGCGTCCACTCCTCAGTCATTTTCTGGGCGATCGCATCGCGCTTTTACCGCATTTCTGGGCGTGGCACGTTGATCCGCAAGCTGATGGAAGCGGCTGGCCACCCCATCGTGATTATCAGGGCGAAAGCGCAATAGGTGATGACATGCTGATCAGCCTGTCACTGTGGGTGCCGCTTAGCAGCGCGACGCCTGATAACGGCTGCATGCACGTTTTGCCACGAAACTTTGAAAAGAGGTATTCTGCACCGGTGTCCAAGCCCGCTGATGTGCCGTTACAGGATGTGCGCGCACTTCCGGCACAGCCCGGTGCGGTTATGGGCTGGCGACAGGATCTTTATCATTGGGGCGGACGGTCAAGCCCCTATGCAAGCGCGCCACGCATCAGCCTGTCACTTGAATTTCAGAATGCGGCATTTGATCCGCTTGCCAATGAATTGTTGGCACTGGATAATCCCCCGGCTTTCTTGCAACGTCTGGCCTTGATTGTCGCCCAGTTTGACAAATATCGTCATATGCAGACGATGGATGCCCAGACCTTGCATTGGGCGCAAGAAGTCGCAAAAGCGTGCTCGACCGTGGCCCGTGGATAAGCCACCCAAAGGTCGCTATTGTCTGGCAATCTTGAGAAACACCGTGCGCGCAGAGATGATATCCGTTGCAGCACGAGAAAGGTGTGCAGATGGAATTGATTGATACCGCCCGGTTTGACGAGTTGTGTGACGCCCTTGGCAAGGATCAGGTTTTGCTTCTGGTGAACTTGCTACCTGCATCGTACGAGGAAGAACGCACACGCCTTGTCGCGGCCGCAGATACCAAAGACCCAGACGGTATTCACCGCTCTGGGCATGCGATCAAGGGCATGGCAAGAAACATGGCCGCCGCCCGACTTGCCGAAGAAGCATTGGCACTTGAAAGCTTTGACGGTGATTTCGGCGATCCGCTTGTTGATCGGATCAAGGGGCTTGATCAGACTGTGAACGAAACGCTTGTCGCCATGCAGGAATTCCTGGCAAGCAAATAATCCACAGGCATCCGGTTTGAGCGGTCTGAACCGCAATCTGGCAATCGGTCAGATGCTGCTGGCCCGGAAATTTTTCCATTTTTGCTCAGCTTGTTAGGTCTGATGACGGTGAAAAATGTCGTCAGGCAATAGAAAATGCCGCAATACCCCCTACATGAAATGTGGAAACATTCCAATTCAGTGACACTGAGTAAATTACCAAGACTGCTTGTGACCGTCCCACAAAGGAGGCAAGAGTGGCGAGCTATAGGAAACTCTCTGGAGAAACTGATCCGCAAACTTCTGCACGTCGGCTGCATACCGCGCCCACATATGACAAGTGGCGCCGCGATGATCTGTATCATCTGGCCGCGCAAAAGGGGATCAAGAACCGGGCAAACATGTCGAACGAAGAACTTGTAGCGGCTTTGCGACAGGCGCAGTCAGGCGCAGGATGAAGGCCTGACCATTTATCTTGATACTGTAAAGTACCGGTTTCAATTATGACACCAAGTTTGTATACAATTGTATATTAACATCTGTCGAAAGGCGGGGTCGCTCCTGACGATTGATTTGGGGTGACCGAGACTATCGTCGCGCTTGAAAGAGACAGCGTTTCACGGTTTGTAATGCGCCTTGAGATGACAGATGCCAACGCAGCTCGTTTGAACGGTCGCGCTGGTGAATGGAAACAAGAACAAAAATAGGAAACCGGTTTGAAGCCCCACGCCGTGCTTTTTCTTTTGGGACTGATTGCGTTTCTGGCGGGGCCAGCACAAGCGCAAATGACGTCCTCTGATGGTTCAGACGCGCCGGTGCGCATTGCCTTCATCAATCCCGGATATGGAGATCGCGGTTTCTGGAAAGATGTCCGCGGCACCATGCAGGCGGCAGCTGATCAGTTCGGGTATGAGTTGATCGTTTTTAACAGCGACCGCGACAGCAATATGATGATCGAAAGTGCGCAGAAGGTTTTTGCCCTTGATCCCGCCCCTGATTACATCATTGCCGTGAACGAGCATCAGCAAGGAACCCGGATTGTTCTTGAAGCAGAAGAACGCGGCATTCCGGTGATCATGTTGCTCAATGATCTGACCGATGAGCAAAAAGCTACGCATGGGCAACCGGGCAAGGATTTCGAAAACCGAATCCTGTCATTGACGCCCGACAACGAACGCGCCGGATATGATATTGCGAAATCGCTGATCGACGGTGCACGCCTTGGAAGCGACAATCGTCAACCGGGACCTTTGTGCCTGATCTCGATTGCAGGGGATCGCAAAACCCCGGCGTCTCTTCAGCGATTGGAAGGACTGGATCATGCGCTGAGCCGGTTCCCGCTTCTGAAGGAACAGCGCCGTCTGGTGGCCAATTGGTCCTATGATGAGGCATACCGTCAAATCGAAAACTGGTTGGATCGTGGTGGATGCGTCGATGCCATCTGGGCTGCCAATGACGATATCGCACTGGGCGCAATGGCTGCGCTTGAAAAGGTAGGACGAAAGCCTGGCAAAGATGTCTTTGTTGGCGGGCTTAACTGGTCACCCGATGGGCTTCGTAAGGTCGCAGAAGGCCAGATGACGATGACCCATGGCGGGCATTTCTTTGCCGGTGCGTGGGCAATCGTATTGCTTCATGATTATATACAAGGTGTTGAATTTCTGTCCCGTCATCCCGAAATCTCATTCAGGATGGAGGCCATCACACGCGAAAATATTTCCTATTTCGTGGATGTTCTCGGCAGCCGGGATTGGAATAGTCTCGATTTTAATGATTTTAGTATTGCCAACTCCGCGCCCGGCACGGAGTATGACTTTGCGTTGCATCCTGGCGACGGAGATTAGGAACAACAGGCGCCAGTCCGGGAACCCCCTTCAGGAAGACGAGGTCGATACGCTTGGCGGGACAGTCTGATGAAAAGCAAATGGATGCTCTTGCCAGCTTGAAACTGGGCAGCACAATTGCAGCCCGCCAGTTGAAATATACGCTTTTTCTTGCTGTTGCACTTGGTCTTGCGATTGTCGCTATCCGTGGATACCAAGACTATAAATGGCTTGAAGGCGTCTATCAGCAGGGCAATCAGCGTATCGTTTCTTCAAGTGTGCCCGTTGCAACCCAGGTGCTGGTCAAACACGACCGGGAACTTGCCGATGTGATGGCGCGCGGCATGCTTAATAATCGCTCGATTGCGGGTGTGACGCTGACCAATGCCCGGAATGGCATTTTCTTTGAGCTCAAACGTCCGGCAGGTGAAATACCGACTTCTCGTTGGGCCGAGAAGATGTTTGGTGGCTTGCAAACCATCACGGTTCCGGTCCGAGATCCTGATCGAAAACCTCTGACCACCATTGGCGAAATGGTGATCGATCTTAATCCGCAGGTTTACGTTAATGCCTACATGTCCCGCTTGTCGTGGTCATTTCTGGCCACCATGGTTCTTGCCGCAGTGATGGCCATGTGTTTCGCCACAATGAGCTATTATGTGTTTTCGCGTCCCGTGATCCGCCTTGGCAATTATATCGTCAATTCCAACCCGACCGATGACAGCAGAACACTGATCATGCCCCCGTATCATCGTCATGATGATGAGGTGCAGTTGCTGGGGTCGGTAACGGTTGGGCTTTTCGCAACCATCCGCCAACAACTTGCGGAATTGCGCAAGGCGCGTGACGAACTGCAGAACGCGAACATCACGTTGGAGCATCGTGTTGAACAACGCACCGAAGAATTGAACGCAGCGATGCGAAAGCTTGAGGTGATTGCATCGACAGATCCGCTGACGGAACTGCCAAACCGGCGCGCTTATCTCGCCAGACTTGAAGAAGCCATTTCGACCTGGCGACGTCGTGATACGCCGGTATCGGTCATTCTGCTTGATATTGACCGTTTCAAGGCCCTGAACGACACCTACGGCCATCAGGCTGGTGACGCGGTTCTGGTCGCCCTTGCCGAGACACTTCGAAAAACCTTGCGGACAATTGATCTTCCGGCCCGGATGGGCGGTGAAGAATTTGCAGTCCTTCTACCGGGCGAGGAACTTGAAGGTGCGATGATCCTTGCAGAACGTCTGCGCAATAAACTCGAAGCCAACAGTGTCGATTTTGGCGGCAGCAAGCTTTCCTTCACATCAAGCTTTGGCGTGTCAGGTTTGCCCTCAAAAGAAGGGATGGCAGAATTTGACCCGGATGTCGCAAAGCAGTTCGAGATGCTCAGAAACGCCGAACAGGCTGACATATCGGGAATACTGTATTCGCTGGCAGACCGCGCGCTTTATGAGGCCAAGGAGACCGGGCGTAACCGGTGCAAGTTGGCCGATTTCAAAACAATTTCCGAGTTTAAAGACCTGTTTCCCTTCGATGCGTGATCGGGAAAATGGCGGGTGTGACGAAGCAGCTTCTTAGCTGCGGCCGTCGTCATTGCCCTGTCTGGATATCCGGATATCACGGTGGATCGAGACGCTCATCAACAGGCCGAAACTGACCAGAATGGTCATCATGACCGTGCCGCCATAGGATACAAGGGGCAGGGGAACACCCACCACCGGGATAAGCCCCATCACCATGGCAATGTTGATAAAGACGTACAGGAAGAAGGTCGAGGTCACACCAATCGCGACCAGGCGTCCGAACTGGTTCTGACAGCGCAGGGCGATGACATAGCCATAAGTGATGACCAGCGCATAAAGCCCCAGCAACGCCATCCCGCCCACAAGGCCAAATTCTTCGCCCAGCATGGTAAAGATGAAGTCGGTCTGTTTTTCCGGCAGGAAGTTCAAATGGCTTTGCGACCCCAGCATGAAGCCCTTGCCAAACAGCCCGCCAGAGCCAAGTGCGATCTTGGACTGGGTAATGTGATAACCAGCCCCCAGCGGATCGTTTTCCGGGTTGAGGAAGGTCAGAACACGGTTCTTCTGGTATTCACGCAGGAACTGCCAGCCGATCGGAATGGCGGCAAGCGCACTGCCCAGAACCAGGGCAAATTTCCAGATCCGAACACCCGCCAGCCAGAAAATCACACCGCCACCGGCAATCAGAAGCAAGGTCGTGCCAAGGTCGGGCTGGCGTAACACCAGCGCGGACGGGGCCGCCACCATCAGGATCGGCGGGATCAAAAGCGTGATGCGCCCGACATCCTCGGCCGTCAGGCCGTGAAAATACCGTGCAAGTGCCAGAACCAATGAGATTTTCATCAACTCGGACGGCTGGAGCTGGAAGAAGCCCAGATTGATCCAGCGCTGTGCGCCCATGCCGATGTCACCCTTGATCTCGACCGCAATCAACAGGATCAGCGCAACAAAATACGAGAAATAGGCAAGCTTCAGCCATATGCGTATGTCGGTTACCGCGATGATGATCATTAACGTAGCCCCGACGGCAAAGCGCATCATCTGGCGTTCAGCCCAAGGCTGAAGCGACCCGTTTGCCGCGGAATACAGCATGGCAAAACCGATCCCTGACAGGGCGGCAATCAGAAAAACAAGCGTCCAGTTCAGCAATAGTAGCCGACGCCCAATCGGGACGTAATCCGGGTCCTCGCCAATACGGTATCTGCTTGCGGCCATGGCTTAACCCTCGTCCTGATTGGTTTGGGACTTATCCCAGCGCAAATTTGCGCGGTTGGTCGGCGTGGCAGCAGAAATACCCTGACGGGCGGACTGAAGTTCCTGCGCCTTTTGCAGCAGATCACGGACAATCGGCCCCGCAACGCTTGAACCGCCACCGCCATGCTCAACAACTACCGCACAGGCATAGCGCGGGTTGTCGACCGGGGCGAAGGCGACAAACAGGGCGTGGTCACGGTATTTCCATGGCAGGACGTCGTTATCGAGAACGCCGGTGGTTTGGCGTTCGCGCATGGTAATGCGGCGAACCTGGCTGGTGCCACTTTTGCCAGCCATTTCCATGCCTTCGATTTTAATGCGTGCACGATGGCCGGTGCCACGCAGTTCGTTGGTCACACCATTCATGGCATCACGCACACGCGCAAGGTTGGCACGGCTGACCTGAAGTTCAGGGAATTCTTCCGTTTGACGGCTGGTGACACCTTCCGGGGTGACATTATCGCGGGTCAGGTGCGGGCGCACCGCCTTGCCCGATGCCAGTCGTGCCGTCATCGTGCAAAGCTGCAGCGGCGTTGCCAGGACATAGCCCTGTCCGATAGAGGCAATCAAAGTTTCACCACCCTGCCAACGTTTGCCCAACTGGACTTCCTTCCAGTCCTTGGTCGGGATCAGCCCGCTTCGCTCGTTGGGCAGGTCAATACCGGTATCTTCGCCAAGGCCAAGCTTGTGCGCCATGGCTGCGATCCGGTCGATCCCGATCTTCTGGGAAATCTCGTAATAGTAAACGTCACAGGAATGCTTGATGGAATCATGCAGGTCCATCCAGCCATGACCGCCACGTTTCCAGCAGTGGAAGCGCGCATTGCCAAGATCAAGATGCCCGTTGCAGAAGAATTTCTGATTGGGCGTGATGATCCCGGCTTCGAGCCCGGCAAGGGCCACACACATCTTGAAGGTCGAGCCTGGCGCGTAGGTGCCATTAACCGCCTTGTTTGATAGCGGCGCATAGGGATTGTTGACCAGACTGTTCCAAAGCTTGTGCGAAATACCGTTGGTAAACGCATTCGGGTCATAGGTCGGGTGGGATGCCAGTGCCAGCACTTCGCCATTATGGATGTCCATGACAACGGCTGACGCGCTTTCCTTGTCGGACAGGCGCTGATTGGCATAACGCTGCAAATCCAGATCAAGTGTCATGACGACCGTGTTGCCACTGTCGCCTTCCTCGCGTTCCAGTTCGCGAATGACACGTCCAAGCGCGTTGACTTCGACTTGGCTTGTCCCAGCCGTCCCCCGCAGTGCAAGGTCATAAACCTTTTCAACGCCGCTTTTGCCGATGGTAAAGCCCGGCAATTCCAAAAGCGGATCGCCCGTCAATTCCTTTTCCGAGACGGCCGCAACATAACCAAGTGAATGGGCAAGATGCGGGCCTTCCGGATAGTCGCGCGATCGTCCGGCATCAATGATCAGGCCCGGAAGATCAGGTGCGTTGACCCCGACGCGGGCAACTTCATCCCATGTCAGGTTGTCGCGGACCGTGACCGGCACGAATGAACGTCGGCGGGCAACGTCACGCTCGACACGTTCGATGGTGTCGGGACCCAGTTCGATAATCTGATCAAGGATTTGTAACGTGCGGCGGACATCGGGTGTCTGCTCGCGCACGATCATGATGTGATAGTTCTGGCGGTTGACAGCAAGCGGGGCGCCAAACCGGTCGGTGACCAGCCCGCGCGGTGGCGGCAACAGGCGGTGCGAGATGCGGTTTTCATCGGCCAGCGTCTGGTAACGATCGCTTTCAAGCACCTGCAGGTAATACATCCGCGCGGCAAGACCCGTCAGCAATACACCCTTGCCCGCGCCAAGCATCAGCGCGCGTCGGGTAAATAGTCTGAACCGGTCTGAGTCACGATGCCACATGGGCGATGGATACCTGTTTTTGGTCAGTTGCCATAAGGCCGGGCGGTCAATTTCTGGCCCGTTTTAGCCCGCTTGAACCGGGATGAAAACCACCTTCTGCCAGCATAGTGGATAGCCGTTGCCAAATCATCAATATCGCGCAGATTTTTGCCAGCGCAAGGCCCGCTAAACATAGCGCAGAAGACTGTTCTGGGCGCGCGCCAGGACCCAGGCCACAATCGGGAACAGCGCAGCGGTCAGAACATAACTGATCATGGTGGCCTTGATCGGTAGCAGGGCGCCAATCAGGGCCGAGCTCAACAACCACTGCACCAGAAGTGTCGGAATGGCGACAAGCGCAAATCCCCACCACATGACGCTAAAGGGCTTGTTGTGGAAAAAGCGCCCCTGACTTGCCGATCCGGTCTGAACCAGCAACAGGACCAGCGAGCTGACGCCAAGCGGCAAGCCCATCAAAAGGTCCTGCAAAAGCCCAAGGAAAAAGGCGGTCACGCCGGTCAAAAGATCCGGACGGTTCACCGACCAATAGAACACAGCCATCAATGCCAGCGCCGGTGATGCGGTCGAAAGCAGTGGCACACTGATCGGCAGAAGGTTGATCAACAGAAGGACAAAGACACTAAAGGCTGGGAAAAGGCCGCGCGCAATAATGTCCAGTCGCTGCCAGACGCCGGGTTTCACTGGGCTTCCCCTGCCGCATTGGGGGAGGGGGCGTTATTGGCTGCTTGCGCTTCGCTTCCTGCCGGGCTGGCTGGAACAATTCCCACACCGTCGGGAATGTCTGGCGAGACCTCAGTCGTGTTTTCGTTGTTCGTCGGCTGGCTTTGCTCGATACGGTCGTTGCTCAGAATGCCGTGTAGGCCGTAATCGGCAACGCGCAGATATTCAAGCTGATGACGGCGGAACATTGGCGCGACGCGAACCGCATTTTCCGAAACAGACGACACGATGCCGATCGGAATGCCCGGTGGGAAGGCGCCGCCATGACCAGACGTCAAAATGCGGTCCCCCGGTGCGACGGCGGCATCGGCGGTCAGGAAGGTCAGAAGCGGACGGTTGGTGTTGTCACCCGAAAGAAACGCACGGTCGCGGGAGTTCTCGACCACGACCGGCACACGCGAGTTGATATCGGTAATCAGCAGAACACGCGACGCCTGATATCCGGCCTCGGCCACGCGACCGATCAGGCCTTCGTCGGAAATGACAGCCTGTCCCTTGGAGACACCATCGCGCGAGCCGGCGGAAATCATCACACTATGGGCATAGGCACCACCCATGTCGGCAATAACGCGCGATGTCACCAGCTGCAGCGCCGGTGGCGAGGTATAGGTCGCAAGGTCGCGCAGGCGGGCGTTTTCATGCGAAAGATTGCGTGCGGCTTGCTGCCAGGCCAGCAATTGCTGGTTTTCACGGCGCAGGCGCTCGTTCTCTTCATAGAGATGGGCAAGGTTGTAAACCTTGTCGGTCAATTCATTGATGCTGGCAGCGGGGCGGGAAACGATATTCATGACCGGGGATACGAGATCAGCCGACGCCGCACGAATACGTTCGATCAGAACCGTATCGGCCTTGCCCAGAAGCATCAGGCCGAAAGCCGAAAAAATCAGCAATATGAAAGCGAAGCGGTGAAGGGCCGTGCGTAACGGCGAAAAGATACGCTGCTGCGGACCACCATGCTGTGCCAATGTATTCCCCGCGAATTCCCAAAAGGTTGCTCATCATCCCGTGCGGGATATTCAACCATAACGAAATCACCGAGTCGCGTCCAGTAAGGATACGACCCGGTGATGATAATTCAAGCCGACCTTGTTTAGTATGCTGTGTGCAGAACGTTACGCAGCATTTTCTTTTCTTCCAGCGCGCGACCGGTACCCAGTGCAACGCAGGAAAGCGGATCGTCTGCAATCGAAACCGGAAGGCCGGTTGCATGACGCAGAACGTAATCAAGGTTGCCAAGCATCGCGCCGCCACCGGTCAGGACAATGCCCTTGTCCACGATGTCAGCAGCCAGTTCCGGCGGGGTCTGTTCGAGGGCGACCTTGACCGCCTCGATGATTGCCGATACCGGCTCTGCAAGGCTTTCTGCGATCTGACGTTCAGAAATCAGAAGTTCCTTCGGAACACCGTTCATCAGGTCACGACCACGGATTTCAACCGTTGCGCCATCACCATCATCCGGGGCGCAGGCCGAGCCGATTTCTTTCTTTATGCGTTCCGCAGTGCTTTCACCAACCAGAAGGTTATGCGTACGACGGATATAAGCGATGATCGCTTCGTCCATCTTGTCGCCACCAACGCGGACCGAACGTGCATAGACGATACCGCCCAGCGACAGAACGGCAACCTCGGTGGTGCCACCGCCGATATCAACAACCATGGAGCCGGTCGGCTCGGTAACCGGCAGGCCGGCCCCGATTGCAGCAGCCATCGGTTCGTCGATCAACCAGACCTTGCGGGCACCAGCACTTTCAGCACTTTCCTGAATGGCGCGGCGCTCAACGGCGGTTGAACCGGACGGAACGCAGATGATCACTTCCGGGCTCGCGAAGTTGCGGCGGTTGTGAACCTTGCGGATGAAGTGCTTGATCATTTCTTCGGCGATGTGGAATTCCGCAATAACGCCGTCACGCAGCGGGCGGATCGCCTGAATGTACCCCGGGGTACGACCGAGCATTTGTTTGGCTTCTTCACCAACTGCAAGAACCTGTTTCTTGCCTTTTTCGTCGGTGATGGCCACCACGGATGGTTCGTTCAGGACAATGCCACGTCCCTTGACGTAAACCAGTG
Organism: Thalassospira sp. ABL2_045; assembly: GCF_056161285.1. Lineage (NCBI taxonomy): Bacteria > Pseudomonadati > Pseudomonadota > Alphaproteobacteria > Rhodospirillales > Thalassospiraceae > Thalassospira > Thalassospira sp. ABL2_045. The sequence goes on along the minus strand of NZ_JBSWYV010000002.1, from coordinate 245,780 downwards.
TGTTAGCGGTGCCCAAATCCACCGCCATGTCGGAGGATAAAACCCCAAGAAGCTTGGAAAACATTCCTGCCCTATGCCCCGGTTAATAGTAAAATCTTGAATACGAATGTATCGGCTTTGATAGCGCAAGGATTAAGCCGATGCACGAATAATCTGCTCAGGGGATTGAGGAATAATTAAGGCGCGTAATTTTCCTGAATTTGCACGTCAAAAACATGATCAGGAATATGATCTTGGCGGATAAGTTCAATTTTCCCCAAGCGATATATCACGTTGTCCTGAGGTTGCATAATAATCAATTCTTGGGCGTTGGTGGTAACTGCGACGTACGTTGAGACGCAATGCGAGTCGCTGAGATACCATGAATAACATGGTGAGCAATCGCATGGCTCAAAACGACGAAGGGGCAGCAAAAATGCCACCCCTTGTTGTGTTTTCGGCGTGAAACCGGATCAGGATGCCATGGCGTCCGGTGCGGTCTTCTTGCTCTTTTCGATCAGCTTGTTCACCGCGGTGACATAGGCAATGCAGGACGCAACTACCGTGTCGGTATCCGATGCGTTGCCAACCACGGTGCGATCTTCGCCGTCGAGCTTCACGGTCACAGTGCCCTGTGCATCGGTGCCCTCGGTAACCGCATGGACCTGATAAAGCTTCAGGCGCCAGTCATGCGGATAGATTTCCTTGATCGCGTTGAAGGTCGCATCAATTGGGCCGTCACCAGTGGTTTTGGCCGTGCGGGTTTCGCCATTAACGGTCAATTCCAGCTCTGCGGTCTGCGGACCCTTGGAGCCACAGGTTACGGTCAGGCCAACAAACTTGATATGTTCGTTGTCACGCAGACCGTCATCAACCAGGGCGACGATATCGTCGTCATAGACTTCTTTCTTCTTGTCTGCCAATTCCTTGAAGCGTGCGAATGCATCCTCGATCGCGTTGTCGCCCAATTCGGCAAAGCCCAACTCCTTGAGCTTTTCCTTGAAGGCATGGCGACCGGAATGCTTGCCCATCACCAGGCTCGATTTGTTCAGGCCAATCGATTCCGGCTTCATGATTTCATAGGTTTCGGAATTCTTCAGGAAACCATCCTGGTGGATGCCGCTTTCATGGGCGAATGCGTTCGCGCCAACAATCGCCTTGTTCGGCTGCACGACAAAGCCCGAAACGGCTGACACCAGCCGCGAGGCGCTCATGATTTTGGTGGTGTCCAGACCCGTGGTGAACGGGAAGGCATCGTTACGGGTGTTGATCGCCATAACGATTTCTTCAAGTGCGGCGTTACCCGCACGTTCGCCCAGACCATTGATGGTGCATTCGATCTGACGGGCGCCGGCATTGGCCGCCGAGATCGAGTTGGCAACAGCCATACCCAGATCATTGTGGCAGTGAACTGACAAGATTGCCTTGTCGATGTTCGGGACACGGTTGATCAGCATCTTCATCAGGTCGGCATATTCGGTCGGCGTGGTGTAGCCGACAGTATCCGGGATGTTGATCGTGGTCGCACCGGCATCAATGGCGGCTTCGACGCAACGGCAAAGGAAGTCGTGCTCGGTGCGCGAACCGTCTTCTGCCGACCATTCGACATCATCGGTGAAGTTGCGCGCCAAGGTCACGCTTTCGATCACCTTTTCCAGAACGCGTTCCGGCTCCATCTGCAATTTGTATTTCATATGCAGGGGGCTTGTGGAGATAAAGGTATGGATACGCTTGTTCTCAGCCGGTTCCAATGCCTCGGCGGCGCGTTCGATATCGCCCTTGGCCGCACGGGCCAACGAGCAGATGGTCGGGCCGGAGATCTGTTTTGCGATTTCATTGACGGACTGGAAGTCGCCGTTCGATGCAATGGCAAAGCCCGCTTCGATAACATCAACCTTCAATTCCGCCAGCGCCTGCGCCACGCGCAGCTTTTCATCAAGCGTCATCGAAGCACCCGGGGACTGTTCCCCATCACGCAAGGTGGTGTCGAAAATGATGACGCGATTGTCGTTTGCACTAGCCATTGTCTTGTTTCCTGATCATTCGGGTCTTTGCCCGGTATGTGAATTCTGTCTGGAAGGAGTGCGGGCCGTCTGGCGCGACTTTTTCCCCTGAGCTGCGGCTAATGGATCGACATGATTTGCGTGTGATCCGGACCGGCATGGTTCGCTCAGGGGCGAGTAAGTCGTAGAGCGCCTAGCTCTGCTAGACCAAGGAGACCGGAAATTAGGTTGAGGGCAGACAGCGCAATGGTGCGCGAAGCGCTGGCTTCGGCACGGTCGGCATATGCATCAATGTTGCAAATGTCTGCGGTCATCGGTCTTCATCAATTGGCTTAGGATGCCAGCCTTTGCTGGCGACGCCCCCAATTTCGTCGCGGGGCCGCTTCAGGTCAAGTAATTTTTGTACCTTTTGGTTTGTTTTTTGAGTGGAATTTAGCGAGGCCGGATTGCGCGGGTCGGTCCGATGCGTCGTTTCCCAACAATACAGCCTTGTTTTTGGTGGCAAACAGATGGGGTGAGGGGGATGTTAAGGCGGTCATGACAAAAAGAGACTGGTCGGGATTTCACTTATGGGTTAGTCATTTCCGCCCTGACGCCGTCATGCCCCAAAAATGACGCTCAGGACACGGCGCCACCCAAGCCACAGGAAACGTTATGCTGAGTTTGTCGTTGATCGGGGCTTTTATCCCCACGGCCTTCTTTGTCTCCATTACGCCGGGCATGTGCATGACACTTGCACTTACCCTTGGCATGACAATTGGTCTGAAGCGTACGCTTTGGATGATGATGGGTGAACTGGTGGGTGTTGGCATCGTTGTAGTTGCGTCTGCGCTTGGTGTTGCCGCCGTCATGCTTCAGTACCCGGCGGTCTTTGCGGTCTTCAAATATATTGGCGGCGCCTATCTGGTGTGGCTTGGCATTCAGCTGTGGCGGTCGCGCGGGCGGATGGCCATTTCGGCAGAGGTCGAAAGCGCCAAGACAGCCTCGGCCGGCGGGTTGGCTGCACAGGGCTTTGTGACGGCAATTGCCAACCCGAAGGGCTGGGCGTTCATGATTTCCCTGTTGCCGCCCTTCATCAGTCTTCAGCATGCCATTGCGCCGCAGCTTTCGGTACTGGTTGCCATCATTCTTGTCACTGAACTGATTTGCATGACGCTTTATGCGACGGGCGGTCGTTCACTGCGCAAGTTCCTTGAAAAAAGCGGCAATGTCCGCATTCTCAACCGGGTTGCCGGCACGCTGATGATCGGTGTGGGTGTTTGGCTTGCGACCAGTTGAGATGGCGGTTTTGCCGATTGCGCAAGCGATCAGCACTATGTCTAATGGCGCATGCGACGTTAGATGTTTGTTTTGTTGTTTGATTCCAAGCATATGTAATCAAACAACTGTTTGAGGGTTTCCGACCATGCGTGAAATACGCTGCATCGTTTTTGAGGACGGCGAACTGATCAAGGCCATTCTGGCCCATGGTCGGCGCACAGGGAAAACGCTTCCGGCTGGTCAGATCAGCAGTTTTGAAGTGGAACGCAAGCCCGAAGTGATCGCGCGTATGACGGTGACCTCTGATGATGGTCAAAAGGCGATTATCCCGACAGCAGGGGCAGAATTGGCGGCAGCAATGATTGCTTATTGCATTGATCGCAAGGTGCCTGTTCCGGCAAATGCATCCAAGTCGATTGCCGTTCTTGACGATCATATCGCGCTCAAGATCACGATGACCGGTGATCAGACCGGCTAGGTTTTCTGATCAGGCGATCTTGAAAAAGCCCATATGACAAAAGGCGCGCTAAACAGCGCGCCTTTGTTCATGTCGGGGAAGGTGGGGCAGGGCTTACCACTGCATCATTTTGCCTTTGAGCTTGCCCATGCGTTCGTCTTCGTTCTTGAAGTTATGCTGCTCGGAAACGCCGTCCTGCACCTTGGTCATCAAAAGCCATTGCTTGACCTTCATGAAGCGCGGGGCCAAGAACTGATAGGTCTCTTTGACCAGATTGACGGCCTTGGGGCCGCGTTCCAGTTCGAGTTCTTCCCACTGTTCAATCAGCGGCTGCCAGGCGCGCAGACGTTTATAGAGGTCGTCACGCTGGCTTCGGATGTACTGGCGCTGGGATGTGAAGTTGCGCAGAACCGACATGATTTCCCCGGTATTGGCGTCCAGCTCGTCAAACGTGGTTTCGAACTTCTTCTTGGCGTCATCAAGCAGGCGAATGGCCTGTGTTACGGTTTCCAGAACACCTTTTTCATGGGCATAGATGCGGCGCAGTTCCTGCATCTTGCGATCCACCATCAGGATCTTGCGATATTTCACGCGAAGCGTCTCGATATAAGACAGCTCGTCTGCGACCTGATGGACAAGGTTGACGACTTCCTCGCGGTTTTCCTTCCCCATGCCAAGCTTCTCGGCAACTTCGTCAAAGGCCTGGTTGATCTTTTTCTTGGTGTTCGGATCTTCGGCGATCTGCATCAGTTCGTCCGGGTCGGTGATGAGCTCCTCGCTCCCCGACATCCAGGTCACCAACTGCATGGTAATACGGTTATAGGCAATCGCCTTGTGGTCTTCGTCAACAGCCCAGGATGCTTCGCCAGTCAGGACTTCGCGTGGCAAATTATCGCCCGGGCGCAGGACGTTGATGAAGTTCAGCGCCTTGTCGATCAGGTTGATCAGATCGCCATCCTTGGATTCCGGGTCGATATCGAATTCCCGGCAAATCGCTTTAAGCGGCAAAGACACAACCGATCCTTCTGCCATTTTCAGGACAAAAAGAGCTTCGTCTGAGACATCAGACTTCTGAAAGTGGCATTCTTCGAACGTTTTGAAAATCTTGTGCTCAAGCTCGATCTTACGTTCGTTACTCGGTGTATTCATCTGCTTCTCCGCCCTGCAAAGCCAGCGCACCACATTACCATGTTGTACATGACAAGCCCGATTGTTAGATCATCGGTCCTGTTCTTTTGGCCTATTCGGACACGTGTGTTAGCTCGGTGTTTTGTTGGTTATTATTCTTGTTTTTATGGTCTGTCTCTCTGTTATCAGAGATGTATTTATTTATGTCCTGTTTTGGTGCATTCTGCAGCGGTTTGTCTATTGGGCAATGCAGGTATTTCGACCATCCTGCTTAGCCATATAAAGTGCTTTGTCTGCGCGGTCCACAAACTCCAGTATATTCTCTCCAAGATGATAGGCCGTCAAGCCAATTGAAACGGTTAACTTACCGAAATCCTTGCCGGTTTTCTTGTTGATAATATGCTGGTTTGAAACGTTTTGTCGCAACTTGTCGGCAAGTTTTTGCGCGTTGTCGGCGGCCGTATCGGGCAGAATGATCGCGAATTCCTCGCCGCCATAGCGTGCAACCGTATCCGCCCCCTTGGTTGAACTGACCAGAACCCGGGCCACAGCTTTGAGAACCCCGTCCCCGGCGCGGTGCCCGAAATTGTCATTGAAATCCTTGAAGTGGTCGATGTCGATCATCAAAAGCGACAGCGGCGCACCGGATTCCATGGTCGTCGTCACGGCATCACGCAAAGAGGAGTCAAAATTCTTGCGGTTGGCAATCCCGGTTAGGGTATCGGTCAACGCATCGCGACGGACAAGCTCAAGCTCGGTGCGCACCCGAAGGACTTCCTTGTGATATTCCTCAAGACTGCCATTAAACGAGCTGTAGGTATCGCGCGCCTTGGTCGATTTCTCCGAAAGATCGCGACTGACAGAGCGCGCTTCTTGTAAGGTAATGTCATCGGCCAGCAGTTGCTGTGATGCCACATCAATCTCGCCGCAGAAGACATCGGTATCGCGCATCACTGATGTGACGGCCTGTTCGACCCGCTCGACCGCGGACTGAAGTCCCTCGACCCCTTGTTTGAGATGCTGCTGCATCGCGTGGGTGCCAAGATATTTGTGGTAAATCCGAAACACCGTCTCTTCATCAAGATCCTGCGTGTTGCGGATCAGAACCTTGATCAACTGGCTGAGTTCGGGAACCTCATCGGTCAGATAGCTGTAAAATACATGATAAACCTGTGGCGTAGGCTGCAGGTTGAGTTCGTTAACGAGCGCCATAACGCTATGAGCAATATCGCGCGGGTTCGCGATCTTGGTTGTCGCTGTCACTGCCTGTTATCCGATCCGAATTCCATACCCATTCAGTTAACGGTGTCCCAATTTCAACCCCGCACCGTTATTAACCGATGCTTTAGGTTGCTCGTACACAATTGAGTGTAATTTATACGTTTTCTATACTGTTATCTCTATCATCGTCTAAAGCATAGGGCTTTGTCACGCAATTCTACCCCAGAGAAAATGACAAAATCAGTCATTTCGAATAAATGGGCCGCTAAGCCTTTGATGACAAGAGTTTCTTGCACAAGTTTTTTGTAAGCCGGCAAAGAAGTCACACAGAAAACTGGTGTCGCAAAAGGCGGCGGGTGAATGATGGTATCGCATCTTGTTTTTCGTGCAGTCCGAGTGCTTTCATCTGTCACGATTTTGCTTATCGTGTCTGCGGTGCCGCTGCGCGCAGATAAACAGAAATCTGATGAAATCACTGTTTCTGGCGAGGTCAAAGTCGGCAATTTTGCTGTTGTCTCACCTTGTTGATTGTCGACGCTCGATGCTGCGCAAAGCACATTCTATGATGCGCTTCTGGCCGCACCCAACATGGCCTGATGTGCCGCGATCCGTTGCGCGCGGCGTCAGCCCGATAACCATAAATTCAGGGCGTTCAAGTGATCCGAAACTTCAATCTAAAAGCACGATGGATGGTGTTGGGGGCGATGGTTGTTATGGCCCTGGGGTTTGGGGCCTCTGCTGCGCAGGCGACCGATGCCGTCAGGGTTGCGAGCAATATCGTGTTTGAGGCCAAATGTGGGGCGTTATGCACTTCCGGAACAGCGTAAATTTATCACGCTCCTTGGGGCGCAGATGCGCCCGGTGGCGTTCGATGTGTTTCCCTATAACCGGTTTCGCGATGCCCTTGATAGCGGATTGACCGACTGTGTTCTGGCCTCGCGCCCGACCACGTTTGAAAATACCATCGCATCTGACAGCAAGGTTCGGTTTGAGCTCAGGGTGTTTCAGCGTGTCGTCATCGATATTCGCGCCTTGCCCAAGGTGGATGTGGGGATCCTTGCCAATTTGCCACGACCGGAACTTTCGCTGCGCGGGGAGGTCGTCAGGCATGACTTAAGCAGTCTTGAGCAGGCCGTCGATCTTCTGGTTGCCAACCGTTTGACCGGGATCATTGGCGACAGCACCAATATCCGCGTGTTTGGTCGGACCGATATCGTCGCAGCCGATTTGCCGCCGGTGATTGTGGTCGATCTGTCGCTGATTTGTCGCGATACAGAACCTTTGCGAGAATTAGTGTCTATATTTGATTTATCTATGGGTGTGTTCGGTTCAGGCCGGTTGCAGCCCGGTGATACACATCACATGGCAGATAATTCCTGATGGTAAAAAAGAACTTAATACATGAATCCATTGCACTAAGCCAAAATTTCGGTAATTATTGAAACGATGCAGTGCATCTTTCAAGTGCGTGGTTGCTTTCTGGTTGATGGTAATTGTGCCCTTGCGCGGTGTAAGGTAGGGACTGTTTTCAAGCATTTCTGACTTTGGAAATGCGCATACTAAACTAAGGACGACTACGGATATGGCTACCGGAACGGTTAAGTGGTTCAATGCGACCAAGGGTTATGGCTTCATCACCCCGGACGAGGGCGGCAAAGATGCATTCGTGCACATTACCGCTGTTCAGCGTGCTGGTCTGCAGGGACTTGATGAAGGGCAGAAAATTCAGTTTGAGCTGATTGAAGGTCGCAATGGCCGCATGTCGGCAGAAGAACTCGCCATTCTCTAAATTTCTATCTGGCTTGCAGCTTTCTTTGCTGACAACCGTTAACGCGCCGGGTTTCCGGCGCGTTATGCGTTTATGGGCCCGGGTTTTTGATGTAGCCTCCCGGAACGACTTTGATAAAACCGGCAAACTTTCCAGGCATTCATGATCCTTGATCTTCCCGCTGCACCCGCCACCGGTGACGCAACCAGCCAGTCAGAATGGCGTCACGCTGTCAGGCGGGCCTTGTTGGGCTGGCGGGCTGGCCTTGATGCGGCGACCCATCATCAGCTCTCTGATAAAATTCGCACGCAGTTTGCGACGTTCCTTGCCGATCATGGCAATACCAATGTCGGTTTTTACTGGCCAATCCAGAACGAGATCGATGTGCGCCCGGTGATCGAAGGGCATATTGCATCCGGGGGCCGTGCGGCCTTGCCGGTGGTGTCGGGCAAGGATCAACCGATGGTCTTTCAGGCATGGACGCCGGAAACCGAAATGGTGCCGGGCTTTGCCCGTATTCCGGAACCCAGGGGAACAGACGTGGTTGCAGTCGATGTTCTGCTCGCCCCGCTTGTCGGCTTTGACGGGCAGGGCTACCGGCTGGGCTATGGCGGTGGGTTCTTTGACCGGACATTGGCGGCATGTGATCCCAAGCCACTGGTCATCGGCATCGGCTTTGAGGTAACCCGTCTTGATGACATTTTGCCCCATCAATATGACGTCCCGGTCGATGTGCTGATCACCGACCAGGGTATTACCCGGATCGCTTAATCCTCCCGGCGGCCTTCCGATGTGCGATCGCGTTCATAGTGATGCTTGATCGGAAGTTCAGGAAACCAGGCTTCTCGCCGGATCGTCCAAAGCTCGTAGGTCGGGATGAATTGGTCCGGGGCGTCAAAGGCGCCCAGATGCACCTCGATCTCGTCCTCGGTGCGCGAAAAGACCGATGACCCGCACGCCGCACAGAAATGCCGTCCCTGAAAGCTGCTTGTTTCCCCGTCAACCTTGACGGCCTGATCCGGAAAAACGGCAGAGGCATGAAACAACGCCCCGTGATGTTTGCGGCAATCAAGACAATGGCAAAGCCCGACCCGATAGGGCTCACCTCCGATCGTAAATCGGATCTTGCCGCACAAGCAGCCACCGGTCGCGGTTTTCATATAATGCCCCAATCGCGATAAATAATGCGGCACTCTAAAACGAAGATGCACAGGCGGCAACTATGCTGCTGTCTGAAATGGGTAAGGCTTTTGGGGAAGGTTGGGCAAAGTGGCTGGGGAACCTGGATTCGAACCAGGACTGACGGAGTCAGAGTCCGTAGGTCTACCGTTAACCTATTCCCCAGCAGGACTTTGCGTACGTCATTTATAGCCCGGAACGTACAAATTGCGTGGCAAAGAATGCGCTGCAATATCCGGAAAGGTTGGCTGGGGAACCTGGATTCGAACCAGGACTGACGGAGTCAGAGTCCGTAGGTCTACCGTTAACCTATTCCCCAACAAAACTTGGTCCACCATGCACGACATGCGGCGCGGTGTGGGCCGCTATGTATAAAACCCGCCCGGTTTTGGCAACCCCTTTTTTGTTTCGATCTGTTCAACCATGCGATTACGGCATACGGGATTTGCCTTGCGGGGGATTGTCGTTACACTCATATAGTTGATTCGCAAGATCGTCACATAAATGTCTTGATGATCAGCGATACGGAATATGCGCACGTAACAAAAGGCAGGTTTTCGAAAGGTGAAGCACGTTTCTCCCCATAGCAACACGCACAGGGCCAGCAGCCCGGCAGGCGGCGCTGCAATGGGCGGGCATGCCGTGCTGGATGGTCCGGATAAACCGGGCATGCCGCAACCGGGAACCGCCGTTCACGTGCCGGATCATGGTGGCAAATCGTCACGCATGGTCGATTGCATCACCGCCCCGATTTATGCCGCGATTGATCTTGGCAGCTCGAATTGCCGACTTCTGGTCGCGCGTCCCTGTAATGACGGCTTCAAGGTCATTGATGCCTTTTCGCGCGTTGTTCGCCTTGGCGAAGGTGTGCGTGAAAAGGGCTATCTGTGTGATGCGGCGATGGATCGCGCGATTGACGCGCTGCGTGTTTGTGCCAAGAAATTGCGCCGCCATCCCGGTGCGAAACTGCGTGCGGTCGCGACCGAGGCCTGCCGCAGTGCCGATAACCGCGAAGAATTCGTGCGTCGCGTGTTTGATGAAACCGGCATTTCACTTGATATCATCAACCCGGATGAAGAAAGCCGCCTGGCCCTTCAGGCCTGCTCGGCACTGCTTGATGAACGCCCTTATGCGGTGGTGTTCGATATTGGCGGTGGCAGTACCGAAATCTGCTGGATCAAGGTGGATAAAACCGGCAAGACCCAGTGCATTGAAACGCTTTCCATGCCGTGTGGTGTTTTGTGCCTGACCGAACGTTATGCCACGGTTGAGGAACGCCGCGAACGGTTTGAAGCCATGCGCAGCGAGATCCGGCAGCGTCTCGAAGAATTTGCGCAGCGCAATTGCTGCTCGGACATGCTTGATGATGACAAGGTCCAGATGGTTGGCACATCGGGTACCGTGACCACATTCTGCGGTATTGCCTTGGGCCTTGAACGGTATGAACGTCACAAGGTCGATGGGTCTGATCTGCGCTTTGATGATGCGGAACGCGTGACCGAATTGCTTTTGCGGATGGGATCGGACAAGCGCAAGGGGCATCCCTGCATCGGTAATCAGCGTGCCGAACTGATGGATGCCGGGGCTGCGATCTTTGCCGCGATTCGTGATATCTGGCCGCTGGCGACGCTCAAGGTTGCCGACCGTGGCCTGCGTGAAGGCATTCTGGTCGATTTGATGCGTGCAGACGGCCATGCTATTGACCCGTGCGACGCGCGCCGTCATACAGTGTCCCATATTCCGGCTTCCTCCTGATCGGTTGACGTTTGTGTCCCGACAGGTTTGACCAAAACAGAATTCAGTTCAGGATAGATCATGAGCGACAATCGCAGCGGAAAAGGCGGGCAGCGCCGCCGCAAGGGTTCGGCCATTGCAGCCATCGATACCGGCGCACGCCGTGGCCTGCGCACGCGGGTGAAAAGTGCCAAGGGGCGCAAGCTGTCCTCGACGCGCTGGCTCGACCGCCAGCTCAATGATCCCTATGTGCAGGAAGCCAAACGCTTGGGCTATCGATCCCGCGCGGCCTTCAAGCTGATTGAAATCAACAACCAGTTCGATTTGCTGAAACCCGGCATGCGCATTGTTGACCTTGGCGCAGCTCCGGGTGGCTGGACGCAGGTGGCGGTTGATATGGTCGGCTCCAAACATGGCAAGGGCCAGGTCGTTGGCCTTGATATCCTTGAATGGGAAGGTATTTCGGGCGCGACCTGTTTGCAGGCGGACTTCCTCGACATCCAGGCGCCTGACATGATCAAGCATGAATTGCAGGGCCCGGTGGATGCCGTGATCTCGGATATGTCGCCGGAAACCACCGGCCATCGTCAGACCGACCATATCCGGATTATCGATCTGGTCGAACATGCGCTTTTGTTTGCTGAAGAAGTTCTGGCACCGGGCGGGATTTTCATCGCCAAGGTGTTCAAGGGCGGAACGGAGAACGACCTGCTTGACCGCGTGAAGAAGAATTTCCGCGTCACCAAACACGCCAAGCCACCAGCATCGCGCCCGGAAAGTCCCGAGGCCTATCTGATCGCAACCGGCTTCCGCGGGCAGAACAATGCCGAAGACGACATCAAGAATGCCGAGATTCGCGAAGACGACAGCTGGTCGCCTGTCGAATAACAGGCGAAAAATTATTCCAGTATCCACAAGGCGCTAGACTGGAATAGTTATAATTCTTCAGGCATTGTTGCGTTACATCAAACCCTGATCAGGCTGTTGGCTTTAATGATCAGAGGGCAAGGTAAAAAACCTTGCAGAATGGGTGGAACGGGCCATGTGGGGTGGCCATTGCTTGTGGGAATTATCTGATGAAACAGGACAACTTAAGCCTGACAGGTGTGGAGCGTCATTTTGACGAGCATGAGATCATTGTCTCCAAGACCGATCTCAAAGGCAGAATAACCTATGCCAATGACACGTTCCTGCGTGTCGCCGGATATCGGGAACGCGATATCCTTGGTCAGCCGCACAGCATCATCCGACATCCTGACATGCCCAGATGTGTTTTTGCCCTGCTGTGGCAAACCATCGAGGCCGGGCGTGAGATTTTCGCTTATGTGATCAATCGCAGTGCTAATGGTGATCATTACTGGGTGCTGGCCAATGTCACGCCGACCTTTGGTCCGGATGGCAAGATCATCGGATATCATTCCAACCGCCGTGTGCCGCGCCGTGACGCGGTCGACAAGGTCATCCCGCTCTATAAGGCACTTTGCGACGAAGAGGCAAAGGAAGCCAACCGCAAGGAAGGCATGGCGCGCGGGATCAAAATGGTCACGGGCCTGCTTGCCGATGCCGGGATGGATTACGACCAGTTCGTCTTTAGCCTCTAGGTGAAGGTGCGGCTTGTTGCTGGCTTGGCGCTTGCCCTGCGGTCCGCATTTGCAGAAACAAAAAAGGGGCTCGCCTGACGGCAGCCCCATCGACCAGTTTCTAACGGAATGCGCAAAATAAAGCATCAATAAAATCACAGGGCTGTTATGGGCGCACAAAACTTGGCATTTGGGGCATAACGTGTATAAATTCCGCGCCAACTCAGATTAACGAGGTGGCCAGATGACCCGCATTGCCGAAGCCCTGACGTTTGACGACGTATTGATCAAACCCGCAGCATCAGAAGTGCTGCCTGCTCAGGTGCAGACCAACACCCGCATTACCAAGAATATCGAACTCAAAATCCCGCTGCTTTCCTCGGCAATGGATACCGTAACCGAAAGCGCAATGGCGATTGTCATGGCACAGCATGGCGGCATGGGGGTCATTCACAAGAACCTCGATATCGCCCAGCAGGCCGAAGAAGTTCGCCGTGTGAAAAAGTTCGAATCGGGTATGGTTGTTAACCCGATCACCATTCATCCCGATCAGACGCTGGCCGATGCGCTCGACCTGATGGATGCCAACCACATTTCCGGTATTCCGGTTGTCGAACGTGGCTCGAACAAGCTGGTCGGTATCCTGACCAACCGTGATGTGCGTTTCGCATCCAACCGTTCGCAGCCGGTTTCCGAACTGATGACCCACGAAGGTCTGGTCACGGTGACCGAGAATGTCGAAACGATTGAGGCCAAAAAACTCCTTCACCAACACCGCATTGAAAAGCTGCTTGTTGTTGATGAGGCCTATCGTTGCACCGGCCTGATCACGGTCAAGGACATCGAAAAAGCCAAGCTGCACCCGAATGCCTGCAAGGACGAAAGTGGTCGTCTGCGCGTTGCTGCGGCAACGGGTGTCGGGGAATCCGGTTTTGAACGTGCCGCCGCCCTTGTCGAAGCCGGTGTGGACGTTCTCGTTATTGATACCGCACATGGCCATTCGGCGGGTGTGATCAAGGCGGTCGAGCAGATCAAGGCACAGGTTGGCGATACCCAGATCATTGCCGGTAACGTAGCAACTGCCGAAGCCGTCAAGGCCCTGGCAGAAGCCGGTGCCGACGCCGTCAAGGTCGGTATCGGCCCAGGCTCGATCTGTACGACCCGTATCGTTGCCGGTGTTGGCGTCCCGCAGCTGACCGCGGTTCTTGAATGCGGCGAAATGTCGCAAAAGCTTGGTGTGCCGATCATTGCCGATGGCGGCATCAAGTTTTCCGGCGATATCGCAAAGGCGATGGCAGCCGGGGCTAACACCTGCATGGTCGGCTCGCTTCTGGCGGGTACCGACGAGGCACCCGGTGAAGTCATCCTCTATCAGGGACGTTCCTATAAGTCCTATCGTGGCATGGGCTCGGTCGGAGCGATGGCACGTGGCTCGGCGGACCGTTACTTCCAGCAGGATGTTCAGGACAATCTGAAACTGGTCCCCGAAGGCATCGAAGGCCGCGTTCCTTACAAAGGTCCGGCTGGTCAGATCATCCACCAGCTGGTTGGTGGTCTCAAGGCATCGATGGGTTATACCGGTTCGGCTACCCTTGCGGACTTCCGCGAACGCGCCGAGTTTGTCCGCATCACCAATGCGGGCCTGCGTGAAAGCCACGCCCATGATGTGACGATTACCCGCGAAGCACCGAACTATCGTCCGGGCGGCTAAGGCGGTTGCGCCCGCTGATTGGCGGACCAGCCTTGCGTTTCATGCGGTTGGCGAATGGTTCTTGCCATGATATGAGGCGCATTCAAATTTCGATGACGGCAGGCATCCCTGCCGTCATCAGCTTTTTTCAGGTAGAGTGATCGTTTGCTTCCCATATGCGAAGCAGTTCATCACCCGCAAACAGGTTGGATTTTTCGCTTTGAAACCCGGTGCCCGCATAGCAGCCGTTATTGAACTTTACGATGGCTGGACCCATAACCGAGATGACGCCGACCGCGTTGTGTCAGGCTATTTCGGATCACGCCGGTATATCGGTGGCGGGGATCGTCGCGAAATCAGTGAGCGTTTCTATAACCTGATCCGCCATCAGGCCCGTCTGGGCTGGTGGCTGGCCGAATGCGACTATCAGTTCCAGGACGGCCGTGCACGCATGATCGCCGAGCTCGTCCTGCATGACGGCTTGGACCGCGACACCATCGAAGGGCTGTTTAACGGCGATCAGTTCTGCCCCGATGAACTGCGCCCGAATGAACGGCATCTTGCCAACAAGCTTGCGGGTAACAGCCTTGATCATGATGCGCAGCCAGGTGCGGTCAAAACCGAACTGCCAAAATGGCTCTATGCAGAGCTGCTCAAGCTCCATCATGAAAATCTGGCAGACGAGATGGCGGCCTATAACCAGCCGGCCAAGCTTGACCTGCGGGTCAATCGCCTGCGGGGTTCCGTCGAAGATGCGATCAAGTCGCTGAAATCCGATGGCATCAAGGATATCGAACGTACCAAATATGCGCCCAATGGTTTGCGCCTGCCGCTTGGCCTCAACATGCTGGTAACCAAGGCCTATAAGGATGGCCTGATCGAAATTCAGGATGAGGCATCGCAGATTTGCGTCAACCTTGTGGGGGCGAAGCCCGGCATGACGATCCTTGATATGTGCGCAGGCGGTGGCGGCAAAACGCTTGGCATGGCTGCAGACATGCGCGGCAAGGGCCGCATTCTTGCCTGCGATACCCATGGCGGTCGTCTGGACAATGCCCGTAAACGTGCGCGCCGTGCAGGCGCAGGTGATTGCATTCAGCAGCGCATCATTGCCGATGAACGCGATAGCTGGCTGCGCAACAAGTCAGGCTTCTTTGATCGCGTGTTACTGGATGTACCGTGTTCGGGTCTTGGGACGCTCCGTCGTAACCCGGCACTGCGCTGGCGTATCGGGCAGCGCGATCTGCGGGCCCTGATGGCGCAGCAAAGCAAAATTCTTAAGGCCGGTGCCGCAAAGGTCACCAAGGGCGGACGCCTGATTTATGCGACCTGCTCGATCATGCCCGAAGAAAATGAACGTCTGATCGAAACCTTCATGCGCGATCGCAAGGACTTCAAACCTGTGCCGATCAGTGAAATCTGGCCGGATGCGCCGAAATCGGTGCCAGTCCCGGGTGGCAAGGACAAGCCCTGGCTGCGTCTGTCGCCGAATGTCCATGGCACGGATGGCTTCTTTGTTGCGGTGTTCGAACGTACAGCAAAAGGCAAGGTAAAGTAATGGCAGTGGCGGGCATGGCATATGAAACCCAAGCCAAGCCTCATGCCGCCCTTACTCTGCCTGTAAAGAAAAAGGCCCTGCGCGCGATGCTCGCAGGGCCGATTTTGTTTAACCGTGAACGCAAGAATGCGTTACTCGGTGGACTTTACCGGCTCGTCAAAGATGCTGCCGGTGCCGGTTGCGTTGCCATCACCTTTGGATGCGTCGCCGTTCTCAAGGTTTTTCATGCCCGGAACGATTTCCTCGACGCTATCGGGGATCAGGCTTTTGCTGCTTTCGCTTGGCGCGGCTTCTTCGCTGTTGGTGACGGGCAGGGTGGTGCCGCCGCCTTTCTGGGTCATGGCGATCGCGGTTGCCGTACCCGCAATCAGGATAAGGCCCGCAACGGCCATGGCGATTTTGCTGCCGGTAGAACTGCTCATGATAATGTGTCCCTTGCTCTGCGTGATCGTGTGCTGCTCATGCTTGGACGGGGTGTTTCCCGTGTTCCGTTAGGGTGGATACTGCGCGGCTATTGCGCAGAAAAAAGGGACCAATTGTGGGATTTTCGGGGTGGCTTGCGCGCAAAACCGCCGCAATTGACCATCCCGTCTCGCAAGGCTTGGAAAAGTTTTTTGAATGCATCGTTGGGTGACCACCTGCGCCGGGTTGCCCATGACGATGGTTTGGCGTATGTACGGCGCAACCCAATCTTCGACGGAGATACGGCCCGATGACTGATCGCGTGCTGATTATTGATTTTGGATCCCAGGTCACCCAGCTGATTGCACGTCGCGTGCGCGAAAGCGGTGTCTATAGCGAGATCCATCCTTTTAACAACATCTCGGACGCGTTCCTGGATGAATATGCCCCCAAGGCCGTGATCCTTTCGGGTGGTCCGGCTTCGGTCCACTGGGACAAGGCGCCGTCTGCACCGGCCAAGGTGTTTGAGCTGGGCATTCCGGTTCTGGGCATTTGCTACGGTCAGCAGACCATGGTCAATCAGCTGGGCGGCAAGGTTTCGACCTCCGATCATCGTGAATTCGGGCGTGCCTTTGTCGATGTGATCGAGGATTGCGAGCTTTTCAAAGGGGTCTGGGCCGAAGGCGCACGCGAACAGGTCTGGATGAGCCACGGCGACCGCGTTGACGCGCTGCCTGATGGCTTCCGTGTTGTTGGCAAGTCCGACGGGGCGCCGTTTGCAGCCATCGCCAATGACGAGAAGAAATTCTACGCCGTGCAGTTCCACCCGGAAGTGGTTCATACCCCGCATGGCGCACAGCTCCTTAGGAACTTCACGCACGGTGTTGCCGGGTGCTCCGGCGACTGGACCATGCATGCCTATAAGGACGATGCGATCGACAAAATCCGCAAGCAGGTCGGGGATGGCAAGGTCATCTGTGGTCTGTCGGGCGGTGTTGACAGCTCCGTTACCGCGGTTCTGATCCACGAAGCCATTGGTGATCAGCTGACCTGTGTGTTTGTCGATCATGGTTTCATGCGTGCGGGCGAAGCCGATCAGGTCGTCTCGCTGTTCCGTGACCACTACAACATTCCGCTGGTGCATGTGGATGCCTCGGAAACCTTCATCGGCGCGATCGAAGGTGAAACCGATCCGGAAGTTAAACGCAAAACCATCGGCCGTCTCTTCATCGAAGTGTTCGAAGAAGAAGCCAAGAAAATCGGTGGTGCCGACTTCCTGGCACAGGGCACGCTTTATCCCGATGTGATTGAAAGTGTGTCCTTTACCGGCGGCCCGTCAGTGACCATCAAGTCGCACCATAACGTTGGCGGCCTGCCGGAACGCATGAACATGAAGCTGGTCGAACCGCTTCGTGAGTTGTTCAAGGATGAAGTCCGTGATTTGGGCCGTGAACTCGGCCTGCCCGACAGCTTTGTCGGCCGTCACCCGTTCCCTGGTCCGGGCCTTGCGATCCGTATTCCGGGTCAGCCGATCACGCGTGACAAGCTTGATGTGCTGCGCAAGGCAGACGCGATCTATCTCGAAGAAATCCGCAATGCCGGTCTTTATGACGCCATCTGGCAGGCATTCGCCGTGCTGCTGCCGGTGCGTACCGTTGGTGTTATGGGCGACGGTCGTACATACGATTATGCCTGTGCACTGCGCGCGGTCACCTCAACCGACGGTATGACGGCAGACTTCTTCCCGTTCCCGCCAGAACTGCTCGGCCGCATCGCCAACCGCATCATCAACGAAGTCAACGGCATCAACCGCGTGACCTACGACTTCACCTCGAAACCCCCGGGGACGATTGAGTGGGAGTAAGTTTTCCGCTTCAGAAAACAGCAAACGGCGCGTTCCATAAAAGGACGCGCCGTTTTGTTTTGGGTTCAGTTTGAGCCCGGCCCCTCAGAGCCACAATCCCCTGTAGAGTTACATGCATTCGACAATGCCTGTTGGACGCTGCGCTGCCAGTTGAAGGTCAGGCAGGAAGTCAGAGAGAGGATTGCAACAAACGTCATGGTCACGCGAAGGGGGCGCATGGCTTGTGCCTTACTTGTTGGCGCGAAGGGCCGGGAGGCCGACGCCTGTGGTTTCGAACCCGCCGTCGGCAGCAACGATCTGGCCGGTGACGAAGCTTGCCTTTTCCGAGCACAGGAAGTGGATGACTTCGGCGATTTCGTTTTCTGTGCCGTAACGCCCCAGCGGCATGGCGTCGAGGTAGGCCGAGATGATTTCTGGTGAATGCACGGCCATTGCCAATTTGGTTTTGACCGGGCCGGGGCAAACGCAATTGGCGCGGATGCCATATTCACCAAGTTCGGCGGCCTGTTGTTTGGTCATGTGAATAACCGCCGCCTTTGACGTGCCATAGGCCACGCGCAACGTTGATGCCCGAAGGCCCGAGATCGAGCCGATATTGACAATCGCGCCCTTGGTTTCCTTGAGTGCAGGGATCGTCGCCTGCGAGACGAGGAACACACCATCAAGGTTGGTTTCCATAATCCGGCGCCAGGCAGCAAAGCTGGTTTCTTCGACCGGCAGGAAGTCGGCAACACCGGCATTGTTCACCACAGCATCAAGCCGCCCAAAGGCCGAAAGGACCGCATCGACCATCTCGTCAACCTGTACTGGGTCCGAGACATCATATTCAAAGGCCGAAGCCGCATCGGAAACAGTTTTTGACGCAGCATCCAGTTCCGGTCCGTCACGATCAATCATGGCGACTTTCCAGCCCTGATCGATAAACAGTTTGGTGGTGGCAAGTCCGATACCGCGTGCAGCACCCGTGACCAATGCGACTTTCTGCGTCATTGAATGACTTCCTTTCCTGAAGCGTTTTCCCTGTTGGTGCGGGCTTGTGCCCGCTGATGTCGCGCCTGTTCTTGATCTTCATATAGGCAAATCAGATTACCAGCGGCAAGGACTCTATGGTCGATGCTGTCGGGGCAGCGTGCTGCATATGTGATTCCAACCATATTTCCTTGCTGCGACCTCAAAAACGTTAGTTGGGGAACAGGGGCTGGTTCCCGGAAAACCGCGATACGGAGGGTCGAAATCAACCGGACGTGAAAAAATACCGAAAATTTTCATAGACGGATTGTGAAAAATACGACACAAATTTCACGAAGCTTGATGCCAAGCTGCGAGACCTTTTGAGGAAAGTCATGTCGAACGCTGCCAAACTCGGTCAGGACATTCGTGCCCTGCGAAACGCCCGGAAGATGACGCTTGATAAGATGTCACAGCAGTTGGGGCGATCTGTTGGCTGGTTGTCACAGATTGAGCGTGGTCTTTCTGTGCCGACGATGGAGGATCTGCGTGAGATCGCCGCGCTGTTTGATGTGCCGTTGTCGCTGTTTTTCGGCACCACAGAAGCACCGGAGAATGAGCAGGGACGCGTTGTGCGCGCTGCCGCCAGGCGTCAGATCGGGGCGTATGACAGCGGTTTGGTCGAAACCCTGATTTCGCCGGATCTGACTGACGATTTCGAAGTGATCCATTCCACCTTCAAACCCGGGGCAGAGATCGCGGACAGCATCAAACGTCCAACCACCGAGGTCGTCTATCTGATCTCCGGGACCCTCGATCTATGGATCGAGGATGAGATGTACACGATTTCCACCGGTGACAGTTTCCGCATTCGTGGTGACAGCTATCGCTGGTCCAATCCTTATGACATCCCGGCGGTTGCGCTGTGGATTATTTCTCCGCCAGTGTATTGAGGTTTACCAATGTCTGTTCCTGATAAAGCGCGTGTTGTCATCATTGGTGGGGGTGTCATTGGCTGTTCGGTGGCCTATCACCTGACCAAACTTGGTTGGAAAGATGTTGTCTTGCTTGAACGCAAGGAACTGACATCTGGCACCACCTGGCATGCGGCCGGGTTAATCGCCCAGTTGCGCGCGACCGCCAACATGACCCGCCTTGCCAAATATTCCCAGGAGCTTTACGGCACGCTTGAAGACGAAACCGGGGTTGCCACGGGCTTCAAACGCGTTGGCGCAATCACGGTGGCCCTGACCGAGGACCGCAAGGAAGAACTGTTCCGGCAGGCCGCCATGGCCCGTGCATTTGGCGTTGAGATCGAGGAAATCTCACCTGCTGAGGTTGGAGGTTACTACCCGCATGTCAATCTTGATGACGTGACCGCGGGTGTGTATCTGCCCAAAGACGGGCAGGGCGATCCGGGAAATATTGCGTTGTCGCTCGCGCGCGGTGCGACCAAACGCGGGGCCAAGATTTATAGCCGCACAAAGGTGACTGGCATGCGCAAACAGGGAGCACGCATCACTGGCGTTTCATGGCAATCCGAAGATGGCGATCAGGGTGAAATTGCCTGTGATATGGTTGTCAACTGTGCGGGCATGTGGGCGCGTGATGTCGGCAAAATGGCCGGGGTCAATGTGCCGCTGCACGCGTGTGAGCACTATTATATCGTCACCGACAATGTCCCCGATCTCGGCAACTTGCCGGTCCTGCGCGTGCCAGACGAGTGCGCCTATTACAAGGAAGATGCCGGCAAGATCCTTTTGGGGATGTTTGAGCCGAAGGCAAAGCCATGGGGCATGAACGGCATTCCCGACAGTTTCGAGTTTGACGAGCTCCCGCCCGATTTCGAGCATTTCGAACCGATCCTTGAAATGGCAATCAATCGGTTGCCACTTCTGGGGCAAACCGGCATTCATACCTTTTTCAATGGTCCGGAAAGCTTCACGCCCGATGACGCCTATCACCTTGGTCTGGCACCAGGCATGGAGAATGTCTGGGTTGCGGCCGGTTTCAATTCGGTCGGTATTCAATCGGCCGGCGGGGCTGGCATGGCGCTGGCGCAATGGATGGAAGACGGCGAGAAACCCTTTGATCTGGGGGATGTCGATATCGCCCGCATGCAGCCATTTCAGGGCAATAAAACCTATTTGACGGAGCGCGTTTCGGAAACGCTCGGCTTGCTCTATGCAGATCACTATCCGTTCCGGCAAAAGGCAACGTCACGCGGTATTCGTCGTTCTCCCCTGCATGAACATTTGGCAAAGAACGGTGCAGTGTTTGGCGAGTTTGCCGGATGGGAACGTGCCAACTGGTTCGCCAACCCGGGTCAGAAACCGGAATATGAATATAGCTGGAAACGGCCGAACTGGTTTGACAATGCCAAGGCAGAGCATCTGTCGATCCGAACCGGTGTTGGTCTGTATGACATGTCGTCCTTTGGCAAAATCCGGGTCGAAGGGCCACATGCAATGGCCTTCCTTAACGACATCTGCGGTGGCGAGATGGACGTGCCGGTTGGCAAGATCGTCTATACCCAATTCCTGAATTCACGCGGCGGGATCGAGGCCGATGTGACCATCACCCGCCTGTCGGAGCTGGTGTATCTTGTTGTCACACCGGCGGCAACGCGGCTGGCTGATGAAACGTGGATGCGCCGCCATATTGACGATCATTTGGTCGTCATTACCGATGTCACAGCGGGCGAAGCGGTGCTTGCTGTGATGGGGCCGAAATCACGTGATTTGTTATCCACCGTATCGCCCAACGATTTTTCAAACGCCGCCAACCCGTTTGGCACGGCACAGGAAATCGAAATCGGCATGGGGATCGCGCGTGCCCACCGCGTTTCCTATGTTGGGGAGTTGGGTTGGGAGATTTATGTCAGTACCGACATGGCGGCCCATGTGTTCGAAACGTTGCTAGCAGCGGGGGGAAGCCATGACCTGAAGCTGTGTGGTTTGCACATGATGGATGGTTGCCGTATCGAGAAGGGCTTCCGCCACTTCGGGCATGACATCACCTGCGAGGATCATGTGCTTGAGGCCGGGCTGGGTTTTGCGGTTAAAACCGACAAGCCTGATTTTATTGGCCGGGATGCGGTTCTCGCCAAACGTGAAAGCGGTCTGAAACGCCGTATGGTGCAGTTCCTCCTGAGCGATCCGGAACCGCTTCTGTTCCATAACGAACCGATCCTGCGCGATGGCAAGATTGTCGGTCACCTGACATCGGGGGCCTATGGTCATCATCTCGGTGCTGCTGTCGGGATGGGCTATATCGGATGCGAAGGCGAGACGGCCAACGACATTCTGGCATCAAGCTATAGCATCGATGTCGCTGGAACAGTGGTGAGCGCCCAAGCATCCCTGCGTCCGTTCTACGACCCGTCCGGGGATCGGATGAAGGTTTAAAACGGACGCGTTGTCGGGATTTATTGTACTCGGCTTGTGTGCCTGGGCCGAGCACTAATCTGGTTGAAACTCCAAAAGGTCGCCCGGTTGGCATTCGAGTTCCGTGCAGATGGCGGAGAGCGTTTCAAATCGCACACCACGCACTTTGCCGGACTTCAAAAGTGAAAGGTTTTGTTCGCTGATCCCGATCCGGGCGGCGAGCTCTTTGGATTTCATCTTGCGGGTGGCCAGCATGACATCCAGTCGGACAATGATGGCCATCAGACGAAGCTCCGGTTTTCGTCATCAATCCGTGCTGCTTCGCCCAGTACCCAGGCAATCACAAGAATCAGTCCGCCAAGAAACAGTGTGCTGGCTTCGGCATTGCTAAGTCCGATGGCGAGAATCCGCTCACCTGCCGGGTGGTGGAAGGTTGCAAGAACCGAGGTTGCCGCACCTGTTAGCGGTTTGATCAGGGTTTGCGCCATAAGAGCGATCCCAAACGCCTTGAGGTGACGGATGGGTTCTGTCTGGAAAATGGCGTTATGTGCAAAGGCACCAAACATCTTGCGCAAGCGATAGATCCCATAGGCCAAAACAAGTGACGGGATCATCATTACCGACATGGTTGCGTATTTCTGCCAACCAGACAGGGCATGGAGATCGGCAAGGCTGACGGTCATCTGACTGGCGCTGGTTTCAACCCAGCCCGGCGCGTACCAGATAAGTGGCACGACAAGGATCTGAAAAATGATGGCAATCGCGCAGACCCAGTAAAGAAGCGTGCTGATGGTGCGCACTTTCTGAAGCGTATCAACTGCTTGGGTTGGGGGCATCTGTGGGGCTCCTGAATGCTGAATTTCAAATCACGTTACGTAATTCATGTAAAACATGAATAAATTATCGAAAAGAGTCAATGGTATTTGTTTCAGGCCTGTCTGAAGCGGCGGCGATCTGCGAGCATTTTCACGTGCCCCTTGCCTTGTGCGGGCGGGCGTGGAAAATAGTCCCCATGTCAGAGAGCAAAACAAAATCCCGCACGCCCGTTACTGTCACCGACCCTGATGATTGTCAGGAATGCGACACTGCTGCCCGTCTCGGTCTGAGTTCTGAGCAGGGCGAAGCTGTTACCCGTGATGCGTCAAGGGCAACTGGGCAGAACCTGTCTTTGCCGGATATCGAAGCGGCCGCAAAGATATTTGCCCTTCTGGGCGATGCCGGGCGCTTGCAGCTTGTCTTGCGCTGCATGGAAAAGCCCCAGACGGTTTCTGAGCTGGCAGAGGCGACCAATATGTCGCAATCGCTTTGCAGCCATCATCTCCGCCATTTGCGCGATCAGCGTATCCTGGCATCCGAGCGGCGCGGGCGGCATATCCTGTATCAAATCGATGATGACCACATTTCACATGTCGTGCGCGATACCTTTGCGCATGTGACACACGACTAGCTGAGCTCGACATTCAAATATTCATTTGAATGTCCTTGACAGGAAGTCATCTGCAAAATACGTTCGCCTTAATACATGAACGGAAATTTGATTGTTTGAGGTGATGGATGTCTTTCATCGCGAAATGGACGGATGTGCCGACTGTCGGTTCCTGCGCGCATTGCCGGGAAGCGGTTCTCAAGGCGCTGACGCAGGCGATGCCGCATCAAAGCTTTTCTGATGACGGGCAGGGGATTTCGACCCCGGCCCAGCTGGGTGATGATGACAACGCCACCCTTCAGAAAATTCTCAAGGATCAGGAAACGGGCATCGTCCATTATCAATGGCATGTCTCGGGCATGGATTGCGGATCTTGCGTCGCAAAGATCGAAACGGCGCTGGGCCGCATGGATGGTGTTGCCTGTGTCGATGTTTCCATGATGCGTGAAAGCGTCACTCTGGGGTTCACCGCTGATAAGGCGGATCAAAGCCAGTCCGTCTCCCCGACACTTGGCAAGCTTGGCTATCCAGCAGAACAGAAAAGCACGGCCACCAGCGGTGATGGTGCAAAGCCATCCTGCGGCACGTCCTGCTGTGAGGATGCCGCGGGGAATGACGGGAATGGGGAAGGTACCGTGTCGCCGCCCCAAAGCCTGTTGCGTCGCATAGCGCCATGGTCTGCGGATAATGACGAGATCGCCTTTGCCGCCATTTGCCTTGCATTGGGTGGGGTGATCGGGGCGATCTTACCGGCAACAGTGCCTTATGCGATGTCCGTGGCCTCCCTGCTGGCGGCCATGCCAGTGATGAAAAAGGCCATTCGGCTTGCGCAAAGCGGGGCGATCTTCTCGATCGAGCTTTTGATGTCAGTGGCCGTCATCGGCGCGGTTGCCATTGGCGAAAGCCTTGAGGCCGGAATGGTCGTGTTGCTGTTTGCCATTGGTGAACGCCTTGAAGGTGTTGCGGCTGGCCGGGCGCGAAGCGGGGTCAAGGCGCTCATGAAGCTTGCCCCGGAAACCGCTCGGCGGGTTTCGGGCGATGGGTTTGAGGCCGTCTCCCTCAAGCAGCTGGCAATCGGCGATCTCATCGAAGTCCGCCCGGGTGAGCGCGTGCCATCCGATGGTGTGATCGAAACTGGTGCGGCCGAGATCGATAACAGTCACCTGACGGGTGAATCCGTTCCGGTCTATAGCGACGTTGGCGCCGAGGTCTTTGCCGGGGCCATCGTGACGGACAGTCCTGTGCGGATTTCTGTCACCCGGAGGGCCGGGCATACGATGCTTGACCGCGTAATCGAACTGGTTGAGCAAAGCGAGAAACACAAGGCCCCTGTCGAGCGCTTTGTTGCCAAGTTTGCCCGCATCTATACCCCCATCATCATGGGTCTTGCCCTGGCAACGGTCATGATCCCGCCCGTGTTGTTCGGGCAGGGCTGGGAAGAATGGATCTATCGTGGTCTCGCCCTGCTTCTGATTGGTTGCCCTTGTGCGCTGGTCATCTCCACCCCGGCGGCTGTGACCTCGGCCCTTGCCCGGGCAACAAAGATCGGCCTTCTGGTCAAGGGCGGTGCTGGCCTGGAGTTGATCGGGGCGGTGCGCACCATGGCGTTTGACAAGACCGGGACGCTGACCGAAGGAAAACCGAAACTAAGCGCGATCAAGGCGGCAGAGGGATATGGCGAAAACGGCATTCTGACGATTGCCGCTGCCCTTGAGGCCGTCACATCCCATCCCTTGGCGCGTGCGGTTGTTACTGCCGCAGAGAACCGAAGTCTTGA
Organism: Thalassospira sp. ABL2_045; assembly: GCF_056161285.1. Taxonomy (NCBI): domain Bacteria; kingdom Pseudomonadati; phylum Pseudomonadota; class Alphaproteobacteria; order Rhodospirillales; family Thalassospiraceae; genus Thalassospira; species Thalassospira sp. ABL2_045. Next base: position 220,420 of record NZ_JBSWYV010000002.1, on the reverse strand, counting down.
GCTTCCGGTCGTCGAGCAGACCCGAACCATCGCGGGGGCCGGCGTCGAAGGACGCATTGATGGTGCTTTGTATCAGGTCGGCGCTGCCAAACGTCTGAGTGGTATGCCGGGTGGCGAAATGGGCGACTGGCTATGCACACAGGAAGAAGATGGCAGTACGGCTGTTGTCGTTCTGAAAGACGGGCAGGTGATCGGGGCGCTGGCGCTCCGCGATGTGGCGCGTGGCGATGCAAAACAGGCTTTGGCAGCGCTCAACAAACTGAACATCACACCGGTAATGCTGACCGGTGATGCCGACCGTGTTGCGAAGCGCATGGCCGCAGAGCTTGGCATGGAATATCGCGCCGAACTGATGCCAGAGGACAAATTGAATGCGCTCGCTGCCCTTCGGGATGATCCCAAGCGTTCTGGCCCGGTAGCCATGGTCGGTGATGGCATCAATGATGCCCCGGCACTGAAATCCGCCGATGTCGGGATTGCGATTGGCGGTGGCACGGACATCGCGCTTGAGGCAGCTGATGCGGTCGCGGTCAAGGCCCGGCTGGGGGATGTCGTCAATCTCGTGAAACTGTCACGCAGTGCAAGGCGGGTGATCCGCGAAAACATCGCCATCGCACTTGGGCTCAAGGCGGTCTTCCTTGTCACATCCATCACCGGCCTGACCGGATTGTGGCTGGCCGTTCTGGCCGATACCGGGGCGACAGTACTGGTGACGATCAACTCGCTGAGGCTTCTGATCGCCTTGCGCAAGCTGTAATGACAAAGCCAAGTCAGGCGAAATACCAGACTTGGCTTTTAAAGCGGTCATGGTGATATGGGTTGCAACCCGTTCGTGACGTCGGCGGGGATAATCGCACCACGATGTGTGATGACTTTTGCTGCCAGTTCGTGGCCGGACAAGGTTGCCGCCGCCCCGTCCTCGCCCTCGATCAGGGCGGCCAAAAAGCCGGCATTAAAGCTGTCACCGGCAGCCGTGGTGTCGACGGCCGTGACAGGATTGGGGATCGCGATATGCGTGATATCACCATGATCATAAAGCAAGCAACCATCTGGACCCTGTTTTATGACAATCATTGACGGACCAAGCTTGGCGATCCGATCAATTGTTGCCTGTGCTGTTGCGTCACCCCATAAAAGCGCCTCGTCTTCAAAGGTTGGGAGGATGAGATCGGACAAGGCCGTGATGCGAGCATAAATCTCACGCGCCTGATCATGCTTTCCTTCCCAAAGCTTTGGGCGGAAATTGCCGTCAAAGGCGATTTTGCCGCCTTTTGCCTTACAGGCTTCCAGCGTTTGTAGCAGCAACGCCATGTCATCTTCTAGGACATGCAAGCTGATGCCCGAAAGATAAAGCCAAGCTGCATCTTCAAATGCCTGCAGATAGCTGGGGGAGGCCAGTGATAATGTCTGGCGTGCGGCCGACTGGTTGCGCCAGTAATGGAAAAAACGTTCGCCGTCAGCGCGGTTGGTTATCGAGTATAAGCCGGTATTCGCGTGCTCCGTGCTGATCAGAAACGCGTCGCTGACCTGATTGCCTTGGAGCTCGGCGCGGATCATATCGCCAAACGGGTCTGTCCCGACGGCGGAGGCAAATGCGCTTTTGATACCAAGGCGGCCCAGATAAACTGCGGTGTTGAACGTATCACCGCCGACCTTCACGCTGGTATCGGCTGTCGGACTGAATGAAATTTCACCCATGGCCTCGCCAATGCAAATGACATCAACAGACATCACAAAACTCCCTTGGGTGAATTAGCGCAGCATGCCACGTGCCGCGACAGGCATTTCCGTCATTTCGCCGGTTTCATCTTTGACCCAGATGGTCGGAAAAAGATTGGAAACGACGCAGATGTGGTTGGGGATGATCGAAATGATGTCACCGACCGCCGGATTCCAACCACTATCACCAAGCTCGATGATGCCGTGTTCTTCGGACAGGCCAACAATCGAAGCATCAGCTGCCTCGCGCACCATGCCAAACCCTTCGAGCCCCAGAAGATCGGAGCTGAGCGCCTTTGAGCCGGCATCAATGATCGCACGTGTTTTTGTCGGGCGGGAAACCACCGTTGCTTTAACCACGGCAGCACAGTCTTCAACACCACAGGCACCGCGCGCAACAAGGGAACGGTCATTGTAGATATAAGTGCCCGCGCGGTGCTCGGTTGCGTGGTCAAAGGCCGCAAGTGTATCCATGTTCGGCGTACCGCCGGTGGATACAACCGGGCATGCAATGCCGGCAGCCTGGATCAGCTTCTTGGCATCGGCCAACCATTTATCGACATCGTCGGAATGATCCATCGGCGGATAGGTCATCAATCCGCCAAACCTTAAGCCCGGCAGACCGTTGATCTGCGATGCGAGTTCGCAAGCTGCAATCGGGCTTTGGACTCCACACCGACCTGCACCCGTGTCGCATTCGACCAGAACCGTCAGATCGATCCCTGCATTGGCGAAGTGCGAAGAAAGGCCTTCGGCCACCGTCGAATTATCGCAGGTCACCGATAGCTTGCATTTCTTGGCCAAGGCCAACAAGCGATCCAGCTTGGCGTCACCGATCACATTGTAGGTCAGCAATATGTCGCTGAGGCCGCCCTCAGCCATCACTTCGGCCTCACCGATCTTCTGGCAGGTGATGCCGATGGCGCCAGCTGCGACTTGCCGGTTGGCGAAAAACGGCAGTTTGTGCGTTTTGATATGCGGGCGCGTCTGCAGGCCTGCCGCATCGGCAAGCTTCTGGAAACGCGCAATGTTTTCGTCGACGACCGGAAGATCAATCACAAGGCAGGGAGTATCAAACATGCTGGTTCCTGGTGAGTTTGAGGTTGGCGCTCTCAGCTTTTTGCAAAACGAAATTGACATATCTTGAACGCCGCTGCTAGGGTAAATCCGAAATAACGGCATGTATTCCGTTATAACGGAAAAATAAGAAACGGTTCAAGAATGTGTGGCTTATTTGAAACTGGAGACAGAAATGACATTTCTTAAAACCCTGGCAGTAGCGACTGTCATGACCGCAACCGCTGTTTCGGCAGTTGGTTCCGCATCGGCCCAGGAAGCAAGCAAGCTTGAGGAAGTCCTTGATCGTGGCTATCTGATTCTTGGTACGGGCTCGACCAACCCGCCGTGGCACTTTGTCGATGGTGACAATCAGCTCAAGGGTTTTGACGTCGATATGGGCCGTCTGGTTGCCAAGGCGCTGTTCGGCGATCCGGACAAGATCGAATATGTTCAGCAGTCTGGTGATGCGCGTATTCCGAACCTTGTGACCGACAAAGTCGACATGGCCTGCCAGTTCATGACGGTGACTGCCGAACGTGCACAGCAGATCGAATTCACCATTCCTTACTACCGCGAAGGTGTTGGCCTGCTGTTGATGGCAAATGGTGACTATGCCGATTACGACGCGCTGAAAGCAGCTGGTGATGACGTTACTGTTGCCGTGCTGCAGAACGTCTATGCTGAAGAGATGGTGCATTCCGCACTGCCCGACGCAGAAGTCGATCAGTATGACAGCGTCGATCTGATGTATCAGGCGCTGAACTCCGGGCGTGCCGAAGCGGCTGCAACTGACCAGTCTGCCCTTCGCTGGTTCATGGTTCAGAACCCGGACCGTTATGAGGATGCCGGTTATGCCTGGAACCCGCAGAGCTACTCCTGTGGCGTGAAGCCGGGCGATCAGCGTTGGTTGAACTTCGTCAATACCGTGCTGCATGAAGGCATGACCGGCGTTGAGTTCCCGTTCTATGCGGAAAGCTTCAAGACGTGGTTTGGTGAAGAACTCGACACGCCGAAAATCGGTTTCCCTGTCGAGTACAAGTAATCAACGCCAGCATTCGGGAATTCCGCTTTGAATTACGATTTCAATTTTGACGTCATCTGGCGTAACTGGGATCTCCTCGCAGAGGGTCTGGGGCTTGGCCTGTTTCTGGCCGTTGTCTCGATTGCGATCGGATGCGGGATCGGTCTTCTGGCGGCGTTCGGGATGCTTTCGCGTCATAAAACCTTGCGCTGGATCGCGGTGGCTTATGTCTCCGCGATCCGCAATACCCCGATCCTTGTTCTCATCCTGTTTTGCTATTTCGCGCTGCCGCAGCTTGGCATCGCACTGGACAAAATCTCGTCCTTTGTTTTTACGCTGTCGATCTATGCTGGCGCGTATCTGGCCGAGGTGTTCCGTTCCGGTCTGGTGGCGTTGCCAAAAGGTCTGCGTGAAGCGGGGCTTGCAATTGGTTTGACCGAGTTCAAGATCAAAACCAACATCATCATTCCGGTGATGTTCCGCAATGTGCTGCCGTCACTTTCAAACAACTTCATCTCGCTGTTCAAGGACACGTCTCTGGCTGCTGCGATCGCGGTGCCGGAGCTGACCTTTTATGCGCGCAAGATCAATGTCGAAAGCTTCCGTGTGATTGAAACATGGATGGTCGCCTCAATGATCTATGTGGTTGCCTGTTATGTGATCGCAGCACTCCTGCGCCGCCTTGAGCTGCGCCTTGCAGTTCCGCGCTAAAGGGGTATCAGATGAACTTTTCTCTTTTCCTGACTGAACTTTGGAACGCGCGGCTCAGCCTGCTTTCGGGTTTGGGCGATACCATCCTGATATCTGTGGCATCGGTCGTGCTTGGTTCGATCCTTGGCGTGTTTGTCGGTTTGGCGATGACTTACGGCGCGAAATGGCTGCGCTTTATCGTGCGCTTGTATATCGACTTCTTGCGTGGAACGCCGGTGTTCGTGCTGATCCTGGCGTGTTTCTACATTCTGTCGGTAGTTGGTCTTGACCTGACGGCGTTTCAGGCCGGTGTTCTCGCACTTACGCTGTTTTGTTCTTCGCATGTTGGCGAGATCGTCCGAGGCGCTTTGTCCGCCATTCCACAAGGTCAGACCGAGGCAGCCAAATCCGTTGGTCTGACATTCGGACAAACCTTTGTTTATGTGCTGCTGCCGCAAGCCTTGCGTCAAATCCTGCCAACCTGGGTCAATACGGCGACCGAGATCGTCAAGGCATCGACGCTTTTGTCGATCATTGGCGTTGTCGAGCTTCTTCTCGCCACGCAGCAGGTTATCTCGCGCACCTATCTCAGCCTTGAGTTCTATCTCTTTGCGGGCTTTGTCTATTTCCTTTTGAACTTCGTGATCGAGCAGGCCGGTCGTGCCGTCGAACGCCGCATTTCGATCCCATAAAGAGGCAATCATGTCCCCAATTTTGACTATTTCCGGCCTTCACAAAAGTTTCGGCAAGGTCGAAGTCCTCAAGGGCATCGATCTGACCATGCAGCAAGGCGACGTCGTTTCGCTGATCGGATCGTCCGGTTCGGGTAAAACCACGCTTTTGCGCTGTGTGAACCTTCTCGAAGACTTCGAGCAGGGCTCGATTGAACTGGCTGGTCAATCCATCGGTTACAAGCAGGACGGTGGTCAGCGACGTCGCCTGCCAGAACGCGAAATTGCCCGTCAGCGTGCCATGACCGGCATGGCGTTTCAGCAATTCAACCTGTTCCCGCATATGACAGCCCTTCGCAATGTCATGCTGGGTCTGATCAAGACCAAGAAAATGCCCAAGGACGAAGCCCGCGCAGTTGCTGAAAAGTGGCTTGAGCGTGTCGGGATGGGCCAACGTCGCGATCACTATCCCGGTCAGCTTTCCGGTGGGCAGCAGCAGCGCGTGGCAATCGCACGTGCCATCGCCATGAACCCGCAAATCATGCTGTTTGACGAAGTGACGTCGGCCCTTGATCCCGAATTGGTCGCAGAGGTGCTGGCCGTTGTTCGCGATCTGGCCAATGAGGGCATGACCATGTTGCTTGTGACGCACGAGATGCGTTTTGCGCGCGATGTTTCAAGCAAGGTCGTCTTCATGCATCAGGGACGCATTCACGAAGAAGGCACCCCCGAAGAAATTTTCGGCGCGCCGAAAACCGAACGTTTGCAGGGCTTCCTTGCAAATTCAGAATTTTGAGAACGAGGAGATATTTTTAATGAGCATTAAAAGACACGGTGTTGGCGAAGGTAAGGGCAACGGTCAGAAGGCACTGCCGTTTGCCAAGGCAACCGAAGCCGACGGATGGCTGTATGTATCGGGCCAGACCCCGATGCGTGACGGTGAAGTTGTTGGTAACGGCATCGTTGAACAGTCCCGTATCGCGATCGAGAACATGCTCAAAATCGTCGAAGACGCCGGTTACAGCGCGGCTGACATCATGCGTATCGGTGTCTGGCTTGATGACGCGCGTGATTTCTGGTCCTTCAACGGCGTGTTCGAGGAATATTTTGGCGAAAATCCCCCGGCACGTGCTTGTGTCCAGTCGTCAATGGTTGTTGATTGCAAAGTAGAGGTCGACTGCATTGCCTTCCGTAAGGCATAACTGTCTGCAACTATTGCGCTAAGACGTTAAGAGAGGGGTTTATGGCAGAACAGCAGGTACGAAAGCGTGCGCGTGGGATTGATCGTGCGTTCGATATTCTTGACCATCTGCGTGATGTCAAAACCTCTCAGCGTCCCGCCGAGATCGCCCAAGCCTTGGGGGCGCCGACTTCTACGGTCTATGATCTGATCGGAACACTGATTGATCATGGCATGCTTGAGACGACCGATGCCCATGGTTCGGTCTTTCTCGGTCGGCGGGTTTATTTTCTGGGACTTGCCTATCGCGACTATTTCGACCTGACCCGTCAGGCGGCTGGCGTGCTGGATGAAATCACCGCCAGCACCAAGGAAACGTCGCAGTTCTGTATGCTGGACGGCAACAAATATACCGTCGCCCTTCAGCGAGAGGGCAGTCGCCCATTTCGCATCTCTGCCGATGTTGGCGAACGCACAGCCATCCCCTGGACGGCGTCTGGTCGGTTGTTGCTGGGGCATCTTGATGATCAGGAAATCCGCGACCTGATCCCGGCAGAAGACTTTATCCTGCCCGATGGGCGTCAAATGGATATCGATGCCTATATTGCCGAGATCCGTCGTGCACATGAAGAACGCTTTTTCTCGTTCGACAGCATCGTTGATACCTTCACGCATTGCTTCGCCGCACCGGTCTATGATCAGAGTGGTATTTGTTCAGCAACGCTATGTATCGTCGCGCCAAAGGATGACGCGCGCGAAAACTACGGGCTTTACAAAAACGTTCTTCAGGCGGCCGGTGACAAGCTTTCCAAGACGGTCTGACCCAACAAGACATATATCTTCTGCGCTCACCCGGATTGAACATCCGGGTGTTTTTGTTTCTGCATGTCTTCGGAATGGAAATCAGTCCCCGAAAAGAGAAAGCGGCGGTTATCGTTTCCCGCATCGATAACCACCGCTTTTCCACCTTGAGAGACCTACGGAGAGAGAGGACCCGTAGGCGAGAGACAAGCCGTTTTGGGGACAAATGCGAATGGGTTGCATTCGCGGGCTGTGTCGAGAACCGTTATAGGTGAGCTCCAAATGCAGCGCAAGTGAAAATCGTTCTCATTTGCGTAAAATTTTTGGTTGAGTATTTGCTGATGTAAATATCCCGATAAGAACAGTCGGTTAAGGGGGCGGTTTTCTGCGGTTTTCAGCGCTGTTAAATAACAAAACCCGCACGGTTTGTGCGGGTTTTGAATGTCTTGCCGATTGCCCTGATCAGGCCTGAATACGCCGCAAATGGTTGTCCCAATGCAGCGATTTGTGCGAATCGTCGGGCAGTTCGACCCGTTTTCGGCGAATCGCGTCCATCCGCCAGCCATTGCCAAGGCCGCTGGTGCCGACAAATTCGCCGGGCTGATTCGTGGCGGCAAGGCCGCAGCCATCCGGGGCGGCAATATGGGTCAGGAAGTCATTGGTTTGCGCATCCCAGAATGTCACAAGCCCCCCCCGCGGGCATGAAATGCCAAATACCTGTCCCGATGCATCAAAACGGACCGATCCGCAATATTGCCGCATGCGGTATTGAACCGTGTCGGGTGCCTCGACCGGGCGGATTTCCGACCCCGGTTTCCAGATACCGACAAGTGGCACCTGATCAGTCAGATCGCCCTGATACTGGAAGCCTGCGGCAATCGTGCCATTGGCGGCGACATCAAGATGGCGGATCGAAAGTTTGTGCCAATCCTGTTTGAGGGCTGCCTGATGGACAAGCTTTCCCGTGCGCCGTTCAATGATCGACAGGTTCGGTTCCATCGAACTGATATTAAGCGGGGTGCGGCCATCCTGATCGGGATGGGTATGCAGGCCGCCATTGGCAATCACCAGATGTTCGCCATCCGGCATCAGATGCAGTTCATGCGGCCCGGTGCCAAAGCTGTCAAACTCCGCCACCCGGCGATAGCCATCCTCGGCATCCCAGACGGAAACAACCCCGCGGGCATGATCAAAGTCGTTTTCGGTGATGTAAAGATAGCGCCCATCATTGGAATAGATGGCATGGCCATAAAACCGGCGGTCTTCCGGGCAATGCAGTTTGGCGCGAACTTCGCCGGTATGGCGGTCAAGGATCAGGCCATAAAGCCCCGGACGGCGTTCAACGGCGGCCACATCAACATGGTTGGGGCGAAGCCCGATATCATGCCCACGGCCGGGCAGGGTCTGCTCAAACAGGATTTTGCCCGATGCGCTAAACGCGCTGACATAATAGTCATCATGCTCCCCGGCACTGGCGGAAATATAAACTGCGCGGTCTTCCGGGTTTGGCTGGGCAGCCGCACGGGCAAGGCCGACCGGCAACAGGGTAAAGGCCCCACCAACACCCATAAGCTTCAGGAATCTACGACGTTGATATTCCATCTTTGATCTCCTCTCCAGTGTGCCTTAATCGCCATCAAGGGCGTTAAAGCCACCGCCAAGCTGGGTATTGCCGCCAACATCGTTTTCAACAAGCATGGTCAGGAATTCGATCTGCCCTTTGAGGTCGGCGAGCGTGGCATAGCCATCTGACTGATCAAGGACCTCTGCGACCGACGGCGGCAGTTCAGCAACCGTGTCAGCAACCGTCTGCCAATTGAGCTTGAAGGAGCGATTGAGAAGACTGTTATCAATCAGGGCAGCCAATCCCTTGCCTTCTTCGCCGACATCGCCCCACGTGCCGTCATAGATCGCAAACAGACCAATCAGGTTATGTTCGATATTGCGAAGCGACCGTTCCGCAAGCGGGCTTTCGGAACGGCTGGCACGGGCATCCTCGGCATTTTCACCAAGCGGTCGGGCAAGCTTCTGGGTCGAGATGATCAAAAGCCCTTCATGCAGGGCACGGTAAAGATCGGTCGCGGCGAACTTCGCGCTGGGATAATCCATGCTGTCGGGCCCGGCATTTTCCATCGCGGTGGCAAAGGCGGGCCATTCGGCCTGCAACTCGCCTGACAGAGCAACAAGGTTGGTGGCAATCGCAGTGCCGTACTGGCACAGGAACACGCCGTCTTCATCAGCCGCAATCATCTGATCACCGTGATCATCGGCGAACAGCACTTCTTCAAGGGCCGGGAAACCCTGAAGCGCGGCACTGGCACCGGCAAGCTTTTCGGGATCGGTATAGGCAGCTGGCTTGTCAAACATCAGCTTGCGAAACTGCCGCGCGGCCGTGCCATGTTTGTCCGGCCAGTATTCGATATGCTGATCGCGGCCATTGGCAACCAGCGGTCCCATGCGCCAGGGCTGGATTTCCTGCCAGATATCCATTGCCCCGTGAAAGGCGGTCTTGGTGTCTTCAAGTCCGTCATCATCCGGATCGGCACAGAAATCCTGGAATTCATCGGCCAGGTCTTCGGTCGCCGCGTGAAATTCATCAAGCTTGGGCGGCATAACCGTGCCCAGCAAATGCGCCAGAACCGGCTGATAGCTCTCATCGGGGATATCGGCGTTGGCACCGGGGGCGCTCAACCCAACAGCAAGAATGGTCGTGGTTGAAAGCGACAAGCTGCGCCAACTGGGTTTGAAGATCATGTGACTTTTCCCGATATTCACGTGTTTTGGCATCTGACTGGGTATCTTGTTCCGCAACATATAACGCGTCACAAGGACTTTAGAAACGCCAGCAACTGACTGCGCTCTGATGGTGGCAGCTTTGTGACCTCATCGCGCGCGCTTTGGGCCTCGCCACCATGCCACAGGATGGCTTCAAGAATGCTTCTCGCCCGCCCGTCATGCAGGAAGCGTGCGCGGGGATCTATTTCCTGCGCGCGGCCAATCCCCCAAAGCGGCGGGGTGCGCCATTCATGGCCGGATGCTTGTGCCTCTGGCCGGTGGTCGGCAAGGCCGTCTCCCATGTCATGGAGCAACAGGTCTGTGTATGGCCAGATCACCTGTCCGGATTGTTCGGGCAGGTCAGCACGTTCGGGCAATTCAAAGTGCGGCGTATGGCATGATGCGCACCCAATTGCCTCAAAGATTGCCTCGCCCGCGACGACGTCCGCATCATTGGCCTTGGGCCGGGCTGGCGGGGCTATGTTGCGCGCGTAATACAATACAAGGTCCGTCATGACGGAATGAACTTCGAGGCCTTCGAATTCCTGGTCATTGCCATCTGGCGCATTGAGGCAGGCCGTTTGCGCCATGGTGCAGTCCCCGCTGCCATTCGGGAAAAGCGGGGTTGAAAGGCCGATATCAAACTGAAACGCATTCTGGTTTTGCTGATCAAGGGTCGGCATGCCGGCCTTCCAGCCAAAGCGGCCAATCGCCATGTCTTCCTTTGCAATATCCCAAACCTGATTAAGCCGCCCTGAAATGCCATCGCCGTCTGCGTCCTGCGGATCACTGGCCGCAATCAGGGTGCTTTCTGGGATTGCTTCCAGCAGGCCAAGCCCGATCATTGGCGGGGCAAGCCGCGGGGAGACCATGATATCGGGATGCAGTGGCCCGTAGGCCAGATTGGTCATCTCATAGGTCGGTTTGCGCAAGCTGACGGACTCGTCCCCGGCAAGCGTGACGTCCATGGTCTCGTAGCTGACCTTGACCCGGCCTTCGGCATTGATGCCTGCAACCGAGAAATCCTGAAACTGCCCGCCATAAACCGGATCTGGAATGGTGGTGCGCCTGCCATCCAGATGATCGCTGAGTTGCTCAGCCGTTTGCGGCGGGATCGACAGGCGCAGCAACATGGATGTGGCCCCGGCCGCGCTATCGTTTTCATCAACCGGATGTCCGCGGCCATTTCGGATATGACAGCCACTGCACGCCCGCGAATTAAACAGTGGTCCCAACCCGTCTGCCGCCTTGGTGCGGGTGGGGGCGGTGACCCATAACCTTTGAAAAAGGGCTTCACCCAGCTTGAAATCAAGCCGCTTTTCAAAGCTCATATTGGCGGATTGATGCATGAAGGCATCGCGTCCATGATCAGCACGCCAACTTGTTTCCCCACCGGGCAGGGCCGGGTTGCCGATTGTCTCGGCCTGAAGTGCGATCGGCGCCAAGGCAAGGCCAAGGGCTGCCACCCAGAACGGGCGCAAAAACAGGGAAGTGCGTGCGGGACGGTTCATGGAAGTCTTCTAACTGTTAGGTCCTAGCCCTAGGTAAAGCAAAACGGCGGGAGAATTCATCCCCCGCCGTTCACTGTCATTCAGGCAGGTGCCTGATGATAACGATTAGTTCACTGCAGACGGATTGTCGAGGCTGTCCGAACCTTCGAATTCGATACTGTCAATGCCGACAGCGGCAATGATCTGTTCGATCGATTTGGTCTGGTCGACAAGCGCATCAACAAAGGCCTGAACGACGGCATTGCCATCTTCGTTGCCCATGGCGATCAGCTGGTCAAAGGCTTCGCCGCCCTTTGCGCGGGTGACCATGACTTTACCGGCAACAACCGATGCAGCCAGCTTGGCGCGCAGTTCGGTATCAAGCGCTTCGTCATTGGCTGCAACCAGATCGGAAAGCGATGCGCCTTCGACGACCGAACCGTCAACACGGGTGTAACGGCCAAGATAAACGTTCTGGATGCCCAGCGCGTCATAGTAGTGGCTGTTGTGGGTGTTGTCCGAGAAGCAATCATGCTCTTCTTCAGGATCATGCAGCAGCAGGCCAAGCTTGGTACGCTCGCCGCCCAGTTCGCCATAAGACAGCGAACCCATGCCGGTCACAATCGCGGTCAGGCCCGGAACGCCGTCACCTTCAAGAACGGTTTCACGTGCTTCGCCGCCTTCGGCCCACTGTTCGGTGATCCATTCCAGATCGGAAACCATCAGATCGGCTGCCGCCTGAAGGTATTCACCACGACGGTCGCAATTGCCGTTGGTGCAGGCATCACCAGCTGCATAGTCGGTCCATTTACGTTCACCGGCACCGGCATCGGTCCCGTTGAGGTCCTGACCCCAAAGCAGGAATTCAATGGCATGGTAACCGGTCGCAACGTTTGCTTCGACGTCATCAATTTCATGCAGGCTTTCAAGCAGATCTGCATCAATGGTCGATGCATCAATGGTTTCGCCCGAAATGGTCAGGGTCGGGTTGGCAATGACGTTGGCGGTGTAAGCCGGGTTTTCTTCGCTTTCTTCGCCGTAAAGACCGGTTTCGACATAGTCGATCAGGCCTTCATCAAGCGGCCATGCGTTAACCTTGCCTTCCCAGTCATCGACGATGGCATTGCCAAAGCGATAAACTTCGGTCTGCTGATACGGTGCGCGCGATGCCAGCCATGCCGACTTTGCCGCATCAAAGGTGCTTGCTGACGGGTTGGCGACCAGGTCGTCAATCGCTGCCTGCAGTTCCTTGGCGGTGATCAGTGAATCTTCGTAACCGGCATGCGCGATGTCGGCATAGGTGGTCAGCACATCTTTTGCGCCCGGTGCGGCATATGCCTGCGCGCCAAGGGTAGAGACCAGCGCGGCCGTACCCAGAATCTTTGCGATCTTCATAGGAGTTCCCATCTATCCCTGAATGGTGAGCCAAGGGCCTAGTGCCCCGAGGACCAGAGTGAAACCATCCTGTGCACACCATAAAGTGCGCGCCCGGATTGTGACCCTGATCACTATGCTTCCGTCTAACTGATACTGCTTGTGATAATGAATTTCAAATAAAGAATCACGAATTTGCAAAATTTTACGTTTTCGCAATGTGATAACCACGGGTTGGCGCTAGTCTGTTGTCAGGCCTGTGCCAAGCTTTGAAAATTGATGTGTTTTTAAGTTTCCTGTTGGACAGTGCTGTATGGCGTTTTCTTGAATTTGAAAACCACTGATCGCGCAAAGAGAGAGGCCCGATGAGCAACCCGACATCAGAAGAAACAAAAGTCAAACTCTGGGATTTCCCGGTCCGCCTGTTTCACTGGGCCCTTGTCATCGCCATTGTGACGGCTTGGTGGACCAACCGGCAGGTGATGATTGATATCCACGCGATTGCCGGTTACAGCGTGCTCGTACTTGTGATCTTTCGCATCATCTGGGGCTTTGTTGGCAGTTCAAACGCCCGCTTTGCGGACTTCCTGACCGGCCCCAAGCGCGTGATCAATTACATGCTGAAGATCCCGAACGGGACGATGTCCGATCTGACCTATGCCGGGCACAATCCGGCAGGGGGCTGGATGGTGGCGGTACTGATTATTTTGGTCGGTTTGCAGGCCGTCTCGGGCCTGTTTGCCAGCGAGGATACCTTCCTGTTCTTTGATGGTCCGCTGGTAGCTTATGTCAGTTCCGACTTTGCCGGCACCATGAACTGGATCCACCACACCAATATCAATCTGATCTATGCCGCCGTCGGACTGCATGTCTTTGCCGCTGTGTTTTATCTGGTGGTCAAACGCGAAAACCTGATCCGGGCCATGGTGATCGGTACGCGCCAGGTGCCCGCTGAGCTGGCTGGGCGTTTTGCTGCCATTCGCTTTGCGTCACCTGCATTGGGGCTTGCGATCCTGATAATCTGTGCCTTGGCGGTTTGGGGTGGCATTACCCTAGCCCGCGGATAAGCCCAGGGTCAGGACCTGACTACATAGCGCCGATGATTTCTGTGATGCGCAAAACAAAAAGGCCAACGTCGCGGGAGCATGACGTTGGCCTTTGCTTTTGGAAGAAAAGGCCCCTGATCAGAATCTCGGTTGCGCTGTTGGGGGACAGTGCATGGGGGGGGGGCATCTGATCAGGGGCGGTCGCCCGGGGTGAGGCGGGCGACAAGGCAAAATGTTACTTGGTGCGGAATTCGTCGTGGCAGCCTTTGCAGGTCTTGCCAAGATTGCCCATGGCAGCCCCCATCGCACCCTTGTCGCCAACCGCTTCCGCAAGGGCGAGGGCGGCTTGCTGCATTTCCGGGAAACCGCCGGCGAATTCATCCCAGTCGGTCCAGATGTCGCCACTTGCCGTGGTTTTGACGGATGCATCCGGGGTCTGCGGCTCAAACGCGGTCGGGCCGGAACCGGCAGCAAAGGCAATGCCCTTCGCCAGATTGCCCAGAACCGGGTCGGGCAGTTCACACTGGCCCTTCATATAGCAACCAAGCGTGCCCATTGCACCGCCGACTCCATCCATCAGCATCTTGCGGTTTTCAACGGCCGCATTGTCGGATGCTTCGTCAGCCTGTGCCATCATCGGGAAAGCGGCACCCACGACCATCATAGAGCCAAGGATTCCTGCAGTAAGGAGCTTCTTCATCGTGTGTTCTCTCTTCTCAAAACGCGATAACGTATCTCTCGGGATGCAGCGCTCAGTTTAAAATTATTATATTGAGATGTAAGCATGTTGTTGCCATGAGCCCGCCGAAAGGCTTAGTGTCCCAGCAACGCCCCCGAAACTGTAATCACAAGCGCGTGATCACGATGATTTTTTTGTTGCCGCGCGCCGAGGAAACCTTCGCCCATGCCTGCTGCCACCAGCAACACCCCGCCAACCACCCAATCTGCCCCGGAACCGCAGACGCAGGATGCTCTGATCCGTGAAGGGCGCGCACGTGCGCGTGCTGTCATTCGGGACTGGAACCTGAAGCACGCTTATATCAATGGTGTGTGGCGCACCGCAGACAGCCGTGAAACCCTTGATGTTGTGGACCCGGCAAAGGGCGATGTGATTGGGGCGGTCCCGTTTATGCGTACCGCCGAAGCCCGTCAGGCGATTGATGCCGCCCATGCGGCCTTTCCGGCCTGGTCCGGGATGCTGGCACGCGAACGTGCCGATATCCTGCATCGCTGGCGCGATCTTCTCGAAGCCCATCAGGAAGAACTGGCTGCCCTGATTACGCTTGAGCAGGGCAAGCCCCTTGATCAGGCACTTCGTGAGGTGGTCGGGGCAATTGCTTATGCCGAATGGTATAGCGAAGAGGCCAAGCGGGCCTATGGTCAAACCATGCCAGCCACCCAGCGTGATCGTCGTGTTGTCGTGCAAAAGCACCCGGTGGGCGTGGTTGCCGCGATCACACCTTGGAACTTCCCGCTGACCATGGTGGTGCGCAAATGCGCCCCGGCACTGGCGGCGGGCTGTACCGTCATCGTCAAACCGGCCGAAGATACCCCGCTTTCTGCGTTGGCGGCTGCCAAACTGGCCGAGCGGGCCGGTTTTCCGGCCGGTGTGTTTAACGTGGTCACCGGCCTTCCGCATCCGATTGGCGAGGCGCTTACAGGCGATCAGCGTGTGCGCATGCTGTCCTTCACCGGATCAACCGCGGTCGGCAAACGACTGATGGAACAATGTGCGCCGACGATGAAAAAGCTTTCCCTTGAGCTTGGCGGCAACGCGCCCTTTATCGTCATGGACGATGCCGATCTTGATGCGGCTGTTGCCGGTGCGATGATTTCAAAGTTCCGCAACAGTGGGCAGACCTGTGTCTGTGCCAACCGGATATTTGTGCAGGACGGGCTTTATGATGCCTTTGTCGAAAAGTTCGTCGCCGCCAGCAACGCCCAGACCATGGGCAATGGTTTCGTGCCCGGCACAGAATTGGGTCCGCTGATCAATCGGCAGGCTGTGGCAAAGGTCGAGCGCCTTGTCGCCGATGCCCAAAAGCGTGGTGCGACCCTGATCCATGGTGCCGCACTGCCCGAAGAAGGCTTCTTTACCCGCCCGCTGGTCATGACCGATGTGCCCCATGATGCGGATTGCTTTGACGAGGAACTGTTTGCCCCGGTCGCGCCCGTCTATCGGTTCAGCACCGAGGACGAAGTGATTGCCCTCGCCAATCGTGTAAATACCGGCCTGTCGTCATATATCTACAGCCGCGATGTTGGGCGTATTCAACGTCTGGCCGATCGGCTTGAAACCGGCGTGGTCGGCATCAATGATGGCACCACCAGCCACGAAGGGGCGCCGTTTGGCGGGGTCAAGGAAAGTGGTCAGGGTCGCGAAGGCGGGCATTGGGGGCTTGAGGAATATCTTGAACCTAAATACCTCAATTACGCGCTTTAGGTTTTGAACCCGCCCGCGTAAGTGGGAGGCCTCAATTTAAGCCTGAAATCAAGGATCGTAAAACGGCAATACCGGGTAATGGTGTTGCCGTTTTTGTGTTTTGGCTAAGCTATGCAAAAATGTTTGGTCGGAGTCTGGCGAAAACGTGGGTCAAATTCATCAAATCCGAAGAAAATCCCGCCTGTGAAAAACATTTTCCCATGATTTTTCTTCTGCGGTTGAGGCGCTGAACGCGTTTTTGGCCGTGGTATTCCATTTCTCCGTGTTGCTCGATCCGTTGCGTGTTGGGAGATTTCGGCCAAAACCCCAAGGGAAATGAGCGTTTTATTTGTCATGAAACAAACATGTTAATTATGCATGATGAAAAAATGACATCCGGGTAAATAGGTATGCGTCAAATGCATATTTGAGGTGAGAAAACTCTTCTCGTAGGAATGCGCAAACAGGCGTACATCGGATTTAACGAAACACACAGCGAAACCCCGGCGGGAACAACGCCGGATGCTTTTAAGAGGAAACGGACATGAAAATGTATCGTGGTTATGATCTGGTTGCCCTGCAGCGTGAAGCTGAACATCTTCGTGCACAGGCGATGCGCAATATGCTTGTCGCACTTGTACGCAAAGTTGGTGGCCTGTTTGGCACGCACAACAAACCGCACGGCGGTGTTGCTGCTGGCGCCTGATCGCGCTGCTCAACCAAGCCCTGCGACCGTGTAAACGGTACGCTTAAAAACGCCCTCGCATCATGATGTTGCGAGGGCGTTTTTGTTTGTGCCCTTCACCTTCGCGGTTTGCATCGTTATTAAAGGGGATCGACCCCGTTCGAAACGCGCAGAAGTTGGTGTTTATGAAGCTTGCCCATTACGCCTTTGGCGAAGAAAACCGTGACAACGGTACCGTCGTGATCATCCATGGCCTGTTTGGTCAGGCCCGCAACTGGACGGCCATTGCTCGGCGTCTGGCCGAGAAATATCACGTCGTTACCGCAGATCTGCGCAATCACGGACGATCGGGCTGGGATATGGAAATGACCTATCCCGCCATGGCGGGCGATCTGGCAGAACTGATCCGCGAAGTTTCAGATAAACCGGTGCATCTGGTCGGCCATTCCATGGGCGGCAAGGCATCAATGATGCTGGCCCTTTCCTCGGAAGCCGAACTGGTCGCTGATCTGGTGGTCGTGGATGTCGCGCCCGTGGTCTATGATCACGATTACAGTGGCTATATCTCTGCCATGCGCGCGGTTGACTTCGATGCGGTGTCGCGCCGGGCCGAGGTCGAAGAAGCCCTGTCATCAGGTGTTTCGGAAAAAGGCGTGCGGCAGTTCCTGGCCCAGAACGTCGTGACCGACAAGGACAGCGGCAAGATGTCCTGGCAGGTCAATATCGATGCCATGGCCAATCACCTGGATGATATTACCGGTTGGCCCGAAGACGGGCTTTCTGATCAGTATGATCATGATGTGCTGTTTATCGCCGGGGCCAATTCGCACTATGTCGACCCCAAGGACCGCGATCAGATCAAGGCGCTGTTCCCAAAGGCCGCCTTTACCAGCATCAAGGGGGCGGGCCACTGGGTCCATGCCGAAAAGCCCGAGGCTGTCTTGCTGACCCTTTCGGCTTTTCTCAATCGCTAGGTGACAGCACAAAGGAACATCCCTGTGTCCGATCCCGATCTTCCAAATGGCTGGTCGATCCCCAAGCAGGATCACGTGCAGGTGCAGGAAATCGATTGCCTGTCGGATAACTGGTATCGCCTGTATCGTGTGGGCTTTGAGCTGAAACGCACCGACGGATCATGGCAACATCAATCGCGCGAGGCCTATGATCGCGGCAACGGGGCTGGTGTGTTGCTGTATAACCTTACTGATCGCACCGTGATCTTGACCCGGCAGTTCCGTTTGCCAAGTTTCGTGAATGGCAATGAAGACGGCCTGTTGATCGAGGTTCCGGCCGGTGTCCTTGATGACCGCGATCCGATGTCGGCCGTGATTGCCGAGGTCGAGGAAGAAACGGGCTACAAGATCGGCAAGCCCGTGCAGGTCTTTGATCTTTTCATGAGCCCGGGATCGGTTACCGAACGCCTGCATCTGTTCGTCGCCGAAGTCACCCGCGAGCATCGCGAAGGCGAGGGCGGTGGCCTGCATCACGAGGGCGAGGATATCGACGTTCTCGAAGTCCCGTTCGATGACATCCTGCCAATGATCACCGATGGCCGCATCCGCGATGCCAAGACGGTCATTTTGCTTCAGCACGCGCTTCTGACTGGTCTGCTTGCGGGTTAAGCGCTGCTACCAAGGCAGCGCCTCACCGTCATAGGCAAAGAACCCGCCGGAGTTTTCTGCGGTGAGTTTATCAAGCACCCCTAACATATTCGCCGTCGCCTCAAGCGGGCTTTGTACCCGAAGGCCGGATTTGGCAAACGGCCCGGAAAGCCCGGTATCAACCGTGCCTGGATGCAGGGCGACACAGACGGCCTCGCGTTTGTTGCGTTCGATTTCAATCGCGGTGCATTTCACCAACTGATTAAGGGCGGCCTTGGCGGCGCGATAGCCATACCAGCCGCCCATGCGATTATCGCCGATGCTGCCGACCTTGGCCGACAGGGTGGCAAACACCGATTTGCCCGATCGCGGCAGAAGCGGACAGAAATGCTGCATCAAAAGCGCGGGACCAATGGCGTTGATCTGAAACTGCTTGGCCATATAGTCCGGATCGATTTGACGCAGGGATTTTTCGGGCTGAAACGTCTCGTCATGCAGGTAGCCGGTGGCATCAATGATCAGCCGCAACTCCCCACCAAGCGTTTTGATGAAATCGGCGCATTCGGCAACGGAGCTTGGACGATCAAAGTCAAGCGCCGGGCTGCTCGACCGTGACAGCGCGATCACACCTGCAAACCGATTGCTGGCCCGCAAATGATCCACAAAAGCCTGTCCGATGCCACCTGTTGCGCCACAAACCACGGCAAGACCATCTTGGGGGAAGCGTTCAAATGCGGGCAGGGTGCTCATGTTGGCGGGCTCGTTGCTGTGGTTGATATTCTGGTTACGGCGTGGCCGTTGCGGCGGTTCACATGTGCTTGGGTGACGCGTCGTCGAAAGCTATTTCCATCACAAGCACAAAGGATTTCAAAATGGCGTTTGCATATAGCGAGGCCCAGGACGCACAGGCCGTTGCCGAGTTGCAATGGGCAAAGGCCGATACGGTCATGTTCACAAAGTTTACATCCTGCATCGGACTGATGGGGATCAAGGACGATCAGGTCATCGGCGTGCATCTGCCGCTGCGTGATGACCAGAATGCGGTGACCAATGACGATATTGATGCGGCAATTGCGCTGCTTGATGGTGCTGCAAATCCGGTGATCATCGGCGCCATCAGTGCCTGGAAGGCCAGTGCATCGGATGTGTTCGCCCACCTTGTTGATACTCTTAACCCGGTCGAACAATATCCTTACGGCGACGGGATCTATGGCGGGTCGGTCGATGATGGTCGGGTTCAGCCGGAATACACAGTCGAATAGCCCGTGTCAGCATACAAAACAGTCGCCCGTTTTGCAGCGGGCGGCTTTTTGCTTTGAGTCTTAGGTGCCTTATTCGGCAGCGTTAATGTGGGTAACGTTGGGTGCGCTGCGCGCGCCTTTGCCCTCATGATCGTGACGGCGGATGAAATCCTTGATCCGCGGGCTGATCTGTTCGCGCCAGCGACGGCCGTTAAACACGCCATAATGCCCGACACCCTGCTGAACGTGATGCATGCGCATGCTGTCTGGCAGATTGGTGGTCAGCTTGTGCGCAGCCCGTGTTTGGCCCATGCCGGTAATGTCATCGCGTTCGCCTTCGACGGTCAGAAGGGCGGTTTTGGTGATGGCAGACGGATCGACCGGCACACCCTGCCAGCGCATGGTGCCTTCGGGCAGGCTGTGTTCGTGGAACACGACCTTTAGTGTCTGAAGATAAAACTCGGCCGTCATATCCATCACGGCGAGATATTCCTGATAGAAAGTGCGTTTTGCTTCGGCGCTTTCACCATCGCCTTCGACAAGGTGGTTGAACATGTCGTGATGGGCTGAAACGTGACGGTCCCAGTTCATGCTCATGAACCCGGCCAGCTGCATGAAGCCCGGATAAACCCGGCGCATCACACCTGCATGGGGCAGCGGCACGTGCGAAATCACATGGCGTTCAAACCAGTCCAGGCTGTGCTGTTTGGCGAACTTGTTGACCTCGGTCGGGTTTTCGCGTGTATCGATCGGCCCGCCCATCAGGGTCATCGATGCCGGCTGGCAGGCTTCGTTACCGTCCGCCATCAGCGACGCTGCCGCAACCACCGGCACAGAAGGCTGGCACACCGCCATCATGTGGGTGTTCGGGCCAAGCTTGCGCAAGAAGCGCATGATATAATCGACATAGGTATCAAGATCGAAATGGCCGAGATGAACCGGCACCAGACGGGCATCAATCCAGTCGGTGATATAGACGTCATGATCGGGCAGCAACGCCTCGACCGTGCCACGCAGCAGGGTTGAAAAGTGCCCGGAAAGCGGGGCGACGATCAACAGGCGCGGGTCATCGGGTTGCGTTTTCAGATGGTCGGTCTCGCGCTTGAAATGCAACAGATTGCAAAAAGCTTCGCTGTGAACGACTTCTTCGGTGATCGGTACGGTCTCGCCGTCAATCACCGTGCTGTCCAGACCGAATTCCGGTTTGCCGTAACGATGGGTGATATGGGTGAACACGTCACATGCTGCGGCCGCGGCCCGACCCTGATGGGTATAGGACATCGGGTTGGCCGGATTGCGCAGCCACTTCTTGCTGGCATCAGCGGCCATGCGAAGCGGGCTTATTGTGGCGTGCTGCAATTCATAAAGGTGATACAGCATTAACTCTCACTCCCGGGTGACCGACAAACGTTTATGTGGTCACCGACCTGGTTTACGGCTTTCATCCTGTTTCAGCTGACACACCGCAGTTTGCGCGCGCAGCTTGGCGTTTTTCAGGATTCTGGTCAGACCCGCCATTTGGCGTGGGCTGATCTGGTGCGCAGCGGAATAGGGCTGGTTAGCAGTGTTCAGAAATCCAGTAATTGCCACGAAGCCTACGTGAGTTCAGCTTACTTGCAATAGCCATTAAGTATGATGAAAGACCAAATTGTCATTTTTCACCCTGATTCAAGCGAAATTTCCCCGTTTTGTCGAGTGAAATTTTGCAATGCAGCGTAAGTTGTTGCGTTGCAATAATTGTTTTTCTCAGCCTTCAGGCAATATCGCGCACGGGAAGGGTTCCCTTAAATATGAGCATTCCTCACATTTTTGGCAGATGGGTCCTGGTGCCAGGTTCGCCCAAACCAAAAAAAAGCACCGCTATCGGGGAAATAGCGGCGCCAGTATGCGGAAATATTATTGCGATTACTGAGGCCTTGTTGGGGAAGGCCGGGCGTAGGGAAGGTCTGACCGACAGGCGGGACAGGGTTTGGGTGCGGGGTTGCCTGCCGGTCAGACGCCCGTGATGGACAAAAGCTTTGGTGGCTTATGGTCCGGGCCTCAGAAACACAGATAACGTGTGTTGGGAATTCCTAGATCAGACCGCGAAGGGTTTGAGCCATGCCAAGTCCGATGACGAACAGGAAAAATCCTGTACTGCCGACAACGGCGACCGTGCTGCAAAGCTCGTTCAAGCGGGTCGGGTTATCAATCAGTTTCAACATGGTCTGTCCTCCTCAATCTGTCTGAACAAACCATACTGTTCTGATTTTGTTCCAGCAAGAACAAAATTGGAACAAATGGGCGTGTAATCTTATAAAATATTGATATTAAAAGAATAAATTGTGTTCACAAATGTTCTCGTTTTTAGCGAGGAACGGGAACAAGAACGCCGTTGTTGGGCAAGGGAAGATCCGGGAAGGCGCGGAAATCTGCGAGTCTTTGCGAGTCTGCGCGAATTTGAGCTTGATGTTCTTCATTCCACGCTGGCTGGCGCTGTAAGAACATGCATGCGCACGGCCCGTGAGTGACGTTTTTGTCAACAACAGGTGCGGGTTTTGTCAAAACGGCAAACTGTTTGGTCAGTCGGTGCAAAGGGGTGGTGAGAATCAAATTGTTGCACGATGTTTCAACTGTCCTAAAATGCAGGAAATCCGGCTGTAATCTCAGTGGTTTTGCTACAAACTGTTACGGTTAAACCGGATTTCGGTAAAACGTCTTCTATCGCGCGTGATCGCAGTGGTCTTGCCCCCATGGATCGTGTAACAGTGCGCGTTAGAAACCTGATAAAATAGCTTTGCTGATCAGGACACAGCAGAGC
Source organism: Thalassospira sp. ABL2_045 (assembly GCF_056161285.1). NCBI lineage: Bacteria > Pseudomonadati > Pseudomonadota > Alphaproteobacteria > Rhodospirillales > Thalassospiraceae > Thalassospira > Thalassospira sp. ABL2_045. The sequence continues at coordinate 197,845 of NZ_JBSWYV010000002.1, read as the reverse complement.
CGGATGTCAGGGTTCCGGTTGTCAGCGATCTGACTACAGAAGATCGGTCATTAAGGCGGGTGTCATATTCCTGTCGGGTGACAAAAAACAGACAGGATCGGAAAATCCGGTTCTGTATCACGGCATCGGCCGTGCCCCGATTGTCTGCCAGGATCGCAAGATCCGGGGTCCCACCTTGGCGACGGGAAGGAAACGTTGGAAGGCTAAGGGCATAATGAAACAAAGGCAAAGGCTTAAGCATCGTATCGCGGATATCGTGATTTTCGGTGGGACCGGAGATCTGGCGTTACGTAAACTTTTTCCCGCACTGTATGAAATGGAACGCACCGGCCGTTTCGATGATGAAACCCGCATCTTTGGCGCATCGCGCAGCGAACATAGCGACGAAGACTTCCGGGCCAAACTGCTCGAAGCCGGGAAGAAATTCATTCCCGAAGGTGAGTTTGACAAAGAAATCTGGTCGAAATTTGCCAATCGCATCGCCTATGTGCAGGTATCTGCCGGTGATGAGAGCGGCTTCAAGACCCTGCATGAAAAGCTGTCCGATCAGCCTGATCGCGACCGTGTCTATTATTTCTCCACCAGTCCGGCACTGTTTGCCGACATGGCCTTCAATCTGAAAAAGGCCGGTCTGGTGACGCCCAATTCCCGTGTCGTGCTTGAAAAGCCGCTGGGCCATGATCTTGACAGTTGCCGTGAAATCAACGGCCAGATCGGTGAAGTGTTCGAAGAACGCCAGATCTTCCGTATCGACCACTATCTTGGCAAGGAAACGGTGCAGAACCTGATGATCCTGCGCTTTGCCAATGCGATGTTCGAACCGCTGTGGAACAGTGCGCACATCGATCATGTGCAGATCACGGTTGGCGAGGAAGTCGGGGTCGAAGGCCGCTGGTCCTATTACGACGATGCGGGTGCCATGCGCGATATGGTGCAAAACCATATGCTGCAGCTTCTCTGCCTTGTTGCCATGGAACCACCCTATGTCCTGGATCAGGATGCGGTGCGTGATGAAAAGGTCAAGGTGCTCAAAGCCCTTCAACCGATCAATGATTCCAATATCGACAGCTCCACCGTGCGCGGGCAGTACCGCAAGGGGGCCGTGGGCGGCAAGGAAGTCCCGGGCTATCTTGAAGAAGATGGTGCCAATACCGACAGCACCACGGAAACCTTTGTTGCCATCCGGGCAGAGCTTGATAACTGGCGCTGGTCGGGTGTGCCGTTCTATTTGCGCACGGGCAAACGTTTGCCCAAGCGTCATTCGGAAATTGTCATCCAGTTCCGTGACGTCCCGCACCAGATTTTCCCGCTGGCAAAATCCATGACCAACTATCAGGCCAACAAGCTGGTCCTGCGCCTGCAGCCTGATGACGGCATCCATCTTGTGCTCAATAACAAGAACCCGGGGCCGGGTCTTGTTCGGTTGCGCCCAACCGCACTCAACCTGTCCTTTGCCGAGGCGTTTGGTGGCCGCAGCCCCGATGCCTATGAGCGTCTGTTGCTTGATGCGATTGATGGGAACAACACCCTGTTTGTCCGTCGCGATGAACAGGACATTGCCTGGCAATGGGTCGATGCCATTCAGGATGCGTGGCAAAACAATCATGTCACGCCCAAGGGATATACCGCCGGAACGTGGGGCCCGTCTGCGGCCATCGCACTGATCGAACGTGATGGCCGGACCTGGAACGAAGAAGCCGGGTTCTAGAATTGTGCACCCCGGCCCGGGCGGCAATGCCTGGTGCCGGGGACTTGCGCAACCACGCCATGACCCCAACTTCGGGAAGAAGACATGACAAACGAACGCACATTTAAAAGCGGCGATGAAATGCTTGCGGCAATGGTCAAGGAAACCGTTGATCGGCTGGAATTTGCCATCGCAACCCGTGGTCACGCCAGCATCGCTGTGGCCGGCGGACGCTTTCCCAAGCCGCTGTTTCAGGCCCTTTCTACGGCGCGTCTGGATTGGTCAAAGGTGATTGTCACCCTTGGCGATGATCGCTGGGTCGGGCTTGATGATGATCAGTCCAATGAAAAGCTCGTGCGCGATAACCTGTTTATCAACGAAGCGCAGAATGCCCGCTTTGTATCGCTGAAAACAGCCGATACCAGCCCGGAAGACGCCGTCGAAACCGTTAGCGCGCGTCTGCGCACCGAAATGCACTGGCCGCTTGATATCGTATTTTTGGGGATGGGGGATGACGGCCATACCGCATCGCTTTTCCCGTCCTCAACCCCCGAAGCCCTTGATAAGGGGCTTTATCCCAAGCATGGCGAACTGGTCGCCGCTGCCCGCCCGACCGTATCCCCGGTCCCGCGCATCAGCATGACTTTGCCCGCCATCCTCAATGCCCGGTATATTGCGATCCATATTACCGGACAGTCCAAATGGTCGACCTATGAAACCGCGAAAAACGGCACGGAAATCGAAGAGATGCCGGTTCGCGCAATCTTGCAACAGAACGATGTCCCCGTCGATCTGTGGTGGAGCGCCGAGAACCCGAAAGGCTGAACCCCATGAAACGTGAAATAGAACAGATTACAAAACGCATTATCGAGCGTTCCAAACCAACCCGCGAAGCCTATCTGGCTAAAATCGAGGCGGCGGCATCTGACCGCCCGCATCGCGCGGCCCTTTCGTGCGGCAACCTTGCCCATGCCTCGGCCGGGTGCGGGGCTGCGGAAAAGCAGCGCATTAACGGCGAAGACGGTGCAAACCTTGGCATCGTGACGTCTTATAACGATATGCTTTCGGCCCATCAGCCGCTTGGCGTTTATCCCGACCGTATCAAAAAGGCCGTCTATGAGGCCGGTGGCACCGCACAGGTTGCCGGCGGCGTTCCCGCCATGTGTGATGGTGTCACGCAAGGCCGTCCGGGCATGGAATTGTCGCTGTTCTCCCGCGATGTCATTGCCATGTCGACCGCGGTATCGCTGTCGCATGACGTGTTTGATGCTGCCATGTATCTTGGCGTCTGCGATAAAATCGTTCCGGGCCTTGTCATGGGCGCACTGTCTTATGGCCATATCCCGGCGGTGTTTGTGCCGGCCGGTCCGATGCCATCGGGCCTTCCCAACAATGAAAAGGCCCGCATCCGTCAGCTTTATGCCCAGGGCAAGGTTGGTCGCAAGGAACTGCTCGAAGCAGAAACCGCGTCTTATCACAGCCCGGGGACCTGTACCTTCTATGGCACGGCGAACTCCAACCAGATGCTGATGGAAGTCATGGGCTTGCACCTTCCGGGGGCGGCATTCGTCAATCCGAACACCGACCTGCGTGATGCGCTGACCGAAGAAGCTGCACGTCGCGCCATGCAAATCACCAAGCTTGGCAATGACTATCGCCCGATTGGCAAGATCCTGGATGAGAAGGCGTTTGTGAACGGTATTGTTGGCTTGCTCGCCACCGGCGGGTCGACCAACCATACCCTGCATCTGCCCGCCATGGCGCGTGCCGCCGGGATCGAGCTGCGTTGGGATGATTTCGATGAGCTGTCGCGTCTGGTGCCGCTTCTGTGCCGGGTTTATCCGAACGGCCAGGCGGATGTGAACCACTTCCATGCCGCGGGCGGCATGGGCTTTGTGATTTCCGACCTGCTCAAGAACGGTATTTTGCACCCGGATCTTGAAACGATTCATACCGGTGGCGTGGCGGCCTATGGCACCGAGCCGTTCCTTGATGATGGCAAGCTTGCCTGGCGTGATGCGCCGGAAAACAGCCATGACGAGGAAATCCTGCGTCCGGCCGAAAAGGCGTTTAGTGCCGATGGCGGCCTGCGCATGCTTTCGGGCAATCTCGGCCGTTCCGTGATCAAGGTTTCCGCTGTGAAACCGGAAAATCGCGTGATCGAAGCCCCGGCTGCGGTGTTTACATCCCAGGAAGAAATGATGGACGCCTTCAAGGAAGGCAAGCTGCATCGTGACGTCGTCTGTGTCGTCCGCTTCCAGGGCCCGAAGGCCAACGGGATGCCCGAACTGCACAAGCTAACCCCGCCGCTGGGTGTCTTGCAGGATCTTGGTTACAAGGTTGCCCTTGTCACCGATGGCCGCATGTCTGGCGCATCGGGCAAGGTTCCGGCCGCCATTCATGTGACACCCGAAGGCATGATGAACGGCCCGATCGCCAAGGTTCAGGATGGTGACGTCATTCGCCTTGATGCCGAAACCGGCGAGCTGTTGCTCAATGTTACCGAGGCCGAACTGGCCAAGCGTGACTTTGCGACCTTTGATAACAAGGCCGAACATCAGGACGGCTTTGGCCGCGAGATGTTTGGCGTCTTCCGCGAACATGTTGGTCTGGCGGAACTTGGTGCCAGTGCGGCCTTCCCGGGGGAGGCTGAAGTCGCATAATGCAGCTGGTTGGTGATATTGGCGGGACCAATGCCCGCTTTGCCTGGCTGGATGAGGCTGGCGATCCCTATACACCCATGACATTGCCGGTGCGTGACTATGCCACCATCGGTGATGCCATGCGCGATTTCATGGCCAAAACCGACTGCACGGATTTGCGTGAATTTGCGGTGGCCGTGGCGTGTCCCGCCATGGCCGATACGGTCAAGTTCACCAATAATCCGTGGGTGTTTTCCAAAGACGCACTTAAGGCCGAATTCAATCTGGATCGGCTGGTGGTGGTCAATGATTTCACCGGTCTGGCCATGTCGGTTCCCTATCTTGGCGACGAAGACCTGATCACGCTGTTTGATGGACCGGGGCGCCAAGGCTTGCCTTTGGCAGTGGTCGGTGCGGGCACGGGTCTTGGTGTTTCGGGACTTTTACCTCACGAAGGTAAATGGCTTCCAATCCAGGGCGAAGGCGGGCATGTGTCATTGCCCGCTGTTGATGATCTCGATTACGAGATCGTCAAATTCCTGTCGGGTGAGTTGGACCGGGTATCGGCCGAACGTGTGCTGTCGGGGATGGGGATTGAAAACCTTTATCGGGCGCTTGCTGCGATTGACGGGCTGGATGTATCGCCCAAAACCGCAGCCGAGGTGGTTGAAGCAGCCCTTGGTGCCAATGATCCGCTGTGCTGCAAGGTGCTGGATCGGTTCTGCATGTTCCTTGGCGGTGTTGCCGGGGATCTGGTCTTAACGCTCGGCGCCTTTGACGGGGTGTTTATCGGCGGCGGGATTGGTCCGCGCATTACTGATTATATGAAGAAAAGCGCGCTCAAGGAGCGCATGATCGCCAAAGGGCGGTTCCGTGATTTGATGAATGATGTGCCGGTGCGCCTGATGACGGCGAAATACCCGGCCCTGATCGGTTGCGCCAAGATTTTAACGGCGTAATCGAAAACTGGAGGAAAGTTTATGAGCCTTTCATCGCGAGAAATTCTGTCCAAGGCGCCGGTGGTACCGGTTCTGGTGATCGAAGACGCCAACGATGCCGTGCCGCTTGCCAAGGCACTGGTCGCCGGTGGTTTGCCGGTGCTTGAAATCACCCTGCGAAGTGCGGCGGCCGAAGAAAGCATCAAACGCATAATTGCCGAAGTGCCCGATGCGATTACCGGTGCCGGAACGGTCGTCAATGCCAAGCAGATGGAACGCATGGCCGAAATCGGCTGTGCCTTTGCTGTCTCCCCGGGCCATACCGAAGGTCTGCTGAAAGCGGCCAAAGACACCGGATGCCCGCTGCTTCCGGGGGCGGGGACGCCGTCTGAAATCATGAACCTGATTGATCATGGCTATGACATCCTGAAATTCTTCCCGGCCGAACAGCAGGGCGGGGTTTCGATGCTCAAAGCCATTTCCGGTCCGTTGCCGCAGGTATCCTTCTGCCCGACCGGTGGCGTGTCGCTGTCCAACCTGGCTGACTATCTGGCCCTGCCAAACATCATTACGGTGGGCGGTTCCTGGGTTGCGCCCAAGGATGCGGTCAAGTCAGGCGATTGGGGCAAGATTACAAAGCTTGCACAGGAAGCAACCGATAGGGTCAAGGCACTGCGCAGCTGATCGTTTCTGATCAAACGCCCAATGCTCAGACACAAAAAAAGGGACCCGAAAGGGTCCCTTTTTTCATCAGGGTAGTCCATGCGACGTTATCGGTGTCGCAACCGGGTCAAGGCTTAGCCCTGGATACGGTCGACATACCAGGTCGAACCGTTGAACTTGCGCTGCAGACCGAGGTCGGCAAGTTCTGCGTGGCTAAGCGAATCCCAACCGTAGCTGGCGGCTTTATGAGCACGTGCCGGGCCAATTTTGGCGGCGATCTGGCTCAGGATAGACCCGAACGGCATGCGTTTGGTGAACGGGTCTGCAGAGACGTTGAACTGCGGTGCAGCGGAAACCGTGTGTGCCATAATGGCCTCCTTTGATCTACGGTTGATTGCCTTTCGATGAGCGGAAAATGTCATATGCGAAATAAAACGGGAATTACTTTGTTTTGCATAGTTAGTGTGCAAAAATGCACGGAAATTTGAAGTGATTCCAAGAGGTGAAATAGCGGCTATGAATTGGAACGATTTGCGCTATTTCCTTGTTCTTGCAGAAGAAAATAGCTTATCGGGTGCGGCGCGACGTCTGCGTAAAGAGCATACCACCGTTGCAAGAAGGATAGAGGCGCTCGAAGGTGATCTTGGAACGAAGCTTTTTGACCGATTGCCACGCGGCTGGCAGCTGACCTCGGCGGGTCGAAATCTTGTTCCTGTCGCAGAACGAGTCGAAGAAGAAGCCCTGACTTTCGAGCGACAGGCAAAGGGCGATGAAGCGGCCCACGGCGTGGTGCGCATTTCCGTGCCACCGGTGGCCGGGCGTGTGCTGTTTGCCCCGCGTCTTGCCCGCTTGCTCAAGGCGCATCAGGGACTCGAATTTGAAATCGTCGGGGCGGCCAACATCGTTAACCTTGCCCGGCGCGAGGCCGATATTGCTGTGCGTATGATCACGCCCCGTGAACCGGGCCTGATTACCCGAAAACTGGTAGAGCTGGGGGTCGGGCTGTATGGCGCGGTCGGGTATCAGGAACGCGTGCCGGAAATGCATTGGGAATTCTGCGGCTACGAAGACACCACCTATGGCGCGTCCAAGCGCGAATGGGTACGAACGGTGCTGGATCGTGAATTGCCTTGCCGTTTCCGGGCCGATGATACCGAAACCGTGCGACAGTTCATCGCGGCCGGGCACGGGGTAGGTGTCTTGCCACGCTATTTCGGCGATCAGGACGAGGAACTGGAACTGATCCACGCCGATGTCGACGGGCGCAGCCGCGAAAGTGTCTGGATGGTCGTCCATCCCGATATGCGCCGCTCGCCGGGTGTACGCCTTGTGATGGATGCCCTCGTCAAGGCCGCCGATAACATCGCCGAGGAATATCAGGTCTGATCAAGTGTTTCAAAATGGACAAAGGCCCCTGCAGTGCAGGGGCCTTTGCATGCCTTAAGGGAGGCATTGACCAGCCTGGCGAAAACCTGTTGCCAGGCTGGTGGCATCAAAGCGTGTCGATTGCCAACGGTTCTGTTTCGGACCGGGGCCGCTTTGATGTTCGGGGGACGGGAATTGAAGAATAATCAATAGCCGTCACGTGTGGCGTATCCGTCACGTGTGCGTTCCAGACCAATGTCACGCAATTGATCATCGCTCAGCCGATGAAGGGCATTTCGGTTATGATGCCGTTTGTAAGCCGCCAGCAAAGCCTTAAGGATCGTCGGGATGATCGCGCGAATGCCCTGGGTAGCGTGGTGGCGCGCGGCAGGGGAGCTTGGGCGTTGTGCAACCATCTCCGACGATGAGGTGTTCGAAAGGCAACCAACGACGGAATGACATTCGAGATGGTGTGAGGCTGCCATTTTGATGCTCCTTGATCGGTTGGGCTCTGTAATGTCGACAAGGTTGGCATGCGCAAAAATACAAATGAATTCCGATAAACTGCGCTACAGTTGTGCAGATTTGCGCAATGGTCGAACGTTGTTTTCGGCGTTACGCAGGTGATCAAATGTATGCAAACCGAGCCGGGAACGGATTGATGAACTGGAATGATCTGCGTTTCTTTGTTGCGGTGGCAAAGGAAGGAACCTTGTCTGGCGCGGCAAGATGCCTTGGCAAGGATCACACAACGGTTTCACGCCGGATCGAAGCGCTTGAAGCCGATCTTGGTGCACATCTGTTTGATCGTCTGGCCACGGGCTGGAAACTGACCGAGGCTGGCGAAAACCTGATGCCGGTCGCCTTGCGGATCGAGGATGATGTGCTTGTATTCGAGCGTCAGGCACGCGGCGATGAAAGTGCCCATGGGGTTGTCAAGATCGCCGTCCCGCCCAGTGCCGGTCGATTGCTGTTTGCTCCGCGTCTGGCGGAGTTGCTGCGTGACCAGAAGAACCTTGAATATGAAATTCTGGGATCAAGCGTTGTTGCCAATCTGGCCCGGCGCGAGGCGGACGTGGCGGTGCGCATGGTCCGCCCGGATCAAAGCGGCCTGATTGTCCGTAAACTGGTGGATCTGCGTTATGCGGTTTATGCCGCCAAGGGCTATACCGACCGCGTGGCCAAGGAAAATTGGGAATTCTGTGCCGATGGTCGCAATACATTTGGCGATTATCAGCAAGGGTGGGTCTGGGATACATTGGATCAGGAGCTGCCCGTGCGGGTAAAAGCCGACGACACCCAGACCGTTCAGGCCTTCGTTGCCACGGGGCACGGGCTGGGTTTGCTGCCGCGTTATATGGCCGACGAAGATGACCGGTTGGAAGTGGTCGCCGATGATAGCTTGGCCGAACTCAGCAAGTCGGTCTGGCTGGTGGTCCATCCTGATATGCGGCGCTCGCCCGGGGTGCGTATGGTGATGGATGCCTTGATCAAGGCAACAGACAGCATCCCGGCCGCCTACAAATCCTGATTATAGCCAGCCCAGTTGCCGGGCGGACGCCAGCAACAGCATCACCCCGAACAGGGTAATGATCGCAGCTCCGGTAAAACCGACCGTGCGGCGAAGGATGCCTGATGATGCTTCCGACAGGCTGAAGATATGTTGGGTTCCGGTCCGGATGCCAATCGCGGCCAGCCCGATCAGACTGACCGTAATCGCAACGCCCAGCGCCATGGCAAAGGCCGCGCCGATCCCGATCAGGAACATGCCATTGGCCAGCGTAAACAGCAGCACAAGGATCGATCCCGTACAGGGACGTAAGCCCGCGACAATGCCGGTCGAGATCATCTGCCAGTTGGATTGAACGGCAGGGGCGTGATGGTCATGGTGATCGTGATGATGCCCGTGATGATCATGGTCATGCGCATGATCGTGATCATGATGATGGTGGTGATGCTCGCCCGGTCCATGGTGATCACAACAGTCGTCACGGCCCTGCAGGATACGAAGCGCCATCACAGCGCCCAGCACAGCAATCAAGGCATATGACACCGTCTCCATGATCAGGCCGTTCTTGGTGACAGCCGCCGGGCCCAGATTAAGGATCAGGGTCAGACCGCCCACCATGATGATGGCCGACACGGCCTGAACCGCGGCAATCAAACTGCCCATCGCCACACCCTGTTTCCATCCGGCATCACGTGACAGGAAATAGGTGGTGGTGATCATTTTGCCATGTCCGGGACCCGCCGCGTGAAAAACGCCATAGCCAAAGGAGAGGGCAATAATGACAAGACCCGGCCAGAAACTGTCGCCGTTTTTGGCCTCGCGCAGGGTGGCGGTGATTTCACGGTTAAGCTTGGTCTGAATGATGACTGTTTGACCGATGATATCGGACAGCCAGTCGGGCAGGGACACGAAGCTGTCGTCGGGGGCGTTGGTGCCCGGTGCAGTCGCAGGCGTACTTTCACTGCTATCAGCGGCCCCACGGCCCAGAAGGTTTGAAGATTGTGCTGCTGCCGGATTACTCGACGAGAACGAAATCGCCAGGAGCAAGGCCGCGAGAATTGCTGCCATCTGCCACCTTGGCCGCGCAAATAACGTCGGCACGGATCGGAGCGACAAGGTCAAAATAGATGCGGTTCTTTTCATCTTCGCTCATCTCGAAATGGCAGGACAGGTTGCTGGCCCCGGCAAACAGGACGGGATCGACCTGCGTGTAGGCAACATCAATATAGTATTCCGCGTCATAGACCGACAGGCTGATGGCATCCTGCATCGGGTCCAGCGGTGTTTCCAGCATCAGGGTGAAATCATAGGTTGCCCGACGGTCATCGGTAATATCGGCGACAAAATCACGCGCACCGCTAAAGGCAATCAGTTCTTCGTTCTTGCGCAGATGTGTCAGCCATGAAAACTCGGCAAGGGCGGCAAAGGCATTGTCATGCACCGCGGTATTTTCATCGTCAAAGAAACGGGTGTCATAGTTCTTATCGAACTCGTCGATCATGGTCATGCTAAACAGGTCGTCAAAGACCCAGTGCACATGCACAGCCGTAATCTTATCGTCTTCAAAAACAAATTCGGCATTTGCGTCGATCCAGACATGCGGATGCGCAAATGCCGACGGGGCGGTTGCCAGCACACAAGCGCTGGCAACCAAAGTCATCGAAGCTGTTTTACGAGCCGGAACCAAGGCAGTCGACAAGGGCGTCGACATTCTGTTCCAGAATTTCCTGATAGGCATTTGGACCAGCTGCAATGTCAGAACCGAGCGGGTCAAGCGTGCCGGTGCGGATACCCGTGTCCGAGACCACAGCCTGAACGATTGCCGGGCGGAATTGCGGTTCGGCAAAAATGCAGACAGCGCCTGTATCATGGATTTTGTCTTCGATTTCATGAAGGCGTTTGGCTCCGGGCTTCTGATCAGGTGATACCGTAATCGATCCGACCGCATTCAAACCAAAGCCGGCTTCGAGATACTGATAGGCATCATGGAATACGACATAGGGTTTGTCATGGATCGGCGCAACTTTTGCCCGAAGATCATTACCAAGGTTGGTCAGGCTTGCAAGCAGTGTCTGCAGGTTTGCGCGATAGTCCTCGGCATGTTCCGGATCAATCTCGGCCAGCTCATCGGCAATGGCAATCGCAATCGACGCCCCATTGGCCGGATCCATCCAGATATGCGGGTCGACACCATCGTGGTCGTCGTGGTTGTGGGCCTCGTCATGGTGTTCTTCATGGTCATCATGTTCTGCCGCGTGGTCATGATCATGGTCCTCATGTTCCTCATGATCATGTTCGGCGTCATGGTCGTGATCGTGGTCGTGGTCGTCATCATGGGCATGTTCGTCATGGTCCTCATGATCATCATGCTCATCATGGTCCTCATGATCATCATGGTCATGACCTTCATGATCATGCATGTGTGCTTCCCATGTGCCGCCTTCACGCATGTCACGCAGCGCCAATTCCGTGAGTGAAACGAGTTCCAGCTGATGGCTATGGCCCGACAGACTCTCAAGCGGTTTTTTAAGGAAACCTTCAAGCGCGTGCGACACGTAAATCACAAGATCGGCGTCATTCAAGGCGCGCGCTTCGCTGGGGCGCAGTGAATAGGTGTGCGGCGAAGACGCGCCATCAATCAACAGGACCGGCTCACCGATACCCTTCATGATGGCACTGGTAATTCCGTGCACTGGCTTGATGGATGTCACGACCTTCAGGGCATCATCGCCATGGGCAGCTGCACTCAGCGGGGCTGCGACAAAAAGCGGGGCGGCAAGCAAAAATCGACGGAGCGAGTGGCGCAAGGAAGGCATATGATTCATCCGGTCTGAGGTGGGTTTTTCATTCGACTTTATTTGTTATGATATAACATAACGTAGCGTCAAGCTGAAAGTCGTCAATTTTCTATCCGCGCAGGATTTCGATGCTGTTTGGACCCTGGGGCGTGATTTTTTAGTCGTTGCGTGTCGATAGGGCTGTTTCCCGTACGGATAATCCCCACCTAAATCAGTGTAGGTCGATTTGCAAAACAGGTCGGATTAATTAGGAACGGGATGGTGTCAGTGCTCAGATGTTTTTGGGGTTTGGTTCTGATTGCCTTGATGATGGCCAAACCGCTATATGCCGAAACACTCAAGGTGCCGTTGCCCGCCGGGCGCGAAGCCCATTATGCGGCTCAGACCGGCTTGCTTGAATTGGCTCTTGAATATGCGCCGGGGCGCCATCGCCTCGAAATCGTTCCTGTTGAAGGCCTGTCGCAAAGGCGGGTGTTTAAGATGCTCGATCACGGTGAGGTGAATGTTGCTCTTGCCGGATATAGCCGCACTGCCGAACGTGACTTGTTGCAGATTGCCTTCCCCCTGACCAAGGGCCTGCAAGGATATCGGTTGCTGATCACGAAGGCCGATAATCTCAAGACTCTCGATTTCGTCGATGATGAAGAACACCTCAAAAGCGTTTGTATCGGGTCTGGTAATTCCTGGGTGGATACAGTCATTCTCAAACATGCCGGACTTTGTGTCACGGGCGGGCCGGGGCAAAACCTGTATAGCATGCTTGAAAACAAGCGGTTTGATGCGATGCATCTTGCGATCCATGAGATCAAAACAAACAATATCTCGGCGCTCATCAAACAGCACGATCTTGCCGTCTATGAAAAATTGCTGCTGCGCTATCCCTATGACTTTTATTTTTATGTGCGCAAGGACAGCGAAGCTTTGCACGACATGATCGAAAAGGGTTTTCAGGCCGCGGAAAAGGACGGGGCTATAGACCGCTATTTTCGCGAACACCCGACAATATCGGCAGCCATCAGCTTCCTCCGGGAACATCCCGGCTTGAACATTATCGACCTCGATAATCCTGAAATGACAAGCCAGACGAGCTCGGATCTTTACCGTTACTGGTTCAGTAATTAATCAAATTAAAGTCTGTTGATTGACCGTAATAGACGCATTACGGACCCGGAATGAAAAATCAACAACCGTAGTTTCCATCGTTAAAGCCCGGATCTCTGCCAAAAACCAAAAGAGCCGCCCGATAAGGGGCGGCTCTTGGTCGTTATGCTGGATCAAAGTGCGCGAGGGTTATTTCGACACGCTCTTGAAGTCAAAGAAGAAGCCCGACGGATGGATGCGGTAGTTCTCGAGATCCTTGGTCGAGGCAACAACAAACACCTTGTGCACCAGCGGAATGATCGGTGCTTCGTCATGCAGGATGTTCATCGCTTCGGTATAGGTCGCGACCTGTTCTGCACCCGGATCAAGGGTGCGGCCCTTGTCGACAGCGGCATCAAATGCTTCGTTTGCCCAGAACTGATAGTTCAGGCCTGCCTTGGAATGGAACTGCGATTTCAGGTGCAGGTCCGGATGACCAGTCATTTCCGGGGTCCAGAAGACGACTGAAACGTCATATTCACCCTGTTTGACCAGATCGAGCATCCCGCCCCAGGTATACATGCCGACTTCGGTGGCAATGCCCTGTTCATTGAGAAGGGCGGCCATCGCCTCCGTGATCATCGGCATTTCGGTGCGCGAGGAATAGCTCAGGATACGCAGGGTCAGCTGTTCGCCGTCCTTCATCCATTTGCCATCGGTTTTCTCATAGCCTGCATCGCTCAGAAGGGATGCGGCAAGTTCCGGATCAAGGGTGTATTTCTCGTCCGCCTGCGGGGCCCAGTCAAAGGTCGGGGCAAAGAATTCCCAGGCCGGCTCGCCAATACCGTCAAGCGCGCCTTTGACAATCAGATCACGATCCACCAGCGCATTCACCGCACGACGGATGCGTACATCCGACAGAACGCTTTTCTCACCGGCATTGAACGCACCGTAATAAAGGCCCGAGGTCGGCTCGGCATAGACCTTGAAGTCTTCATCTTCAGACAGACGCTTGACGTCCGAGGGCAGCATGTTGGTGACAAAATCAATCTCGCCCGCTTCAAGCGCCAACGTGCGGGAGTTGTGATCCGGGATATAGCGATAAACGACTTTCTCAAGGGCCGGTTTTTCGCCCCAATAATCGTCAAAGCGGGTCACAATGGTGCGATCCTGCTTTTTGTATTCTTCAAATACCCATGGGCCGGTCCCGACCGGTTTGACGAACTCGCCAGCATCATCAAAGGATGCCTTGGCATAGACAACCGTGATCGCGTCGGAAAGCTGGTTGGGCAGGGCGGCAAACGGTTCGGTGTTTTCGATCTCAAGCACCAGCGGCGAAACCGCCGTGATCGATTTGATGTTGAGAAGGTCTGCGGCATACGGCAGCAGATCAATTACCCGTTCGAGCGAGAATTTGACCGCTTCGGCATCCAGCTTGGTACCGTCATGGAAAACGACATTTTCACGCAGCTTGAACTGCCAGACGGTCGGGGAAACGCGGCTCCAGCTTGTGGCAAGACCGGGGATCGGTTTCAGGTCATAGTCAAGCTTGACCAGGGTATCGAGGATTTCACTTTCATTAAAGAAGCGCGAGCGACGCGGCTTCATGGCAAGCGGCATGGATTCCCACATGGTACCGATGACAAGCGTGTTGTCCTCGGTTGCCTGTGCAGGTTGCGGGGCCAGGGCAAAGCTGCCCATGGCAATCGCTGCGAAGGCAGCACCCAGAAGTGTCTTTTTGATCATCTTACTGTCTCTGTCCATCTAGTGAAGGTAGTTGATCTGACGAAGCCGGAAACGGTCTCCCAACATGTCTCCGAGCAGATTGACCGCGACGACAAACGCCGCAATGGTCAGGCCCGGTGCAAGCACCAGGCGAGGGTGATCGCGCAGGTAATTGCGCGATTCAGCAATCATCAGGCCCCATTCCGGCGTGCCGGGTTCGACACCCAGTCCCAAAAAGCTCAATCCTGCAAAAGCCAGGATCGCCCAGGACATGGAATAGGCCGCAAGGGTGAGAAGCGGGCCGATGATGTTCGGAAAAATATGACGATGTGCGATGCGGTGGTGGCGGGCACCAAGGGCCTCGGCCGCCATGACATAGGGTTTGGTACGCTCGACAATTACCGCATTGCGTACCACCCGGGCATAGTCGGTCCAGTGCACGGTAATCAGCGCAATGATCACCGCCTGAAGACCAAGCCCCAATGTCCCGGCAATGATCATGCAAATGGCAAGGGCCGGGAAAACCGACATGCCTTCGCAAAACCGCATGATGGCCCGGTCCATAATGCCGCCCACCATCCCCGCAAGGGTTCCGATCAGGCTGCCGATTACGGATGCCGAAATGACAACCGCAAGGGCCGCGGCGGTGGTCAGGCGCGCGCCATACATCAGGCGCGATAAAACGCATCGCCCCAGCGCGTCGGTGCCAAGCGGATAATCAAAACTTGGCGGCTGAAGCCGGAACAGGAACTGTGTCTTGTAGGGATCATTGGGCGCAAAGAACGGCAGGATCAAAACCGCAAGGATCACCAGCGCCATCACCAGAACATAACCGCGAAACACGCGGCGTCCGGCATGAAACAGCTTCCCCCCGGTAAATGACATCCGTTCCATCTGCATCACACGATCTCCCGGGTGCGGGGATCGTAAAAGGCAATGCTCAGATCAACGATCAGATTGACCAGAATGTAACTGCCCGCAATCAACAGGAAGCAGGCCTGAATGGCCGGGTAATCGCGGTTCAATAGCGATTCCACCAGGAACCGGCCAAGCCCCGGCCAGGCAAACAGGGTTTCGACAATGATCATGCCATCAAAAATTCGCGCAAACTGCATGCCCGAAAAGGTCAGGATACCGGGCGCGGTATTGGGCACCGCGTGGCGCAGAACGGTGCGCAGGCGGCTTAACCCCTTGGCCTTGGCGGTGCGGATATAAGGTTTGGACAGTTCTTCAAGCAGGCTGCCCCGCACATAGCGCGACAGTACGCCTGCGATCGAGGTCGCAATCACCAATGTCGGCAGAACCGCATGCGCCCATGTGCCATGCCCGCCGGTCGGCAGCCAACCGAGTACAAGCGAAAACAAAAGAGCGAGAAGCAGCGAGTACCAGAAATTCGGGATCGACATGCCAATGACACTGATCATGCCGGCAATGCGATCAATTCGGCTGCCGGGATAGCGCGCACAGACGATACCAATCGGCACAGCAATGATCAGGGCAAGTGACATCGACAGCACGGCTAGCAAAAGCGATTGCCCCATACGGAGCGTGATATCGCTTATGATCGGCTCGTCGGTGATAAAGGATGTGCCAAGGTCCCCCTGCAAAAGCGCGAAAAGCCAACGCAGATATTGTTGGGGCAGGGGATCATTCAGACCGTTCTGATCGGCATAGCGCGCCACCTGATCGGCATCGGGCAGGGTGCCATCCATCTGCGCCATCAGAAGGATTTCGGCAAAGTCGCCGGGCATGAGCCGCAACAACGCAAAGCCGATCACCGAAACGATGAACAGCAAGATCAGGGCATGGGATATGCGTGCAGTCACGCGCGAAACCATAAAACGGTCTTTCATTCCGGTTTGGACCGGAAGGGGGTAGTTGCGATGTGTCATGACATTCGAAAGTAATAATCATTCCTATTTCATCAGTGCAACTGATTTTAGTTCTTAATTTCATAATAGAGGGCTCAGTATGAAATTTTCCCACCATGGCATGCTGAAGATTTATCTTAAGCACGCATTGGTTGTATTTTTGCGCGCAAAAGAGGGAGCGAACTGTGCAAAAGGGGTGGAATCGAGCCGGGATTCGCGCGCTGATTGCACGCTTGCCGCTAGGCCGTTCGTTATTGCCTGGATGCGATGGGGACGGTGATCAATTCCCGGCCAGGTCTTCGGGCTGGAAATTCATTTCATGCAGGATTTCGCCGCTTTCGTAATCGACGGCCTGCAATGTCACGCCATAGCCCCACAATTGCCCGATATAGCCCAGCGTCATTTCGGCTTCGGACTTTTCAAGGCGGATGCCTTCATGTTCGGTATGCTGGATATAAAGCTGACGGTTGCCACGGATATCGACATCAACCACCTGCATGTCCGGTTCGCGCACTGAAATGTCATGCATCCGGGCCAGGGACCGGCGCACCTTGCGATAGCCACTGTCATCATGGATGGCGGCAACTTCGAGATGCGGTGTCGTGCTGTGATCATTGATCATGAACATCCGCATGTCGCGCATCAGCTTTGGTGACAGGAACTGCAGGATGAAGCTTTCATCGCGGTAATGCGCCCAGGCTTCCTTAAGCGTTTTGACCGGTTCATTGTTACCCGCGATATCGGGGAACCATTTATGGTCTTCCTCGGTCGGGTCAACACAGATGCGGTGGATGTCCTGCATCATGGCAAAACCAAGCGCATAGGGGTTAAAGCCCGAATAGCGCTGATCATCATATTCGGCCTGAAACACCACGCGGGAATGGTAATCGATGAATTCCATCATAGCGCCTTCGGAAATCAGGCCCTTGTCATACAGGCTGTTCATGATGGCGTAATGCACATAGCACGCGCAGCCTTCATTCATCACCTTGGTCTGTTTCTGCGGATAGAAATACTGTCCGATATTGCGCACGATGCGCAAAATCTCGCGCTCCCACGCCTGAAGCGACGGGGCGTTCTTTTCGAGGAAATAAAGCAGGTTTTCTTCGGGCAGGCCAAACTGCGCGCGGCGTTCCTCGACCCGCATCTTGCGTTTGAGCTCGTCCATGTCCTGATCACCGGGGTCGGACTGGGGCAGGGTGCGCCACAGATCGTTATAGGTCTCGTCTTCATATTTGGCGCGTTCGCGCTCGCGCTCCAACTCGGCGGCAAGGTTGGGTTTTTCCGGCCGGGAATAGCGATTAACCCCCTGATCCATCAGGGCGTGCGCGGCATCAAGGATCCGCTCAACCGCATCAAAGCCATACCGGTCCTCGCATTTGGCGATATAGCGCTTGGCAAATTGCAGGTAATCAAGAATGCCGTCGGCATCGGTCCATTGCTTGAACAGGTAGTTGTTCTTGAAAAAGTGATTATGCCCGAACGCCGCATGTGCGATCACCAGCGCCTGCATGACGATGGTGTTTTCTTCCATCACATAGGAAATGCACGGGTTTGAGTTGATCACGATCTCATAGGCCAGCCCCTGATAGCCCTTGCGATACATAACATCGTCACGCACGAAGCGTTTGCCAAACGACCAGTGATGATACATCAGCGGCATGCCAATCGAGGAATAGGCATCCAGCATCTGCTCGGATGTGATCACCTCGACCTGATTGGGATAGACATCAAGCTTGAGCTCGTTGATTGCGATATCCTCAATCGCGTCATAGGTCGCTTTCAGCGTCTCGAAATCCCAGTCGGCACTGGTGAAAAGAAGTTTGTCGGCGGATTTGGTCTTGCTGCTCATAGCTTGGCCTCCGCACGGTTTTTGGCAAACAGTTCCCTGAAGACCGGGAAAATGTCGGCGGCCTTCGTCACCCGTTTCAGGGCGAATTGCGGATTGTCACGGGCAATCGGGGCATAAGCCTTCCAAAGGGCGGTTTCACCTTCGGCGGCGGCGAATATCTCTGCCTCGCGCTCATCGGTGATTTCGATATAGGCGTAATACTGGCATTTCGGCAAAAGGTCCTCGGCCAGTAGGGCGGTGCATTTCGCACCGTCGTTGGAATAGTTATCCCCGTCCGAAGCCTGGGCGGCATAGATGTTCCACTGATCAGTGGGGTAGCGATCCGCCAGCACCTTTTTCATTTCCTCGAGTGCCGTGGACACGATCGTGCCGCCGGTTTCGCGCGAATAGAAAAAGGTTTCCTCATCAACCTCGGCTGCGCGCGATGTATGGCGGATAAACACCACCTCGACATGCTCGTATTTGCGATGCAGGAAAAGATGCAAAAGCATGAAGAACCGCTTGGCCAGTTCCTTCATCTGCTCAGACATCGATCCCGACACGTCCATCAGACAGAACATCACCGCCTGTGTATTGGGATCGGGGATCTGCTGGAACTGGTTATAGCGGGTATCAATCGGATCAATGAACGGGATCGCCTTCATTCGCCGTTTGGCTTCCTCGAGATCGGCCAGCAGGGTATGAAGGGTTTCGTCATCGGCTTTGGTCAGTTTGCCATTCGGGCGTTTTTCCGCCTTGGCCTGCAGGGCGGATATCTTTTCTTCAAGTTCGCGCACCTCGGCGGTTTTCGGACGCCTGAGCCCGATCCGCCGTGCCAGTGAATTGCGCATGGTCCGCACAAGGCTCAGGTTCGATGGTGTGCCCTCAACCGAAAAGCCCGCCCGTGCCGTGCGAAAGGCGGTGGTCTGCTTGAGGCTTTTTTTCAAAAGGTCGGGCAGTTCCAGATCTTCAAAGAAGACATCCAGAAACTCGTCACGGGTCAGCGTGAACTGGAATTCATCTTCACCTTCACCGTCGGGGCTGGCTTGCGATCCGCCCGATCCATTATCGCCGCCTTGCGGGCGGGCAATGCGATCCCCCTGAACAAACTTCTTGTTGCCGGGCAGGACATAGTTGCGGTTGCCGCCGCGGCCTTGGTGATGGAAACCCGGTTCCTTCAACGTCTTGCCGGGAATGGTGATCTGATCGCCACTGGAAATATCGGTAATGCCGCGCGACCGGATGGTGTTTTCAACCGCCTTTTTGATCTGGGCCTTTGCGCGGCGCATGAAACGTTGCCGGTTGCCAAGACTTTTGCCGGTCGGGTTCTTGCGGCGATCCACAATATAAAGCATGGGCAGTCACATCCTTGCACGGTTCAAAAGCGCGTTGTGCAGGTCGCTTGCGCCTTGAATGCCCGCAGGATGTGACATTGGGTGATGGACCAAGGCCACATCCTGCGGCGAAGAAGTAACCGGGCGGACAAGGGACGATGCCGCCCGGTCGGGCCGGGAAAGACAGGGGGAAGCTTAACCGGCCTTGTTGACACGCATGTACCATTCGACCAGACGGCGGGTCTGACGTTCGGTATATTTGCGATCGATCATGCGTTTGACGAATTCGTTGTGTTTCTTCTCGGTCTCGCTGTCCTTTTTCGAGCCGAACGAAATCACCGGCAGCAGGTCCTCGACCTGACTGAACATGCGTTTTTCGATCACATCGCGCAGTTTCTCATAGGATGTCCATGCCGGGTTTTTGCCCTTGTTATTGGCACGCGCCCGCAGGGCAAACTTGACGACCTCGTTACGGAAATCCTTGGGATTGGCGATGCCCGCCGGTTTCTCGATTTTCGAAAGCTCCTGATCAATGATCTTGCGATCGAGAAGCTGACCGGTATCGGGATCCTTGAAGTCCTGATCCTCGATCCAGGCGTCGGCATAAGCGACATACCGATCAAACAGGTTCTGACCATAATCGGAATAGCTTTCGAGATAGGCCTTCTGGATTTCTGCCCCGATAAACTCGGCATAGCGCGGGGCCAGTTCGGACTTGATGAAGTCCATATAGGCCTTTTCGCGTTCTTCCGGGTACTGTTCGCGCCGGATGGCCTGTTCCATCACGTACATCAGATGCACCGGATCTGCGGCAACTTCGTGCGTGTCATGGTTAAAGGTTTCCGACAGAACCTTGAAGGCAAAGCGGGTTGAAATGCCATCCATGCCCTCATCAACACCGGCGGTGTCGCGGTATTCCTGCATGGATTTCGCCTTGGGATCGACATCCTTCAATGTCTCGCCGTCATAGACCCGCATCTTGGAATAAAGATTGGAGTTTTCATGTTCCTGCAGGCGTGACAGCACTGAAAACTGCGCCAGCATCTTGAGCGTGCCGGGGGCACAGGACCCGTGTTCAAGCTCGGAGCCCTGCAACAGCTTGTCGTAGATCATGGTTTCTTCTGTTACCCGCAGGCAATAGGGCACCTTGATCACGGAAATGCGGTCAATGAAGGCCTCGTTATTCTTGTTGGCCTTGAAGCTTTGCCACTCGGCCTCGTTCGAGTGGGCCAGAATCAGACCCTGGAACGGAATGGCGCCAAGGTTTTCCGTGCCGATATAGTTGCTTTCCTGTGTCGCGGTCAGCAACGGATGCAGCATCTTGATCGGCGCCTTAAACATCTCGACAAATTCAAGGAGCCCCTGGTTGGCACGGTTCAGACCGCCGGAATAGCTATAGGCATCCGGGTCGTTCTGGCTGAAATATTCAAGCTTGCGGATATCGACCTTACCAACAAGTGATGAGATATCCTGATTGTTCTCATCACCGGGTTCGGTTTTGGCAATTGCGATCTGACGCAGGCGCGACGGGATTAGCTTGACGACCGAAAACTTGGTCAGATCCCCGCCAAACTCATCCAGACGCTTGACCGCCCAGGGCGACATAAGCCCGGTCAGTCGACGTTTGGGAATGCCGTATTTGTCTTCAATCGCGTCGCCCATCTTGGCCGGGTTAAACAGACCAAGCGGGCTTTCAAAGACCGGGCTGATTTCATCGCCTGCCTTAAGGACATAAATCGGTTCACGTTCCATCAGCTCCTTGAGCCGTTCGGCAAGCGAACTTTTACCGCCGCCAACCGGCCCCAGCAGGTAAAGCACCTGTTTGCGTTCCTCAAGTCCTTGGGCTGCGTATTTGAAGAAGCCGACAATGCGCTCGATGGTTTCTTCCATGCCATAGAAATCGGCAAAGGCTGGATAACGTTTGATGGTCCGGTTCAGGAAAATGCGGCCTAGTCGGGAATCTGTCGAGGTGTCGATCAGTTCCGGTTCACCAATCGCAGTAATCATGCGTTCAGCGGCAGAGGCATAGGCAGTCGGGTCTTCGCGACACAGATTAAGGTAATCGCGGATGGTCAGTTCAGTTTCCTGCTTTCCGTCATAGCCTTCCGCATACAGCTCGAAGATATCCTTCTCAGCCATGGCGCGGTCTCCTTTCAAACGTTATCGCACTGTCAAACTTGTGTTTCCTGTTTCATTCCTGTTCTTGCGCAATGATGCGTTCTGTCTTTTACGGGGCGCGAAATGCCCGACCTTGTTTTGGCGACGTCGGCATGTCTCCTGCGATGGGACGTCGCCAGACGGTCATGCATTAACAAAAGGCGTTCACGATTAATCTCTGGCAGATCGTGCCAAACGTGTGAAAATTCGATTGTGCAGTTGCGGCCTGTATGCCGTTTTGCAGTCTTGATCAGACTCTTTTGGGTCCCGGTGCGGCGACCAATAAGCCGACATTGAATATGTCGGGGCAGGCTTCTGTCGAATGAAAATCAAAATGACCTTTGAGCCTGCCAAGGCAAATTGCCCTGTTCTTCAGACGTGGGAATAAGGAACTGATTTCGCAAGACGATGCTTAAGTCGAAGAGCCGAAAATTATGTGGTCCTGTTCACATCTAAGTGACCGCCAGTCCAGTGTTGGTGCCGCTTTTTGGTCAAAGGCCTCGACCAAAATTATTTTGCATTTGCGTAATAGGCGGGCCCGGCGCTATCACGGGCAAACAGGATCGGGCCCAAAACGGCACCAAAAGGACATCACTATGAGCGACGAAACCGTACAGTTTATCGAACCGCATGAACTTGATCGTCTGATCGGCGAAGAAGCCGTCACCGTCATTGATGTCCGCGAGGTCGAAGAATTCGCAACCGGCCATATCGAAACCGCGATCAATATCCCGACCTCGAACTTCGATATCCCGGCCCTTGTCGATCTCACCGATGAAAGTGACACCGATCTGGTCTTTGTCTGCTCGGTCGGTCAGCGCTCCTTTGGCGCCGCCAACGCCGTTCTGCAACATGTCGATTGCGCCGTCAGCAACCTCAAGGGCGGCATTCAAAGCTGGACCCGTGCCGGGTTTGATCTTGAAGGTGCCGAGGATGCCTGACCCGTCTTGATGACGGGGCAGGGACCGGAATGTGATCCCGGCACCTAAGCATTCAGCGCACAGTTAAGCGGACATCATTTGTCGGCAGGTGTCACCAACACACCCGCGGCAAGAATTTCAAACGCGGCGATTGCCTTGCGCAGTGTGTCTTGCGGATCGTCACTGGCTGCGACCCAAAGGGCGGCATTCATCGCAACACCATTTAGCAATCTCGCCAGGGCCTCGATATCGACCGGTTTGATGGCGCTCTGATCGGCCAGTTCCGTGAGCGTCTTGATCGTTGCCTGCAAGCAGCGGTTCTGACTGGGCCATTGCGAGGGATCCCCCAGAAAGGCTGGTCCATCTCGCAGCACGATCCGCTGGATTTCGGGATCAAGGGCCAGTTCGATATAGGTCCGGCCCTCCGCCATCAAGCCGTCCCAGCCACCCCCGGCAGCATCCCCGGTATCCTTGGCCTTTTGCGCCATGGCCGAATCTACCTCATCCACAACAGCCGCCAGCAAGCCGCGTTTGTCCCCGAAATTATGATACAGCGCGCCGCGCGTCAGGCCGGCTGTCGCGGTCAACTCATCCATCGAGGCATCCGCATAACCCTTCTCGGCAAAGGCCTTGCGACCTGCTGCGATCAGTTTGAGGCGGGTTTCTTCCATTTTTTCAGCGCGCGTCTTGGCAGCCATCAGGCACTCCGAATTTAACATACGCCGCGTATGTTAATTGACATACGTGATGTATGTGAATATATCTGTCTTCACATACGCAGCGTATCTGAATTGAGCTCAAAACACCACACCGCTGATTTTCCTCAAACAAGGAGGTCTTTATGGCCCTCGCAAACCAACCCGTCTTCCCGCCCAACCGACATGCGCTGTATGAGGCCCACGGCTATTCCCCGGCCATTCGATCCGGCGATCTGTTGTTTGTCTCAGGCCAGGTCGGCAGCCGCGAAGATGGCTCCCCCGAACCTGATTTCAAAAAGCAGGTCGAGCGTGCCTTTGATAATCTCAAGGCCGTGCTGAAGGCTGCCGATTGCAGCTTTGATGACATAGTTGACGTCACCACCTTCCACACCGACCCGGAAAACCAGTTCGATGACATCATGGCGGTGAAGGGGGCTGTCTTTGATCAGGCGCCTTATCCCAACTGGACAGCCGTTGGCGTCAATTGGCTGGCCGGCTTTGATTTCGAGATCAAGGTCGTTGCCCGTATCCCGGCAGGCAATGCCTGAGGCGGTACCCTTCGGGACATAATGCCTTGATTTAATGGGAACCGGCCTGTGCAGACTGCGGGGCCGGTTTTTCCATCTTGACGAATTCTCATAAAAGGGAAATTATCCCAAATAAGAGATTCGCGGAGTTTGTTATGGACGAAATAGAAACCCGATTGGCCCATCGCCTGGCCGATCTGCGTGCAGAACGCGGCTGGTCACTCGATGAACTCGCACAGAAAAGTGCAGTCAGTCGCGCCAGCCTGTCGCGCATCGAAAAGGGCGAAGTCAGCCCGACCGCAAGCGTGCTGGGCAAACTCTGTGTCGCCTTCGGCGTAACCCTGTCGCGTCTGATGCAGATGGTCGAAGACGACTTTGCCCCGCTGGTCGCACGCGATGATCAGGAAATCTGGACCGATCCGGATACCGGCTATCAAAGGCGGCTGGTCTCCCCGACATCAAAGCAGCTATCGGGCGAGGTGATCGAAGTCGAAATTGGTCCAGGTCAGCGCATTGAATATGACGGATCGCCGCGCGACGGGCTTGAACATCATCTGGTGATGCTCGAAGGCGCGCTTGCTATGAAAATAGATGGCCGAACCCATGACCTGCGGAAGGGCGATTGCCTGCGCTATCAATTGCGCGGTGGCAACGTTTTTCAGACACCACCGGATCAGGGGGCAAAGTACCACCTGTTTATCATCGACTAATCGAAAGAACCCCCCATGATGTCGAACCCGCAAACAAAACCCCATCCCGAAATCCTCACCCTTGATGCTGATGAACTCACAGCCCGTCTGGATCAGTTCGCCGAAATGCTTCATGCCTGCGTCCATGACGGGGCCAGCATCGGCTTTATTGATCCTTTCCCGCTAAGCGAGGCTGCCGCCTTCTGGCGTGGGAAAACCATCCCGGCGCTTAAGGGGGGAAAGCGCATCCTGTTTGCCGCCCTTGATGGGGACCGGGTGGTCGGAACAGTGCAGCTTGATTACGATACCATGCCCAATCAGGTCCATCGCGGTGATATCAGCAAACTGATGGTGCGCCCCGATTGCCGCCGGCGTGGCATTGCCAGATTGCTGATGCAAGCAGCAGAAACCCGTGCGCGCGAACTCGGCCGGACCCTTCTGACGCTCGATACCCGCACCGGCGACAGTGCCGAGGTGCTTTACACCGCACTTGGCTTCGAGACGACGGGCATCATCCCCGATTTCGCCCGCGATCCGGACTCAGAAAAGCTCAGTGCCACGACCGTGATGTATAAGCGCATCATCAGATAGTGGTTTGAAACCCTATACGATTCTCGGATTTGTATTCAGAACGGGTGTTCTGGCATGCCAGAATCGGTCTTTGACTGACTGTTGCTCAATTAAATTTAATTACTGCAGTGCCGTAATCATATCGGCGCTGGTATTCGCGATGTCTTTTTACCGTAGTGTTCGGCCTCTGTGTGCGCCGCATCAAGACATGCGGGATCAGGGTTTCGCCGTAGTCAAAACATGTTGAACCGCGCCGAAAAATGGGCGCATCCTTGCCGTCCTGACGCAAGAAACAGAATAAAAATTCTCGGAGGACGTCCATCATGAAGAAATTTGCCCTTGCTGCCGCATTGATGGCAGCTGTCGGATTTTCCGGCACCGTTCAGGCCGCAGACCTGACATTGCGTATTTCCCTGCAATTGCCGATGAAAAGCCACCTCGGTCAGAACCTTTTGATGTTCAAGAACGAGGTTGAGGAAAAGTCAAACGGCGATATCGAAGTCCAGATTTATGACTCAGCCCAGCTTTACAAGGACAAGGAAGTCCCGGCTGCTGTTGGCTCGGGTGCGATTGAAATGGGTGTGGCATCGCTGACCCGCTATGTCGGTGATATTCCGGCGGTCGATGTGTTCTATCAGCCGTTCCTGTTTGATACCGAGGAAAAGGTCCGCAAGGCGACCGCCAAGGATTCCCCGGTACGTGCGCCGCTTGATGCCGCGATTGCCGAAACCGGTGCGTCGGTTCTGTGGTGGCAGGCTTATGGTGGGGCCATCATGCTGTCCAAGGATGCACCACTGCATGGCCCGGAAGACATGGAAGGCAAAAAGGTCCGTGTCTTTGGCAAGACGCTGGGTGATTTCACGGTTTCTGCCGGCGGTGCGCCGACCCTGATTTCCGGTTCCGAACAATATATCGCCTATCAGCGCGGTACGGTTGATATCGGCATGACCGGTGTTTCGGGCGTTAAATCCCGTCAGCTTTGGGAAGTCATGGACAACATCACCGTGACCAACCATGCCGATGTCGAGTTCATTGTCGTGGTCAATACCGACTTCTGGAACGGTCTGACCGACGAACAGCGCAGCATCATCAACACCGCGGCCATGAATGCCGAGGCCGATGTGCGCAACCGCATGAGCGAGATCGAGGCAGCAGCCTATGCCGCATCCGAAGAAGCCGGCATGACGGTCTATAAACCGACCGAGGAAGAACTGACCAAATGGCGTTCGGTTGCACAGCCTGTCTATGACGCCTTCCTTGAAGATGCCGGTGATCTCGGCAAACAGGTCTTTGAGGCCGCTCAGAAGTTCTAAGTCCTTTGACGCTCGCCGGTCGGGTGCCATCTGCCATGCCAGCCATGATTGCGGATGGATGCCGACCGGACGTCGCTTGAAGCTGAACTGGGCTTCATCTGGGCTTGATCTGATTTGGTGTCATCACCGCGCAGGTTCCACTGGTTTTCATACTGTCGCGGTGATGGCTTCCCGTCTTCCAACATGCACTGTTTAAATCATGTTTGATCGATTAACGCTTATTCTTGCGTGGGTCGCGGCCATCTTGTTCGTACTGGCGGGCTGCATGCTGACCTACGAAGTGCTGGCACGCTATTTCTTCGTGCGACCGACCATCTGGGCGGCCGAACTTTCGCAGCTGTGCCTGATCTGGGGATCGCTTTTGGGCATGCCCTGGGCGCTGTCGGCGCGTCGCCATATTTCGGTGGATGCGGTGACCCGGCTTCTCGCCCCCAAGATCCAGCGCCTTGTCGAAATCATCGCCATGGCCTGCATTCTGGCCTTCTCAGTGATGGTGACCATCAAGGGCTGGGAGATTTTCTATGAAAGTTTCGAACGCGGGCGCACCAGCGGCACCATGCTTGATCTTCCGGCATGGATTGCCGAACTGCCGGTTGCCATCGGCTTTGCCCTGCTTGCCATTCAGGCGGTGATTGAAATCATCGGACTTGCGCGTGGCAAGGATATTCCGAAAGGGGCACACGAATGACGATTGTCCTGACCCTGGCGGCGATGTTTTCGCTGCTTTTGATGCGTGTGCCGGTCGCCTTTGCCCTTGGCGGGCTCGGGCTTGCGATGTTGTTGCTTGGAGGCTTTTCGCCGCTGATGGCCCCGCAGGCGGTTCTGTCCACGCTCGATGGCTTTATCCTGCTGGCCGTGCCGCTGTTCCTTTTGATGTCCAACATCCTGTTGCGCGCCGGTGTCGGCAATGACCTGTTTGCTGCGGTCAGTGCCTGGGTCGGCCATTGGCCGGGCGGGCTTGCGGTGGCGACCATCCTGTCATGTGGTGTGTTTGCCGCCATTTCCGGATCCTCGGTCGCAACCGCCGCGACCATTGGCACGGTGGCCATCCCGGAAATGATCAATCGTGGCTATAACAAGCGGTTCGTTTATGGCTTGCTGGCTGCAGGCGGCACGCTTGGGATTTTGATCCCGCCGTCGATCCCGATGATCATTTATGGCTTTGTCACCGAAGAGTCCGTGATCGCGCTGTTCCTGGCCGGGATTGGCCCCGGGATCGCGCTTTTGCTGTTCTTTATCATCTTTTCGATGATCTATGCCCGCATGGGCGGGCAGGAGCTGGAACCCAAAAAGGGCTGGGCGGAACGCAAGCGCGCCACCATCCGGGCCCTGCCGTCGGTCGTGCTGGCGGTTTTGATTATTTCCGGCATCTATTCCGGCGCCTTCACCCCGACCGAGGCCGCTGCCATCGGCTTTGCCGCAGCGCTTCTCATCACCGGCCCGATCATGCGGGTTCTGACATGGGACGCGCTGAAAAAAGCGGTGTTTGACAGTATGGCGACCACGGTTGCGATCATTCTGATCATTGCCGGAGCCAAGGTATTCGGCAAGGCGATCACGCTGTATCGCATCCCACAGGATATCTCGGTGATGATCACGCAAGGGGTTGATACCGAACTTGGCTTTATCCTGATCGTGACCGCCGTGCTTCTGGTGATGGGATTGGTGTTCGAAGCGCTTTCCATGGTGCTCATCATGACGCCGGTATTGTTGCCAGCGGCCCTTGCCCTCGGATTCGATCCGATCTGGTTTGGCGTCTATATGGTGATCATGGTCGAGTGTGCCCTGATCACGCCGCCTGTCGGGCTTAACCTCTATGTCATTCAGTCGGTCGCCAAGGCCCGGCTGGGTGAGGTGGCCCGGGGTGTCGCGCCGTTCCTGACCCTAATGTTTGTCTGTGCCGCGATTTTGTATCTGTGGCACGATCTCGCCCTTTATATTCCCTTCAAGCTGTAAAGACCGATGACCAAAGCAAAATCACCTGCCGATACCCTGCGTGCGCTGCTTGCCACGGGGGATCTGATTACCATGCCCTGCTGCTTTGATGCGCTTTCCGCCAAACTGATCGAGCAGGAGGGATTCGGCCTGACCTTCATGTCGGGCTTTGCCACCTCTGCCGCGCGCATTGGCGAACCTGATCTCGGCCTGATGTCCTATGGCGAGGTCCTGGATCAGGCCCGCAACATTACCGATGCGGTGTCCATCCCCGTGATCGGCGATGGCGATACCGGCTATGGCAACGCCATGAATGTCCGGCGCACCGTCACCGGCTTTGCCAAGGCGGGCTGTGCGGCTGTCATGATCGAGGATCAACTGGCCCCCAAACGCTGCGGCCATACCAAGGGCAAGGAAGTCGTTGGCCGTGACGAGGCCTTTGATCGCATCAAGGCCGCGGTCGATGCCCGCGAAGCCGGCGCAGATATCCTGATCCTGGCGCGCACCGATGCACGGCATCAACACGGGTTGTCCGAGGCAATTGACCGTGCGGCAAAGTTCAAGGAACTCGGTGCCGACATCCTGTTTGTCGAAGCCCCGAAATCGGTCGATGAAATGCGCAAACTGTGTGCCGAGCTTCCCGGCCCCAAGATGGCCAACATCGTCGAGGGCGGCGAAACCCCGGACCTCTCACCCGAAGAACTCAAGGAAATCGGTTATCAGATCGCGGCCTATCCGCTGTCTCTGATGGCAGCGGCGATGAAGGCCATGGTCGAATGCCTGCAAACCATGAAGCACGGCCAGCCGCGTGACGACAAACTGATGGGCTGGGCGGACCTGCGCCAACGCATCGGCTTTGACGACTATTACGAGCTGTCGGAACGCTATGCCTCGTCGCGCCGCGACGGGTAGGGCAGAGATTGCCAACCAACCAAAAGAAACCCCCGCAAGCCATGGGCTGCGGGGGTTTCTTTAATGGTGCCGGCAGAGAGACTCGAACTCCCAACCTTCTGATTACAAATCAGCTGCTCTACCAATTATAGCTATGCCGGCGTGAGCGGCGCGAAACATAATCCGGGCTGCCCATGAATGCAAGAGTTTGCAGCAGGGAAATTTACATCCCGTGAAAACCCCTTAAACGCCCGTGTTTGCGGGCTGTGACCTACTTGCGATAGAGCTCGTAAAGCGCGACCGCAGCCGCGTTGGAAACATTGAGGCTTTCGATGCGATCCGACATCGGAAGCTTGACCAGAAAATCACAGCTTTCGCGCGTCAAACGCCGCAATCCTTCGCCCTCCGATCCCATGACAATGCCCACACGCCCGCCAAGCTTGGCTTCGGCCAGTGTCTGGGTGGCATAACCGTCCATCCCCGCCAGCCAGAAATGCGCGCCTTTAAGCTTATCAAGCGTCTGGTTGAGGTTCCCGGCATGAATATAGGGCACGGTTTCAAGCGCACCACTGGCCGATTTGGCCAGAACACCGGTTTCCGGCGGGGCGTGACGATCCGGCACAATGACGGCGGATGCGCCTAAGGCGGCCGCACTGCGCAGGATCGCGCCGACATTGTGCGGGTCGGTCACCTGATCAAGGATCAAGACCGTGCATTGCTCTGAATCGCGATGATCGGCAATCAGTTCCTCGACCGACAGCTGGGGCAGGGGGGCGCAATGCATCGCCATGCCCTGATGCACCGTGCCTGGTGGCAGCATTTCATCAAGGTCGGTACGTCCGGCCGAATCTACCGCGATGTCGCTGCGCTCGGCATCGGCGAGGGCAGCCATGACCTCATCGCGGGTGTTTTCGGTGGCCCAGATTTTGTGAATCGTGCGCTGCGGATTGGCAATTGCCATCATCACCGGGTGACGCCCGAAAAGAATCAGGCGCGAATTGCCCCCCGATCCCCCGCTGTCACGACCGCGTTTTCGTCCGCGGCGCGAATTGCCTTCGCGGTTTTCATCGCCTTGCGGGAGCGCATCGGGCGCACCATCGCCGTGATGACGATTTCCTGAACGGGATTTATTGCGACGCGACATAATGGCGGAAACCTCCGGGCCTTGGGGAATACGTAGGGGACCTAATGCAGTTTGCTTCGCCTGATCTGCGAAACTTGGGGAACATATAGGAAAGGAAATACGATTTCGTGCTTTTTTTGCTGTTGACAGGGGAGGGGCCTTCGCCGTATTCCCTCCCTCGCCGCAACGAGGCCGGGGTCAAACCCGGATGGCGTTACGACCCTGATGGAGGGGTGGCAGAGCGGTCAAATGCAGCGGACTGTAAATCCGCCGACTTAGTCTACGCAGGTTCGAATCCTGCCCCCTCCACCATTCTCTCGCCCTCGCGAGAGCTCGCACTAGAAATATGCGGGTGTAGCTCAATGGTAGAGCAGAAGCCTTCCAAGCTTACGACGAGGGTTCGATTCCCTTCACCCGCTCCAATATTATTATGATGCAACCCGTCGGCTCGTGCGGTGGGTTTCTACGTGTTTTTTTGGTTCGGATAATTAGGATCTGAGGGCAATGGCCAAGGAAAAGTTTGAGCGTACAAAACCGCACGTTAACGTAGGCACCGTCGGCCACGTTGACCACGGTAAAACCACGCTGACCGCAGCAATCACCAAAGTTCTGGCAGAAGCCGGTGGTGGTTCGTTCCAGGACTACAGCGACATCGACAAAGCACCGGAAGAGAAAGCTCGTGGTATCACGATCTCGACCGCGCACGTTGAGTATGAGACCGAGAACCGTCACTACGCACACGTCGACTGCCCAGGCCACGCTGACTATGTTAAAAACATGATCACTGGTGCGGCACAGATGGACGGCGGTATCCTCGTCGTTTCGGCTGCTGACGGCCCGATGCCGCAGACCCGTGAGCACATCCTGCTCGCGCGTCAGGTTGGCGTTCCGGCCCTGGTTGTCTTCATGAACAAAGTTGACCAGGTCGATGACGAAGAGCTTCTCGAGCTCGTCGAAATGGAAATCCGCGAACTTCTGTCGTCCTACGACTTCCCGGGCGACGATATTCCGATCATCAAGGGCTCGGCTCTTGCTGCTCTGGAAGGTCGCGATGACGAAATCGGCAAGAACGCGATCCTCGAGCTGATGAAAGCGGTTGACGACTTCATCCCGGCTCCGGATCGTCCGAAAGACAAGCCGTTCCTGATGCCGATCGAAGACGTGTTCTCGATCTCGGGTCGTGGTACGGTTGTGACCGGTCGTGTTGAAACCGGTGTTGTTAAAGTTGGCGAAGAAATCGAAATCGTCGGCATCAAAGACACCGTTAAAACCACCGTTACCGGCGTTGAAATGTTCCGCAAGCTGCTCGACCAGGGCGAAGCTGGCGACAACATTGGCGCGCTGCTGCGTGGTACCAAGCGTGAAGACGTCGAGCGTGGCCAGGTTCTGGCACACGTTGGCTCGATCACCCCGCACACCAAATTCGAAGCAGAAGCCTACATCCTGAACAAGGATGAAGGTGGCCGTCATACGCCGTTCTTCTCGAACTACCGTCCACAGTTCTACTTCCGTACGACTGACGTAACCGGTTCGATCGAGCTGCCGGCAGGCACGGAAATGGTTATGCCGGGCGACAACGTTCAGATGACCGCAACCCTCATTGCACCGATCGCAATGGACGAAGGTCTGCGTTTCGCAATCCGTGAAGGCGGTCGTACCGTCGGCGCGGGCGTTGTTGCGAAAATCATCGAATAATTTTTGAGATTTTGCACGATTGAGTGCTTGATCTTGGATGTGCGGGCGGCTATAACCCGCCCGCACACCCCGCCACCCGGGCGGGATTTAGTCAGAAAGAAGATAAGCTTTTCAACTTTCTGATGCCTTGTAGGAGTGTAGCTCAGTTGGTAGAGCATCGGTCTCCAAAACCGAGTGTCGGGGGTTCGAGTCCCTCCTCTCCTGCCACTTTTTCCGGGTTGTGAAATAAAGCATTAGAAAGCGGTGTAACCCCGACAATGGCTAAAACGTCGCCAGCACAATTCGTACAGCAGGTCCGCACCGAGGCGAAAAAAGTCTCGTGGCCGTCCCGTAAGGAAACGACTGTTTCGACCATTATGGTATTCGTAATGGTTGCTCTTGCGTCTGTTTTCTTCTTTGTTGTCGATCAGCTCCTCGCATGGGGTGTTAAGCTGGTCTTTGGTGTTGGGGGTTAAGTCATGGCGCATCGCTGGTACGTTTTGCACGTTCACTCCGGTTTTGAGAAAAAGGTCGCCCAGTCGATCCGTGAGCAGTCCATCAAGAAAGGTCTTGAGGGCGAAATCGAAGAGGTCCTGGTTCCGACGGAAGAAACTGTCGAGATGCGTCGCGGCACCAAGGTCAATGCCGAGCGGAAGTTTTTCCCGGGCTATGTCCTGCTGAAGATGGATCTCACCGACGAAAGCTGGCATCTGGTCAAGAATACCGCCAAGGTTACAGATTTCCTCGGTAGCCGTGGCAAGCCGATGCCGATTTCCGAAAAGGAAGCTCAGCACATTCTGCATCAGGTGCAGGAAGGTGTTGATCGTCCGAAGCCGACCATCGCATTCGATATCGGCGAGGAAGTTCGCGTTTCCGACGGTCCGTTTGCATCGTTTAACGGTATCGTCGAAGGGATTGATGAAGAACGTGCACGCTTGAAGGTGTCTGTTTCGATCTTCGGTCGTTCAACTCCGGTCGAGCTGGAATACACCCAGGTCGAGAAGCTTTAAAAAACGATCTTGAAAATTTAAGTCGCTGCCTGTATACGCAGGCAGCAATCAAGGCGCGGGAGGTCAGCCATGGCCGGACCGCGCGCTTCTGTAAGAGGTACTCTAATGGCGAAGAAAATCGACGGCTATCTTAAGCTGCAGATTCCCGCCGGCAAAGCCAATCCGTCGCCGCCTGTCGGCCCGGCTCTTGGTCAGCGCGGCGTGAATATCATGGAATTCTGCAAGGCGTTCAACGCATCGACCCAGCAGATGGAACCTGGTATGCCGATTCCGGTCGTCATCACCGTTTATTCCGACCGTTCCTTCTCCTTCATCACCAAAACCCCGCCGGCATCCTACTTCCTGAAAAAGGCAGCAGGCATTGCCAAGGGTTCCGGTACCACCGGTAAAGGCTATGTTGGTAAGGTAACCAAAGCACAGGTCAAAGAAATCGCAGAAGCCAAAATGGCTGACCTCAACGCATTTGACGTTGATGGCGCGATGGCAATGATCGAGGGCTCTGCCCGTGCGATGGGTCTCGAGGTTGTGGAGTAAGACGATGGCCAAGACTGGTAAACGCCTTGCCCAGGCCTATGAGGGCATCGACCGTAACACCCAGTACGAACTCGCAGCTGCTGTGAAGCTCGTCAAAGAAGGTGCAAAAGCCAAATTCGATGAAACCATCGAAATGGCCATGAACCTTGGTGTTGATCCGCGTCACGCTGACCAGATGGTCCGTGGTGTTGTTTCCCTGCCGCATGGTACCGGTAAAACCATGCGCGTTGCTGTCTTCGCAAAAGACGCAAAAGCAGAAGAAGCCCAGAAAGCTGGTGCAGACGCTGTTGGCGCCGAAGACCTGATGGAAGCAATGCAGAAAGGCGATCTGAACTATGATCGCGTTATTGCAACCCCGGACATGATGGCTGTTGTCGGCCGTCTCGGTAAGGTACTCGGCCCGCGCGGCCTGATGCCGAACCCGAAACTCGGCACTGTCACCATGGATGTTGCGACCGCCGTTTCCGACGCCAAAGCTGGCCAGGTCCAGTTCCGCGCCGAGAAAAACGGTATCGTTCATGCAGGTATCGGCAAGGCATCGTTCAGTGAAGAACAGATCCTTGAGAATGCAAAAGCATTCGTAAACGCGATCGTTAAAGCAAAACCGATTGGCGCAAAAGGTACCTACCTTGAGCGTGCAGCGCTGAGCTCCACCATGGGTGCTGGCGTCAAGCTGTCGATTGCGGACATCGCGTCGAAGTAAGAATTTTCGAATTCTGACCGGTTTTCGGATCGGTCAGGACCGGAGAGGGCGTCATGCCCTCTCTACCTGTCTGTCCCAGACTGCAGGTGAGTGGGATTTGCCACTCTTAATTCCCTGCATAGGCAGAGGTTCCGGTTCTTAGGTTTTCCCCATCGGGGATTCACACAAGGCTTGAACATCTGGCAAACGGACGGGCGTAACAGACCGGTTCGAAAGGACTGGTCGCGTCTGTGAACCTCCTTGTGGGGTTCAGGGCAATAAGCAATGTCGGAGACTAAAAGTGAACCGCGATGAAAAACAACAGTTCGTAGCAGAAATGCGCGAAGTGTTCGAAGGTGCGGAAGGCGTCGTCATCACCCAGTATAAGGGTCTGACGGTTGCTGAAATTACCGCTCTTCGTGCGCAGATGCGTGAAGCTGGTGCGGGCTTCAAGGTCACCAAAAACCGGCTTACGCGACTTGCTCTGGAAGGCACCAAATTTGCTGGTCTTGCTGACTACTTCACCGGCCCGACCGCGATTGGCTATTCCGCCGATCCGGCTTCGGTCGCGAAAGTAGCTTCGAAGTTCGCAAAATCCAACGAGAAGCTCGTGCTTGTCGCTGGTGCTATCGGCGAACAGGTTCTGGATGAGAAGGGCGTTAAAGCTCTGGCAGAACTGCCGTCGCTGGACGAACTTCGTGGCAAGCTGGTGGGTATGATCCAGACCCCGGCACAGCGTATCGCTACGCTGACCTCCAAGCCGGCGGGCCAGATCGCCCAGGTGCTGAAGGCATATGCCGACAAAGGCGAAGCCGCGTAAACCAAACTAATCAGATATCCCAGATATCTAAGTTCAAGCCTAGGAGTATAGTAAAATGGCCGATCTTAAGGCACTCGTTGAAGAGCTTTCCAAGCTCACCGTTCTTGAAGCTGCAGAACTTTCCAAACTTCTCGAAGAAGAGTGGGGCGTTTCCGCCGCTGCTCCGGTAGCTGTTGCTGCTGCTGGTGGCGCTGCTGCCGGTGGCGAAGCTGCTGAAGAAAAAACCGAATTCGACGTCGTTCTGACCTCTGCTGGTGACAAGAAAATCAACGTCATCAAAGAAGTCCGCGGCATCACCGGTCTTGGCCTCAAAGAAGCCAAGGAACTGGTTGAAGGCGCTCCGAAAGCCGTCAAAGAAGGCGCTGCTAAGGACGAAGCCGAAGAAATCAAGAAGAAGCTGGAAGAAGCCGGCGCAACCGTCGAACTCAAGTAATCGACGGCTTCTTGCCAAGGTCTGGGTCGGCGTCCTCTGGGCGCCGACCCTTCCGTCTCTGTGCTTCCCGGCAATCGGGTCAGGTGGGTGCAGCGGCGCGAACAGGAATTTAACGGTTGACGCTGCCAAAGGTAATCGTACATAACGTAAGGCCGTTTAGGTCAGAGGTTATCTTTGACGGCGTCGACAGCCGAGGGATCAGTGATCTCAATCAAGTTGGATGTCAAATAACATCCACGGTCATAATCAAGTGAACGCCCGCCCCGTACGGGGCTCGGGCGTCGTTGTGCTGTACGCGTTTTGTGCGACTCGCATGCGTGGCAGAGCAGGGACGAACGAGTTCGGACGGTGTGGGGAGGCGCGATTAAAGGAACGATGATGGATAAGTCCTTTACTGGTCGAAAGCGCATCCGCAAAAGCTTTGGACGGATCAGCGAAGTCGCTCCGCTCCCGAACCTCATCGAGGTTCAAAAGAATTCCTACGATAAGTTTTTGCAGACCGGAATCTCGCAGGAGCAGCGGGACGATGCAGGTCTTCAGGAAGTATTCAAGAGCGTCTTTCCGATTAAAGATTTTTCGGAACGCGCAACTCTTGAATTCGTTTCGTATGAGCTTGAGCAGCCCAAATACGATACCGAAGAGTGTCGCCAGCGTGGCATGACCTTTGCCGCACCGCTGCGTGTAACTCTGCGCCTGGTTGTCTGGGATATCGACGAGGACACGGGCGCACGCTCGATCCGCGATATCAAAGAGCAGGACGTCTATATGGGCGACATGCCGCTCATGACCGAACACGGTACCTTTATCGTGAACGGCACCGAGCGTGTGATTGTTTCCCAGATGCACCGCTCGCCGGGTGTCTTCTTCGATCATGACAAGGGCAAGAGCCACAGCTCGGGCAAATATCTGTTTGCCGCACGTGTCATTCCGTATCGTGGTTCCTGGCTCGATTTCGAATTCGATGCAAAAGACATTCTGTATGTCCGTATCGACCGTCGCCGCAAACTGCCGGCGACCACGCTGCTGATGGCTCTGGAAAATGCAGAGTCCCAGGAACTGCGTGCACAGCGTGCCGAAGAAGGCCGCTCTGTCGATCCGTCGGAAATCGAAGGTCTGACCCCGGAAGAAATCCTCAACTATTACTATGAGTCGGCTGAATATCGCCGCACCAAGGATGGTTGGGTTACCGATTTCACCGCAGACCGTTACATCGGCCAGAAACTTGTCTTTGATCTGATTGACGCCAAAAGCGGCGAAGTTGTTGCTGCTGCCGGCTCGAAGATCACCAAGCGTTCCGCCAACAAGATCACCGAAAAAGGCGTCACCGAGATCCTCGTACCTGAAGACCAGCTTAATGGCTGGTTCATGGCCGATGACCTCATCGACGGCGAAACCGGCGAGATCCTGGCAGAAGCTGGTCACGAACTGACCGAGGAAGTGTTCGAGCAGCTTAAAGAATGGGGTGTTGATTCCGTTCGTCTGCTGATGATCGACCACAACCAGGTTGGTCCGTATCTGCGTAACACCATGGCGCTGGACAAGAACAGCAACCGCGAAGAAGCCCTTGTGGACATCTATCGCGTGATGCGCCCGGGCGAACCGCCGACCCTCGAGGGTGCGGAAGCCATGTTCAAGGGCCTGTTCTTCGATTCAGAGCGTTACGATCTTTCCGCGGTTGGTCGCGTGAAGATGAATGCGCGTCTGAACCTGGAATGCGAAGACACCGTTCGTATCCTGCGTCGCGAAGACATTCTGGAAGTCGTCCGTGTTCTGATCGACCTGAAAGACGGTCGTGGCGAGATTGACGATATTGACCACCTCGGTAACCGTCGTCTGCGTTCGGTTGGCGAGCTGATGGAAAACCAGTTCCGCGTTGGTCTGCTGCGTATGGAACGTGCGATCCGCGAGCGTATGAGCTCGGTCGAGATCGACAACGTCATGCCGCATGACCTGATCAATGCCAAGCCGGTTGCGGCTGCTGTGCGTGAATTCTTCGGCTCTTCGCAGCTGTCGCAGTTCATGGACCAGACCAACCCGCTTTCGGAAATTACCCACAAACGTCGTCTTTCGGCGCTTGGCCCGGGTGGTTTGACCCGTGAGCGTGCCGGCTTTGAAGTTCGTGACGTTCATCCGACCCACTATGGTCGTATCTGCCCGGTTGAAACGCCGGAAGGTCCGAACATTGGTCTGATCAACTCGCTGGCGACCTTTGCCCGCGTCAACCAGTACGGCTTCATCGAAAGCCCGTATCGTAAGGTTGTCGACGGCAACGTCACCGCAGAGGTTATTTATCTCTCGGCGATCGAAGAAGGCCGTTATGTTATCGCACAGGCAAACGAACCGCTTAACGATGACTTCAGCTTCACCAACGAACTGATCAACACCCGTAAAGCCGGTGACCACTACATGGCCCGCTCCGAAGAGATCGACCTGATGGACGTCTCGCCGAAGCAGCTGGTATCGGTCGCATCCGCGCTCATTCCGTTCCTTGAGAACGATGACGCGAACCGCGCACTGATGGGCTCGAACATGCAGCGTCAGGCGGTTCCGCTGATCCGCTCTGAAGCACCGTATGTCGGGACCGGTATGGAAGTTCCGGTGGCACGTGATTCGGGGGCAACCCTGATCGCACGCCGTGATGGTGTTGTTGAATCCGTTGACGCGACCCGTATGGTTATCCGCGCAACCGGTGACATTGCCGCTTCGGAATCGGGTGTCGATATCTACACCCTGCTGAAATATCAGCGTTCCAACCAGGGCAGCTGCATCAACCAGCGTCCGCTGGTGAAAGTTGGCGATGTCGTCGAAAAGGGTGACATCATCTCGGATGGTCCGTGTACCGATATGGGTGAACTGGCTCTCGGCCGTAACGTGCTCGTCGCGTTCATGCCGTGGAACGGTTACAACTTCGAGGATTCTATCCTTCTGTCCGAACGTATTGCCCGTGATGACGTTTACACCTCGATCCACATCGAGGAATTCGAAGTCATGGCCCGCGATACCAAGCTTGGTCAGGAAGAAATCACCCGTGATATTCCGAATGTCGGTGAAGAAGCGCTCAAAAACCTCGACGAGGCGGGCATTGTCTACATCGGTGCGGAAATCAAGCCGGGCGATATCCTTGTCGGTAAGGTAACGCCGAAGGGCGAAAGCCCGATGACGCCGGAAGAAAAACTTCTGCGCGCCATCTTCGGTGAAAAAGCATCTGACGTTCGCGATACCTCGCTGCGTGTCCCGCCGGGACAGTTCGGTACCATTGTTGAAGTCCGCGTGTTCTCACGTCGTGGCGTTGACAAGGACGAACGTGCTCTGGCCATCGAACGCGCCGAGATCGAACGTCTCGCACAGGACCGCGATGACGAACGCGCGATCCTTGAGCGTAACTTCTATGGTCGTCTGCAGAACCTTCTGGTTGGTCAGAAACTGGTTGATGGTCCAAAGGGCCTGAGCGGTGAACTGACCGAAGAAAGCCTGTCGGGTGTTGCCCGTGGTCTTTGGCGTCAGATCGCTGTTGCAGATGACAATGTCATGTCCGACATCGAAGCTCTGAAAAAGCAGTTCGAGGAATCGATTGCTGTTCTTCAGGCCCGCTTCGATGACAAGGTCGACAAACTGCAGGCCGGCGACGAACTGCCGCCGGGCGTGATGAAGATGGTCAAAGTCTTTGTCGCAGTTAAACGTAAAATGCAGCCGGGTGATAAAATGGCCGGCCGTCACGGGAACAAGGGTGTCGTATCGCGCATTATGCCGGTCGAAGACATGCCGCACCTTGATGATGGTACGCCGGTCGATATCGTTTTGAACCCGCTGGGTGTTCCGTCGCGTATGAACGTCGGCCAGATCCTTGAAACCCACCTTGGTTGGGCATCACGTGGTCTGGGTGAACAGATCGGCGATCTCGTCGATGCTGTTGCCGATGGTCGTGGCGAGATGGATGACCTGCGCAGCAAGCTCAATGATGTCTATGAAGGCGACGAATATGTTGCTGGCATCAAAGAACTTTCTGATGGCGATGTCATTGAACTTGGTAACAACCTGCGTCGCGGCGTCCCGATGGCCACCCCGGTCTTCGACGGCGCCCGTGAGCCGGATGTTGTTCGTATGCTTGAAAAAGCAGGCCTTGATGGTTCTGGCCAGGTCGACCTCTATGACGGTCGTACCGGTGAGAAATTCCATCGCAAGGTGACAGTGGGCTATATCTACATGCTCAAACTGCACCACTTGGTCGACGACAAGATCCACGCACGTTCGATTGGTCCGTACTCTCTTGTTACCCAGCAGCCGCTGGGTGGTAAGGCGCAGTTCGGTGGCCAGCGTTTCGGGGAGATGGAAGTGTGGGCACTCGAAGCTTACGGTGCTGCATACACCCTTCAGGAAATGCTCACGGTCAAGTCGGACGACGTTTCGGGCCGTACCAAGGTCTACGAAGCCATTGTTCGCGGCGAAGACACGTTTGAAGCTGGCATTCCGGAATCCTTTAACGTTCTCGTTAAAGAACTCCGTTCGCTTGGCCTCAATGTCGAGCTTGAGCAAAACGAGTACTAAGTGTTTGGCTGACAGGGGTGCCCATCCGGGCATCCCGGTCGCCATATGCATCTTTCGGCCTGAAATTGGCGAAACCCGGCGAGACCGGGCATAGCGGGAGAGCCTTTATGAACGAGTTGATGAAGATCTTCGGGCAGCCGCAGGGCACCCAGAGCTTCGATCAGATCCGGATTCAGATTGCCAGCCCGGAGCGTATCCGCTCCTGGTCGTTCGGCGAAATCAAGAAACCGGAAACCATCAACTACCGGACCTTCAAACCGGAGCGCGACGGCCTGTTCTGTGCGCGCATTTTTGGTCCGGTGAAGGATTACGAATGCTTGTGCGGCAAGTACAAGCGTATGAAGTATCGCGGCATTATCTGTGAGAAGTGCGGCGTCGAAGTGACTCTGGCCAAAGTACGTCGTGAACGTATGGGCCATATCGAACTGGCGGCACCTGTTGCCCATATCTGGTTCATGAAGTCGCTGCCGAGCCGTCTGGGTCTGCTGCTGGACATGACGCTCAAGGATCTTGAGCGCATTCTGTACTTCGAAAACTATGTGGTCATCGAACCGGGCCTGACCCCGCTCAAGATGGGTGAGCTCCTGTCCGAAGACCAGTATATGACCGCCCAGGAAGAATATGGCGAAGACAGCTTCCGCGCCGGCATCGGTGCAGAAGCCATCCGCGATATGCTTTCGGCGATCGACCTTGATGAAGAACGCGAAACCGCGAAACTCGACCTCAAGGAAACCAATTCCGAAGCCAAGCGCAAGAAGCTGGTCAAGCGTCTCAAGCTGATTGAGGCCTTCCAGGAATCCGGCGCACGCCCGGAATGGATGATCCTTGAAGTGATCCCGGTCATTCCGCCGGAACTGCGCCCGCTGGTTCCGCTGGATGGCGGTCGTTTCGCGACCTCGGATCTGAACGATCTGTATCGTCGTGTGATCAACCGTAACAACCGTCTGAAGCGCCTGATCGAGCTTCGTGCGCCTGATATCATCGTGCGTAACGAAAAACGTATGCTTCAGGAATCGGTTGATGCGCTGTTTGACAACGGACGTCGCGGTCGTCCGATCACCGGTGCCAACAAGCGTCCGCTCAAATCGATGTCGGACATGCTTAAAGGTAAGCAGGGTCGTTTCCGTCAGAACCTTCTGGGTAAACGCGTCGACTATTCCGGTCGTTCGGTTATTACCGTGGGTCCGAACCTGAAACTGCACCAGTGCGGTCTGCCGAAGAAAATGGCCCTCGAGCTGTTCAAGCCGTTCGTTTACGCGAAGCTGGAACTGTACGGGATGGCCACCACCATTAAAGCTGCAAAGCGCATGGTGGAAAAAGAGCGCGCCGAAGTTTGGGATATCCTCGAGCAGGTTATCCGTGAACACCCGGTCATGCTCAACCGTGCACCGACGCTGCACCGTCTTGGCATTCAGGCCTTCGAGCCTACCCTGATCGAAGGTAAGGCCATCCAGCTGCATCCGCTCGTTTGTACTGCGTTTAACGCGGACTTCGACGGTGACCAGATGGCTGTTCACGTACCGCTGTCGCTTGAAGCTCAGCTTGAAGCACGTACCCTGATGATGTCGACCAACAACATCCTGTCCCCGGCATCGGGTAAACCGATCATTGTGCCGTCGCAGGATATTGTCCTTGGTCTGTACTACATCTCCATGGAGCGTGAAGGTCAGCCGGGCGAGGGCATGTCGTTTGTCAACATCGCCGAGATTGAGCAGGCTCTGGATGAAGGTGTCGTAAACCTGCACTCCAAGGTCAATGCCCGTTACCACACGGTTGATGAAAACAACGAACCGATCACCGTTCGTGTTGCCACGACCCCGGGCCGCATGTTGCTGTCGGAACTTCTGCCGCGTCATCCGCGCATTCCGTTCTCGACCATCAACAAGCTGCTCACCAAGAAAGACGTCTCGAACGTTATCGACGTCGTCTATCGTCACTGTGGCCAGAAAGAGACCGTTATCTTTGCTGACCGCATGATGGGCCTTGGTTTCAACTGGGCATGTAAAGCCGGTATTTCGTTTGGTAAGGAT
Source organism: Thalassospira sp. ABL2_045 (assembly GCF_056161285.1). Lineage (NCBI taxonomy): Bacteria > Pseudomonadati > Pseudomonadota > Alphaproteobacteria > Rhodospirillales > Thalassospiraceae > Thalassospira > Thalassospira sp. ABL2_045. The sequence continues at coordinate 155,850 of NZ_JBSWYV010000002.1, read as the reverse complement.
GACATGATCATTCCGGAAGCCAAGGAAACCCTGGTTGGCACGACCCATGAAAAGGTCAAGGAATACGAGCAGCAGTACCAGGACGGTCTCATCACCCGTGGTGAGAAATACAACAAGGTTGTTGACGCCTGGGCACAGTGCACCGACGACGTTTCCGAAGCGATGATGAAAGTCATCTCGGCGACGGCAGAAGGTGACAATGTGAACTCGGTTTACATGATGGCGCACTCCGGTGCCCGTGGTTCTGCCGCCCAGATGCGTCAGCTGGCTGCTATGCGTGGCCTGATGGCGAAACCGGATGGCTCGATCATTGAGACGCCGATTATTTCGAACTTTAAAGAAGGCCTGACCGTGCAGGAGTACTTCAACTCCACTCACGGTGCTCGTAAAGGTCTTGCTGATACCGCACTGAAAACGGCGAACTCGGGTTACCTTACCCGTCGTCTCGTTGACGTGGCCCAGGACTGCATCATCACCCAGCATGATTGCGGTACCGACCGTGGCCTCGACATCGCAGCCGTCGTCGATTCCGGTGAGGTCATCGAAACCCTGTCTGATCGTATCCTCGGTCGCTTCACCGCCGACGAGATTGTCAATCCGTCGACCGGCGAAGTCATCGTGCCGAAGAACGAGATGGTAGAAGAAGATCACCTTGATCTCATCGAAAAGGCAGGCGTCGAAATGGCGCGTATCCGCTCGGTTCTGACCTGTGACGCCGAAACCGGTGTTTGCGGCCATTGCTATGGTCGTGACCTGGCACGTGGTACCACGGTCAATATCGGTGAAGCTGTCGGTGTTATCGCCGCACAGTCGATCGGTGAACCGGGTACCCAGCTGACCATGCGTACGTTCCACATTGGTGGTGCCGCGCAGCGTGGTGCAGAAGTTTCCGGTGTCGAAGCCAACTTCGACGCGACCGTGAAGCTCAAGAACCGCGCGGTTGTCGAGAACTCGTCGGGCGTGAACATCGTCATGGCGCGTAACCTCGAAATCATGCTGATCGACAAAACCGGTCGTGAACGTGCGAAATACCGCGTTCCGTACGGTGCGAAACTTCTTACCGATGAAGGTGACCAGGTTACCCGTGGCCAGAAACTGGCTGAATGGGATCCGTACACCCTGCCGATCATCACCGAGAAAGAAGGTTACGTGAACTATGTCGACCTTCTCGAGAACGTAACCATTCGCGAAGTCTATGACGAAGCGACCGGTATCGCCTCGAAAACGGTTATCGACTGGAAGAGTATGCCCAAGGCATCCGACCTCAAGCCGCGCGTTACCCTGCGCAATGAGGCCGGCGAAGTCATCAACCTGGATAACGGCCTTGAAGCCCGTTACTTCCTGTCAGTTGATGCTATTCTCTCGGTCGAGAACGGTCAGAAGGTCGCGGCTGGTGACGTGCTTGCACGTATCCCGCGTGAAGGTTCGAAAACCCGTGACATTACCGGTGGTCTGCCGCGTGTTGCCGAGCTGTTCGAAGCCCGTAAACCGAAAGAACACGCGATCATCTCGGACATTCCGGGTCGCGTCGAATTTGGCAAGGACTACAAGAACAAGCGGCGCGTCGTGGTTCATCCGCTCGAAGACTCGGGTCTGACCGAACCGGTTGAATACCTGATTCCGAAAGGCAAGCACCTTGCCGTTCAGGAAGGGGACTTCGTCGAACAGGGCGATCAGCTTCTCGATGGTTCACCGGTTCCGCACGATATTCTGCGTGTTATGGGCGTCCCGGCACTGGCAGATTACCTGGTCAACGAGATTCAGGAAGTCTACCGTCTGCAGGGCGTGAAGATTAACGACAAGCACATCGAAGTCATCGTACGTCAGATGCTGCAGAAAGTGGAAATCACCAAACCGGGTGACACCACGCTTCTGGTTGGCGAAATCATTGACCGCGTTGATTTTGATACCGAAAACGAACGTGCTCTTAAAGAAGGCGGCGAACTGGCCGAAGGCGCACCGGTCCTCCAGGGGATCACCAAAGCCTCGCTCCAGACGCACTCCTTCATTTCGGCCGCGTCGTTCCAGGAAACCACGCGCGTTCTTACCGAAGCAGCTGTTTCGGGCAAAACCGATACCCTTATCGGTCTGAAAGAGAACGTCATCGTGGGTCGTTTGATCCCGGCTGGTACCGGTGCGGTGATGAACCGCTTCCGTGCACTGGCTGCCGAACGCGACAAATCGGTACAGATCGAGGCAGAAGAGGAAATCGGGGACAACTTCGGTCCGCAGGCCGATGCCGACACCGCTTCACTGCCGGCAGGCGAATAAGTTCGTCGCGCCAGACATTTAAAAGAATCAGGAACGAGCCGGACTCTTATCGACGCACCGGCTCGTTTCGGCGTTTGAAGCGCCAACTCGAAGGCCCAGAGGGTTTTGCTTGACGCAAAAGGGGGCCGTCACTAGTATGCGCCCACCGAATCTAGGGGGGTGTAGCTGTGCCGGTGCCGTTTTGTGCGGTAGCGGGCGGTTTTCGCCCCCCATCGCTTGAGTGCGACTCTGACGGCCGTCGAGGCAGGAACTCCTGCTTTTATGGGCGTCCGCGCGTGTTTTTGTACAAAGTGCAAAGACGCGTGGTCGCTCGTCGTGCGTCGATATGAGCAGCGCCCTCGTGGCGTCCGTTGAAGTAAAAGGGAAAGTTAATGCCCACTATTAACCAGTTGATCCGCAAGTCGCGGACTCCGCGCACCCAGCGCGATATGGTTCCGGCACTGGAAGCATGCCCGCAGAAACGCGGCGTTTGCACCCGTGTCTACACCACCACCCCTAAGAAGCCGAACTCGGCACTTCGTAAGGTTGCTCGTGTCCGTTTGACCAACGGCTACGAAGTAACTTCTTACATTCCGGGTGAAGGCCACAACCTGCAAGAACACTCCGTCGTGATGATCCGCGGCGGCCGTGTAAAGGATTTGCCGGGTGTGCGTTACCACATCATTCGCGGTACCCTCGATACGCAGGGTGTCAAAGACCGTAAACAGCGTCGTTCGAAATACGGCGCCAAGCGTCCGAAATAAGGAGCAGCTCAGATGTCACGTCGTCACGCTGCTGAAAAGCGCGAAGTTCTGCCTGACGCCAAATATGGCGATAAGGTTCTGACCAAGTTCATGAACGGTCTGATGCTCGACGGTAAAAAATCCGCCGCAGAAAAGATCGTTTATGGTGCACTGGAAGTCATGGAAGGCAAGGGTGCAGACCCGGTTGCCCAGTTCCACGAAGCCATGGATAACGTGAAGCCGAACGTCGAAGTTCGCTCGCGCCGTGTTGGTGGTGCTACCTACCAGGTTCCGGTTGAAGTTCGTACCGAGCGTCGTCAGGCGCTGGCCATTCGTTGGCTGGTTGACGCTGCTCGCAAGCGTTCCGAAACCACCATGGTTGGTCGTCTCGCCGGTGAACTGATGGACGCAGCCAACAACCGTGGCTCGGCCGTCAAGAAACGTGAAGACACCCACCGTATGGCCGAAGCCAACAAGGCTTTCGCTCATTATCGCTGGTAACCCAGACCTCAAGATCAAGAGTCGATTATGGTAAAACGCACTCCGATCTCTCGGTATCGTAACATCGGCATCATGGCCCACATTGATGCTGGTAAAACGACGACCACCGAGCGAATCCTTTTCTACACCGGTAAGTCCTACAAGATCGGCGAAGTCCACGACGGCGCCGCGACCATGGACTGGATGGAACAGGAACAGGAACGTGGCATTACGATTACGTCTGCTGCGACGACCTGCTTCTGGAACGACCACCGGGTCAACATCATCGATACCCCGGGCCACGTTGACTTCACCATTGAAGTTGAACGTTCGCTCCGTGTCCTCGATGGTGCTTGCGCAGTCTTCGACGCCGTTTCCGGTGTTGAGCCGCAGACCGAAACCGTGTGGCGCCAGGCTGACAAGTACAACGTTCCGCGTATGTGCTTCGTCAACAAAATGGACCGTACCGGTGCGGACTTCTTCCGTTGCGTCGAAATGATCAAGGAACGCCTTGGTGCCAATGCCGCTGTCATGCAGCTGCCGATCGGTGCCGAAGGTGATTTCGAAGGTGTTGTCGACCTCGTGAAGAACCAGGAAATCGTCTGGAAAGACGAAAGCCTCGGTGCAGAGTTCGAATATCGCGACATTCGTGATTCCCTTGCTGACCAGGCCGCAGAATACCGCGAAGCCCTGATCGAGCAGGCAGTCGAATGCGACGAAGAAGCTATGGAAGCTTACCTCGAAGGTGAGCAGCCGAGCGAAGAGAAGCTCAAAGAGTGCATCCGTAAGGGCACGATTGCTGGCGAACTTGTTCCGGTCCTTCTGGGTACCGCGTTCAAGAACAAAGGCGTTCAGCCGCTTCTCGATGCTGTTGTCGACTACATGCCGGCACCGGACGACATCGAAGATGTTCGTGGCGTCAAGCCGAACACCGAAGATGAGCCGGATTCGCGCCCGCTGACCGACGAAGCACCGTTCTCGGCACTTGCGTTCAAGATCATGAGTGACCCGTTTGTCGGTTCGCTGACCTTCGCACGTATTTATTCAGGTGTTCTCGAAGCTGGTTCCTACGTTCTGAACTCCGTTAAGGAGAAAAAAGAACGTATTGGCCGTATGCTTCTCATGCATTCGAACAACCGCGAAGAAATCAAATACGCTTGCTCGGGCGACATCGTTGCTCTGGTTGGCATGAAGGACACCACCACTGGTGATACCCTTTGTGACCCGGCCAAGCCGATCATCCTCGAGCGCATGGAATTCCCGGATCCGGTTATCGAAATCGCTGTTGAGCCGAAATCGAAAGCCGACCAGGAAAAAATGGGTCTCGCCCTGGCACGTCTTGCTCAGGAAGATCCGTCGTTCCGTGTTAAATCCGACCACGAATCCGGCCAGACCATCATTTCCGGTATGGGCGAGCTTCACCTCGACATTCTTGTCGATCGTATGAAGCGTGAATTCAAAGTCGAAGCAAACATCGGCGCGCCGCAGGTTGCTTATCGTGAAACCATCTCGAAAGAAGTCGATATCGACTACACCCACAAAAAACAGTCGGGTGGTTCGGGTCAGTTTGCACGTATCAAGCTCACCTTCACCCCGGGTGAACCGGGTTCGGGCTTCTCCTTCTCCGATACCGTTGTTGGCGGTAACGTTCCGAAGGAATACATCCCGGGCGTACAGAAAGGCTTGGAAAGCTCGCTGCAGAGCGGCGTGATCGCAGGCTTCCCTGTAACCGATTTCTCGATCAAGCTGACCGATGGTGCATACCACGACGTTGACTCGAGCGTCATGGCCTTCGAAATCGCTGCTCGCGCAGCATTCAAAGAAGGTCTGTCGAAAGCTTCTCCGAAGCTGCTCGAGCCGATCATGAAGGTCGAGGTTGTGACCCCGGAAGAATACATGGGCGACATCATTGGCGACCTGAACAGCCGTCGTGGCCAGGTCCGTGACATGGACTCCCGTGGTATTGCACGCGTTGTTAACGCGTTCGTACCGCTGGCCAACATGTTCGGTTACGTCAACAACCTGCGCTCCATGTCCCAGGGCCGTGCCCAGTTCGTGATGCAGTTCGATCACTATTCAGACGTCCCGCAGGCAGTTGCGGACGAAGTCAAAGCCAAGTCGGCCGGCTAAGGCCCAGCCAGAATAAACGGAGTTAGAAATGGCTAAAGAAAAGTTTGAGCGTACAAAACCGCACGTTAACGTAGGCACCGTCGGCCACGTTGACCACGGTAAAACCACGCTGACCGCAGCAATCACCAAAGTTCTGGCAGAAGCCGGTGGTGGTTCGTTCCAGGACTACAGCGACATCGACAAAGCACCGGAAGAGAAAGCTCGTGGTATCACGATCTCGACCGCGCACGTTGAGTATGAGACCGAGAACCGTCACTACGCACACGTCGACTGCCCGGGCCACGCTGACTATGTTAAAAACATGATCACTGGTGCGGCACAGATGGACGGCGGTATCCTCGTCGTTTCGGCTGCTGACGGCCCGATGCCGCAGACCCGTGAGCACATCCTGCTTGCGCGTCAGGTTGGCGTTCCGGCTCTCGTCGTCTTCATGAACAAAGTTGACCAGGTCGATGACGAAGAGCTTCTCGAGCTCGTCGAAATGGAAATCCGCGAACTTCTGTCGTCCTACGACTTCCCGGGCGACGATATTCCGATCATCAAGGGCTCGGCTCTTGCTGCTCTGGAAGGTCGCGATGACGAAATCGGCAAGAACGCGATCCTCGAGCTGATGAAAGCGGTTGACGACTTCATCCCGGCTCCGGACCGTCCGAAAGACAAGCCGTTCCTGATGCCGATCGAAGACGTGTTCTCGATCTCGGGTCGTGGTACGGTTGTGACCGGTCGTGTTGAAACCGGTGTTGTCAAAGTTGGCGAAGAAATCGAAATCGTCGGCATCAAAGACACCGTTAAAACCACCGTTACCGGCGTTGAAATGTTCCGCAAGCTGCTCGACCAGGGCGAAGCTGGCGACAACATTGGCGCGCTGCTGCGTGGTACCAAGCGTGAAGACGTCGAGCGTGGCCAGGTTCTGGCACACGTTGGCTCGATCACCCCGCACACCAAATTCGAAGCAGAAGCCTACATCCTGAACAAGGATGAAGGTGGCCGTCATACGCCGTTCTTCTCGAACTACCGTCCGCAGTTCTACTTCCGTACGACTGACGTAACCGGTTCGATCGAGCTGCCGGCAGGCACGGAAATGGTTATGCCGGGCGACAACGTTCAGATGACCGCAACCCTCATTGCACCGATCGCAATGGACGAAGGTCTGCGTTTCGCAATCCGTGAAGGCGGTCGTACCGTCGGCGCGGGCGTTGTTGCCAAGATCATCGAATAATTTTTCTCTTGATCTTTGTGAAGCGGGCGGCTATTTAGGCCGCCCGCAACACTTTTGCGGCAATCGTCAACTCCAGTTGAGGGGCCGGTGTCCTTTTGAGGGCTCCGGTACATAATTACATGGATAGTCAGAACATTCGCATTCGCCTCAAGGCGTTTGACCATCGCGTGCTGGATCAGTCCACGCGTGAGATCGTCAATACGGCGAAGCGCACTGGCGCAGAGGTCCGCGGCCCGATTCCGCTGCCGACCCGCATTGAAAAGTATACTGTTCTGCGGTCTCCGCACGTGAACAAGAAATCACGCGAACAGCTCGAAATCCGTACGCACAAGCGTCTTCTCGACATTGTCGACCCGACCCCGCAAACCGTCGATGCTCTTATGAAGCTCGACCTTGCGTCCGGCGTCGATGTCGAGATCAAACTTTAATCGGGAGTAAGCCGCAATGCGTAGTGGACTTATTACCCAGAAGGTCGGTATGACCCGCATCTTTAACGATGACGGTTCCCACCTTCCTGTAACCGTTCTGAAGGTCGAAGATCTTCAGGTTGTCGCCAACCGTACCAACGACACCGACGGCTACGTCGCTGTTCAGCTTGGTTATGGCAAAGCGAAAGTGAAAAACGTATCCAAGCCGATGCGTGGTCACTTCGCCAAAGCCAAGGTTGAGCCGAAAGCCAAACTTGCTGAATTCCGCGTCAGCGACGACGGTCTGATCGAAGTTGGTGCAGAACTTTCTGCGACCCACTTCATCGAAGGCCAGTACGTTGACGTAATCGGCACGTCCATCGGTAAAGGTTTTGCCGGTGCGATGAAGCGTCATAACTTCGGTGGTCTGCGTGCGTCGCACGGTGTGTCGATTTCGCACCGTTCGCATGGTTCCACCGGTCAGTGCCAGGACCCGGGCCGCGTCTTCAAAGGTAAGAAGATGGCAGGTCACCTTGGTGCCGCACGTGTTACCGTTCAGTCCCTTAAAGTCGTATCCTCGGATGCCGACAAAGGCCTGATCCTGGTGCATGGTGCCGTTCCGGGTCACAAGGGTGCCTATGTCCTTGTCAAGGATGCCGTGAAGCGTGCTGCACCGGAAGGTCTGCCGTTCCCGGCCGCGCTCAAGGGTGCTGCCCCGGCCGCTGAAGAAGCTGTCGCCGAGGATAAGGAATAAGCATCATGAAGCTCGACATTCTCAAACTTGACGCTTCCAAGTCCGGCAAGATTGATCTTGCAGAAGACATCTTCGGTCTTGAAGTACGTCGCGACGTCCTGCACCGCATGGTGAACTGGCAGCTGGCAAAACGCCGTGCCGGTACCCACAAGGTAAAGGAAAAGTCGGAAATTTCCGCAACCACGAAAAAATTCGTGCGTCAGAAGGGTAGTGGCGGTGCACGTCACGGTTCCCGTAAAGCCGCACAGTTCCGTGGTGGTGGTACCGTGCACGGTCCGCGCGTTCGCGACCACGCACACGATCTGACCAAGAAGTTCCGTAAACTCGCGCTGAAAACCGCTCTGTCGGCCAAGGCAAAAGACGGTAAGCTTATCGTTCTTGATAATGCGGAATTCTCGGACGCCAAAACCAAGAATCTGGTCGCAGCTTTCAACAAGCTCGGCTGGAAGTCTGCACTGATCATCGACGGTTCGCAGGTCAACGAGGGCTTTGCACGCGCAGCGCGCAACATCCCGCAGGTTGATGTACTTCCGCAGATTGGTGCTAACGTCTATGACATCCTGCGCCGTGACACCCTGGTGCTGACCAAGGGTGCGGTCGAAGCGTTGGAGGCACGTCTCAAATGACGATCATCAGCAAAGAGCGGATGTACGAAGTCATCCGCGCCCCGCATATCACTGAAAAGTCGACGTTGATTTCTGAACACAACGCTGTTGCATTCAAAGTCGCGATCGACGCCACCAAGCCGGAGATCAAGGCTGCTGTGGAAGGTCTGTTCGGGGTGAAGGTCAAGACGGTCAATACCTCTGTGGTAAAAGGAAAAACCAAGCGTTTTCGCGGTATTTCCGGTCGTCGGAGCGATTTCAAGAAAGCGATGGTGACCCTCGAAGAGGGCCAGTCCATCGATGTGACTACGGGAATCTAAGACAATGGCTTTGAAGAAGTTTAAACCAACCTCTCCTGGTCGCCGTCAGCTGGTTCTCGTGGATCGTTCCGATCTCCACAAGGGCAAGCCGATCAAAGCGTTGACCGAAGGTCTTCGCAAGAAAGGTGGCCGTAACAACACTGGTCGTATCACCGCCCGCCGTATTGGTGGTGGTCACAAACGTCGTTACCGTATGATTGACTTCAAACGTACCAAGTTTGATGTCGTCGGTACCGTCGAGCGTTTGGAATATGATCCGAACCGTACCGCGTTTATCGCACTGGTTCGTTATTCTGACGACGAATTGGCCTACATCCTCGCACCGCAGCGTCTTGCTGTTGGCGACAACGTTGTTGCCGCTGACCGCGTAGACATTAAGCCGGGTAACGCCGCACCGCTGAAGAACATTCCGGTCGGTACCATTGTCCACAACGTCGAACTGAAAGCCGGTAAAGGTGGTCAGGTCGCACGTTCAGCAGGCTCGTATGTACAGCTTGTTGGTAAGGACCAGGGTTACGCCCAGCTTAAGCTGTCCTCCGGTGAGGTACGTTTGGTTCGTGGTGAATGCATGGCTACCATCGGTGCCGTGTCCAACCCGGACCATCAGAACTCGAACCTTGGTAAAGCCGGCCGTAATCGCTGGCTTGGCAAGCGTCCTTCGGTTCGTGGCGTTGCCATGAACCCGATCGATCACCCGCATGGTGGTGGTGAAGGCCGTACGTCGGGTGGTCGCCATCCGGTTACGCCGTGGGGCAAGCCGACCAAGGGCAAACGTACCCGCTCGAACAAAAAGACCGACGCGCTCATCATGCGCCGTCGTCACAAGAGCTAACGGAGGAGGCTAGACTATGGCGCGTTCCGTTTGGAAGGGTCCGTTTGTTGACGGATACCTTCTTAAGAAAGCCGATACTGTCCGTGCCTCAGGCCGGAATGAGGTAATTAAGACCTGGTCGCGGCGCTCGACGATTTTGCCGCAATTCGTAGGCCTCACCTTTGGGGTTTACAATGGCCAGAAATTCCTGCCGGTGCTGGTGACCGAAGACATGATTGGTCACAAGTTCGGTGAATTCTCGCCGACCCGTACCTACTATGGTCACGCGGCCGACAAAAAGGCGAAGAGGAAGTAACGATGGGTAAGAAAGCTGACATCCGTCGGCTGGCGGATAACGAGGCTGCGGCTTCGCTCCGGGCAGTACGCATTTCCCCGCGTAAGCTCAACCTCGTCGCCGAGTCGATTCGTGGTAAGAAGGCAGAAGCTGCTTTGGCAGAGCTGACCTTCTCCAATAAACGCATTTCGCAGGACGTCAAAAAGCTGCTGGAATCGGCAATTGCTAATGCCGAAAACAACCATCAGCTCGATGTCGACCGTCTCTACGTTAAAGAGGCATCTGTTGGTAAGGCCTTCGTAATGAAGCGCTGGCGCGCCCGTGCACGCGGTCGTGTTGGTAAACTTCTGAAGCCGTTCTCCAACATGCGCATCGTCGTTTGCGAACGTGAGGAGGCCGAGTAATGGGTCAGAAAATTAATCCAATCGGTCTGCGCGTTGGCATTAACCGTACCTGGGATTCCCGCTGGTACGCCAACAAGTCCGATTTCGCTGGTCTTCTTCACGAAGATCTCGCGATCCGCAATTTCATCTTCGGCCGCCTCAAGCAGGCTGGTGTTTCGAAGGTGATTATCGAACGTCCGGCGAAGAAAGCCCGTATCTCGATCCACACCGCTCGTCCGGGCGTTGTGATCGGGAAGAAAGGCCAGGACATCGAGAAGCTCAAGAATGATCTGCAGAAACTGGCGAATGCCGAAGTGCAGGTTAACATCATCGAGATCCGCAAGCCGGAACTTGATGCCAAGCTGGTCGCTGACAACATCGCCCAGCAGCTTGAGCGCCGTGTTTCGTTCCGTCGCGCTATGAAGCGCTCGGTTCAGAACGCAATGCGTCTCGGTGCCGGTGGCATTCGTATCAATGCTGCTGGTCGTCTTGGTGGCGCTGAAATCGCTCGTACTGAATGGTACCGTGAAGGTCGCGTTCCGCTGCATACACTGCGTGCGGACGTTGATTATGGCACTTCGGAAGCACACACCACCTATGGTGTTTGCGGTCTGAAGGTCTGGATCTTCAAGGGCGAAATCATGGCTCACGATCCGTTGGCTTCCGAGCGTAAAGCGCTCGAGTCGACTGGTTCAGGCCGTAAGTAAGGAGATCCAGATATGCTTTCTCCGAAACGCACAAAGTTCCGTAAAGCCCACAAAGGCCGCCTTAAAGGTGAAGCCAAGGGTGGTACGGATCTTAATTTCGGCGCTTATGGCTTGAAAGCCATGGAGCCTGAGCGTATAACGGCGCGTCAGATCGAAGCGGCACGCCGTGCGATCACCCGCCACATCCGCCGTCAAGGTCGTGTGTGGATTCGCGTTTTCCCGGATCTCCCGGTCTCGCAGAAGCCTGCCGAAGTCCGTCAGGGTAAAGGTAAAGGCTCGCCTGAATATTGGGCGGCACGCGTTAAACCGGGTCGGATCATGTTTGAACTCGACGGTGTTCCGTTGGATCTTGCACGCCGTGCTTTCGAGCTGGCGTCGGCAAAACTGCCGATCAAGACCAAGTTTGTCACCCGTCTTGGTGAAGGGGAGTAATTAGTGATGAAAATTGCTGATCTCCGCGCTAAAAGCGCTGACGAACTGAAGCAGCTGCTTCTGGACCTGCGTAAAGAATCGTTCAACATGCGATTCCAGCAGGCTTCCGGGCAGTTCGAGAACACTGCGCGGGTCCGCCAGGTCCGTCGTGATATTGCCCGCATTAAAACCCTTCTCGGTAACGAGAAGGGTGCAACCGCGGCCTAACTGGACACGCAGAGGAGTATATACACATGCCGAGGCGTGTATTGCAGGGGACAGTCGTTTCGACCAAAAACGACAAGACCGTGGTGGTCCGAGTGGAGCGCCAGGTCATGCACCCGCTGTATAAAAAGTACGTGCGTAAGTCGAAGAAATTCCACGCGCACGATGAAGAGAACCGCTTCAAAACGGGTGACGTAGTTCGCATTCGCGAATGCAAGCCGATCTCGAAGTTGAAGTCTTGGGAAGTAGTGGTCGAGGAGTGAGTCCTCAGCCCAATCATAGTCAAGGGGTAAACCCATGATCCAGATGCAGTCCAATCTGGACGTCGCCGACAACAGCGGCGCTCGCCGCGTCCAGTGCATCAAGGTGCTGGGCGGCTCGAAGCGCAAAACCGCTCACGTTGGTGATGTTATCGTGGTTTCCGTCAAGGAAGCCATTCCGCGCGGCCGCGTTAAGAAGGGTGCAGTTCACAAAGCTGTCATCGTTCGCACCGCAAAGGAAATTCGTCGTGCCGATGGCTCGGCGATCCGCTTTGACCGTAACGCTGCCGTTCTCATTAATGCGAATGGCGAGCCGATCGGCACGCGTATTTTTGGCCCGGTAACCCGTGAACTTCGTTCGAAGGGTTACATGAAGATCATTTCGCTCGCTCCGGAGGTGCTGTAATGGCTGCCAAGATTAAAAAGGGCGATCGCGTCGTTGTTCTGACGGGTAAAGACAAAGGGAAGACCGGCGAAGTTCTCGCCGCTTTCCCGACCGAGAACAAAGTTCTGGTTTCGGGCATCAACCTGGTGAAACGTCACCAGCGCCCGACCGGTGCTGATGCTGGTGGCATCGTCGAAAAGGAAGCAAAAATTGCCGTTTCCAACGTCGCGATTGTCGACCCGAAAGAAAACAAGCCGACCCGCGTCGGTTTCAAGACCCTCGATGATGGTCGCAAGGTTCGCGTAGCGAAGCTCAGCGGCGAAGTCATCGACAACTGAGGGACGGAAAAATGACGCGCCTGCGCGAACATTACAAAGAAGTGGTGCGTGACGCACTCCTGAAGGAGTTCTCCTACGAGAACACCATGGAGATTCCGCGCCTCGAGAAAATCGTGATCAACATGGGTGTCGGCGACGCCACCCAGGATCGTAAAAAGCTGGAAGGTGCGGCTGCGGATCTCGCTGCCATCACCGGTCAGAAGCCTGTCTTCACCAAAGCGAAAAAGTCAGTTGCGGCTTTCAAGCTGCGTGAAGGTATGAACATCGGTTGTAAAGTGACCCTGCGTCGCGACCGTATGTTTGAGTTCCTGGACCGCCTGGTCACCATCGCGCTTCCGCGCGTTCGTGACTTTCGCGGCCTGAACAAAAAATCTTTCGATGGTCGTGGCAACTTCGCCATGGGCTTGAAAGAACAGTTCGTCTTTCCTGAGGTAGAGTACGACAAAGTCGACTCCGTCCGCGGGATGGATATCATCATTTGTACCACGGCTAAGTCCGACGATGAAGCTCTTGCCCTTCTTAAGGGTTTTGATCTTCCGTTCGGAAACTAACGGAGGTTGGCCCATGGCCAAGAAAAGCGCTGTAGAGCGTGAACTCAAACGTGAACGCCTGGCAAAAAAATATGCTGCCAAGCGTGCCGCCCTTAAAGCGGTTATCGCAAATCGCGAGACGACCCCTGAGGATCGTATCGTTGCTGTGATGAAACTCGCCCAGCTGCCGCGTAACTCGGCCCGTATCCGTCAGCGTATTCGCTGCCAGGTATCTGGTCGTCCGCGTGGTGTCTATCGCAAATTCCGCCTGTCCCGTATCGCGCTTCGTGAACTTGCTTCGCGTGGTCAGATCCCGGGCATGGTGAAGTCGAGCTGGTAAGGAGGACATCACATGTCGATGACTGATCCAGTCGGGGATATGCTTACGCGTATCCGTAACGGCCAGCGCGTTGGTAAATCCAGCGTCGTTTCGCCGGCTTCGAAACTGCGTACCGGTGTGCTGGATGTTCTCCAGCGCGAAGGTTATATCCGCGGTTACAACATTAATGAAATTCGCAAGGGCGTCAGCGAAATCACCATCGAACTCAAATATTTTGAGGGCGATGCCGTGATCAAGCAGATCGACCGCGTCTCGACCCCGGGTCGTCGTGTATACTCGAAGATCAAAGATCTTCCGAAGGTATATAACGGTCTGGGCATCGCAGTCCTGTCCACTCCGCGAGGAGTTCTTTCGGATCAGGAGGCTCGCGAGCAGAATGTCGGCGGCGAAATCCTCTGCAAGGTATTCTAAGGAGGGCCAACGATGTCGCGAGTAGGAAAAAATCCGGTGGTCGTGCCTAGCGGCGTTACCATCACCTTGACCGAAGAGCAGATCAGTGCAAAAGGCAAGCTCGGTGAGCTTAACCTTCCGCTGAACAGTGCTGACGTATCCGTCACCCACGAAGATAACCAGATCGTCGTGAAACCGAAAAACGATGGCAAGCGCGCCCGTGCCCTCTGGGGTACCACCCGTGCAAACATCGCGAACCTCGTCACCGGGGTTTCGGAAGGGTTCACCAAGAAGCTGGAAATCACCGGTGTTGGTTACCGTGCACAGGTTCAGGGCAAGAAACTTGTTCTGCAGCTTGGCTTCTCACACGACGTAGAAATGGAGATCCCTGAGGGTCTTACCGTCGTTGCTGAAAAGCCGACCCTCGTCGCCATTTCTGGCGCAGATAAACAAGTCGTCGGTCAGTTCGCTGCAAATGCACGCGGCTGGCGCGGTCCGGAGCCTTACAAAGGTAAAGGTGTCCGCTACGAAGGCGAGTATATCTTGCGCAAAGAAGGCAAGAAGAAGTAAGGACAGGCACGATGAAAAACGTGAGAAGCCTTTTCGAACGCCGCAAGCGTCGCGTTCGTTTTGCGATCCGCCAGAAAGCGGCCGGTCGCCCGCGCCTCAGCGTGCACCGTTCGAACGCCCACATCTATGCTCAGATCATCGACGACGTAAAAGGCACCACCCTGGTGGCTGCTTCGACCGCCGAGAAAGATCTGAAGGCGAAAGGCAGCAATGCCGACGCCGCTGCACTCGTTGGCAAGGCAATTGCCGAACGCGCAGTCAAAGCTGGTGTGAAAACGGTCGTTTTCGATCGTGGCGGGTATCTGTTCCATGGCCGGGTGAAAGCTCTGGCCGATGCCGCCCGTGAGGGCGGTCTGGACTTCTAAGGAGCACGACCATGGCACGTAACCAGAATCAACAGCAGCAGGCGCCGAAAGCCCGTGAAGAAAACGAACTCGTCGACAAGCTGGTTGGTATCAACCGCGTCGCGAAAGTCGTTAAGGGCGGCCGTCGCTTTGCTTTCTCCGCAATGGTAGTTGTCGGTGACCAGCGCGGTCGCGTCGGATACGGCACGGGTAAAGCCCGTGAGGTTCCGGAAGCGATCCGTAAGGCAACCGAAGCTGCTAAACGTAACATGATCCGCGTTCCGCTGCGTGAAGGCCGTACCCTTCACCATGATACGCAGGGCCATTTCGGCGCAGGCAAGGTTATCCTTCGCTCCGCTCCGGCTGGTACCGGTATCATCGCAGGCGGTGCGATGCGTGCGGTTTTCGAAACCATGGGCGTTCAGGACGTTGTGTCCAAATGCACCGGTACGAACAACCCGCACAACGTGATCCGCGCAACCCTTGACGCTCTGGTCAACGGTGCTTCCCCGCGTCAGGTCGCTGCTAAGCGTGGCCTGAAAGTCGGTGACGTCGTTGCCCGTCGCGATAGCGGTTCGGCTGCTGCCGCCGTTCTCGAAAAGGAGTAATTCGATATGGCTGCTAAGAAAAAAGCGACCGTTCGCGTTACCCAGACGGGTTCGCCGATCGGACGTCCGGCTGATCAGCGCCAGACCCTTGTTGGTCTTGGCCTGAACAAACTGCACCGGACTCGTGAGCTGGAAGATACTCCGGCTGTTCGCGGTATGATCGCAAAGGTCAAGCACCTCGTCCGTGTGGACGAGGCTTGATTGACCCCAGATCGAAAAGGTGTTGAACGATGAAACTCAACGAACTCGCCGATAACCCGGGTGCCCGCAAGGCGCGCACCCGCGTCGGTCGCGGCATCGGTTCGGGAAAAGGCAAAACTTCTGGCGCAGGTCAGAAGGGTCAGAAGTCCCGTTCAGGTGTAGCCATCAATGGCTTCGAAGGCGGGCAGATGCCGGTCTATCGCCGTCTTCCGAAACGCGGCTTCAAAAACCCGTTCAAGAAACAGTTCGGTGTTGTGAACCTTGGTACCCTTCAGACCGCCGTTGATAACGGTGTTCTTGAAGATGGTGCGAATGTCACTGTCGCTGTTCTTGCGGAAAAAGGTCTGGCCCGTCCGCAGAAAGACGGTCTGCGTCTTCTTGCTAAAGGCGAACTGAAAGCGAAACTGAACATCGAGATCTCCGGTGCTTCCAAAGCAGCTGTCGAAGCTGTTGAGAAAGCCGGTGGTTCGGTCAAGGTTCTTGCACCGGTCGCTGCTGCAGAATCCGCAGAATAAGCCTAGATTGACTTCGAGAGGGTCCGGTTCCATTAGACGGGACCGGACCCTCCAGTTTATGTGTATTGGGAGATGAGTGCATGGCATCGGCCGCCGAGCAGCTTGCCGCGAACCTGAATTGGTCCGCTTTTTCAAAGTCGACCGAGCTTAAAAAGCGTATCTGGTTCACTTTGGGCGCGCTTATTGTTTACCGTCTTGGAACCTATATTCCGGTTCCGGGTGTCGATCCGTCCATTCTTGCTGACATTTTCCGTCAGAATGCGGGCGGCGTTCTGGGCATGTTTGACATGTTCGCCGGTGGTGCGCTGGGTCGTATGACGATCTTCGCGCTCAATATCATGCCGTACATCTCGGCCTCGATTATTATTCAGTTGATGACAACCGTTTCGCCAACCCTTGAGCAGCTCAAGAAAGAAGGCGAGCAGGGTCGTAAAAAGATTAATCAATATACCCGCTATCTGACGGTGCTGATTGCGACCGTGCAGGCGTGGGGCATTGCTGTTGGTCTTGAAAGCATGACCGGTTCAACCGGTGCTGCGGTTCCGGATCCGGGCATGTTCTTCCGCATTACTGCCGTGATCACCCTGGTTGGTGGCACCATGTTCCTGATGTGGCTTGGTGAACAGATCACCCAGCGTGGCATCGGTAACGGTATTTCGCTGATCATCTTTGCCGGTATTGTTGCCGGCCTGCCAAGCGCGATTGCAGGCACCCTTGAACTGGGTCGTACCGGTGCGATTTCGGCCCTGGTTATCGTTGCAATCATCGTTCTGGCGATCGCCGTTATTGCCTTCATCGTCTTTGTTGAACGTGCACAGCGCCGTGTTCTGATCCAGTACCCGAAACGCCAGGTCGGCATGAAGGTCATGGAAGGTCAGAGCTCGCACCTGCCGCTCAAGATCAACACCGCCGGTGTTATTCCGCCGATCTTCGCAAGCTCGCTGCTGCTCATGCCGCTGTCGGTCGCCCAGTTCACCACCGGTGTTGATGCCCCGGCATGGTTGACCACTGCGACCGCACTGCTGGGTCGTGGCCAGCCGCTCTATATTGCGCTTTATATCGGCCTGATTGTCTTCTTTGCCTTCTTCTACACCGCGGTTGTCTTCAACCCGGAAGATACGGCAGACAACCTGAAGAAACATGGTGGCTTTATTCCGGGCATCCGTCCGGGTAAAAATACAGCCAACTATCTGGATTTCATTCTGACCCGTCTGACGGTTATCGGTGCAGCTTATCTCGCATTTGTCTGTATCCTGCCGGAACTTCTGATCGCGGAATGGTCTGTTCCCTTCTACTTTGGTGGGACTAGCCTCCTGATCGTTGTCACGGTAACCATGGATACCGTTGCGCAGATTCAGTCTCATATGCTGGCTCATCAGTATGAAGGCCTGATCAAGAAATCCAAACTGCGTGGTCGCCGCCGCTAACGAGCGACCACCGCATTCAGGGGGAAGACGATGAACATTATCCTTCTTGGCCCTCCCGGCGCAGGGAAAGGTACCCAGGCCAAGCGTCTTGAAACAGGACGCGGCATGATCCAGCTCTCGACGGGCGACATGCTCCGCGCAGCGGTTGCTGCCGGCACGGAACTGGGGCAGAAGGCAAAAGAAGTCATGGATGCGGGTCAGCTCGTATCTGACGATCTGATGATCGGTCTGATTTCTGAAAGACTTGACCAGGATGACACCAAGGGTGGTTTCATTCTGGACGGGTTCCCACGCACGACCGCCCAGGCAGAAGCTCTGGACGACATGCTGGAATCCAAGGGACTGGCACTTGATTACGTGATTGAACTGCGTGTCGATGACGCAGCGTTGGTGGCCCGTGTTGTCGGTCGCTATACCTGTGCGAAATGCGGGCAGGGCTATCATGACGAGTTCCAGAAACCTGCCAAGGAAGGTGTCTGTGACGCATGTGGCAGCACCGAATTTAAACGCCGTGCGGACGATACCGCCGAGACGGTCACCTCGCGACTGGAAGCTTATCACAAGCAGACAGCACCGATCATTCCTTACTATGAAAAGGTCGGTAAGCTGAAAACAGTTGACGGGATGGCCGAAATCGACGAAGTTACGCGCGAGATTGAAGCCATCCTGGGGTAATTTCCCGGGCAGGGCGTTTTTTTGCTGGCGGGTTGGCAGTAATGCTGGCCCGCTTTTGCAGCGTCCTACCCTACCGGATCTGCCCTTGGGTTTGTTAACAGGAAACAGGAGTTCACATAGTGGCTCGTATTGCTGGCGTAAACATCCCGACCGCGAAGCGTGTCGTGATTGCGCTTACCTACATCACGGGCATTGGCCCGGCGAAAGCTAAAGAAATTTGCGCAAAGGTCGGAATCGAATCCGCAACCCGCGTTCATCAGCTCTCTGATGACCAGGTTCTGAAGGTTCGTGAAGTTATCGACGCTGATTACACCGTCGAAGGCGACCTCCGTCGTGAAACCGCAATGAACATTAAACGTCTGATGGACCTGGGCAGCTATCGCGGCCTGCGTCATCGTCGCGGTCTCCCGGTACGCGGTCAGCGTACCCACACCAACGCTCGCACCCGTAAGGGCCCGGCTAAGCCGATTGCTGGCAAGAAGAAGTAAGGTAGGGGAACGACAATGGCGAAAGCTCCTCAGACTCGCGTGCGTCGCCGCGAGCGCAAGAACATTACGAACGGTATCGCGCATGTAAACGCGACCTTCAACAACACCATGATCACCATCACCGACGTTCAGGGGAACACCATTTCCTGGTCGACCGCTGGTGGTATGGGTTTCCGCGGTTCGCGTAAATCGACTCCGTATGCTGCACAGATGGCTGCCGAAGACGCAGGTAAAAAAGCTGCTGAACACGGCATGAAAACCCTCGAAGTACAGGTTAAAGGCCCGGGTTCGGGACGTGAATCTGCACTGCGTGCGCTTCAGGCTGTCGGTTTCACCATTACGTCGATCAAAGACGTAACGCCGATTCCGCATAACGGTTGCCGTCCGCGTAAACGTCGTCGCGTCTAATCGCGTCGATCCTTGCGGACGACCCCGCGTTTGGGCCCGGGATGACCGGGCCTCTTCGCGTTTCTCGTGGGGGCAATATGTTTGCCCTCATTTCCATAGGCTCCAGTTGCGAAGGTGGGTCTCGTGATTCAAAAGAACTGGCAGGAACTGATTAAGCCGACGAAGCTTGATGTTACTCCGGGTACTGATGCCAGCCGTATTGGTACGATCGTGGCAGAACCGCTGGAGCGCGGTTTTGGTCAGACCCTGGGTAACGCGCTGCGTCGCATTCTGCTGTCGTCGCTCCAGGGTTCGGCAGTTACTGCGATCCAGATCGACGGTGTATTGCACGAATTTTCGTCGATCCCGGGTGTGCGTGAAGATGTCACCGACATCATCCTGAACATCAAGACCATGGGCGTGCGTATGCATGCTGAAGGTCCGAAGAAAATGGCTCTGAAGGCGACCGGCCCGGGTGCCGTCACCGCAGGTCAGATCGAAACCGGTGCGGATATCGAAATCCTTAACCCGGATCTCGAGCTTTGCCATCTTGATGATGGTGCTACGCTCAACATCGAATTCACCGTTGATAACGGTAAAGGCTATGTTGCAGCCAGCGCGCACAGCTCTTCGGATGCGCCGATCGGCCTTATTCCGATCGATGCGATCTTCAGCCCGATCCGTAAAGTGGCCTACAAGGTGGAAAACACCCGTGTTGGTCAGGATACCGACTTTGACAAGCTGTCGCTGACCGTTGAAACCAACGGTGCGCTGACCCCGGAAGATTCGGTTGCACTTGCAGCCCGTATCCTCCAGGACCAGCTGTCGCTGTTCGTCAACTTCGAAGAGCCGGAAGCGGTTGTCGAAGAGAAGAAAGAAGACGAACTGCCGTTCAACCGTAACCTTCTTCGTAAGGTTGACGAGCTTGAACTGTCGGTCCGCTCGGCAAACTGCCTGAAGAACGACAACATCATCTATATCGGTGATCTTGTTCAGAAGACCGAAGCAGAAATGCTCCGTACGCCGAACTTCGGCCGTAAGTCGCTGAACGAAATCAAGGATGTTCTGGCTCAGATGGGTCTGCATCTCGGTATGGAAGTCGGCGGTTGGCCGCCGGAAAACATCGAAGAACTTGCTCGCAAGTTCGAAGATCCGTTCTAAGAACGGGTCTTCGGCCTTCGGGCCGATATCGGAACATTCTTGTTCCAAACCGGAGAACCCAGTTGTTTGGGCATCCGGCGGGCGCGTTGCCCACACCGCACGTGCATAACCTGACACCGGATGATCGGTGATCAGGGTGGCGGCGCGGTTTTACAATCGGTTTCGTGAGCGAAGCCAGGCTATTAAGGAGAGTTACCATGCGTCACGGTATGCAAGGCCGTAAGCTTAATCGTACTTCGTCCCATCGTAAGGCGATGTTTGCCAACATGGCAGTTTCGCTGCTCACCCACGAGCAGATCAAAACCACTCTTCCGAAGGCCAAGGATCTTCGCCCGTATGTCGAAAAACTGATTACGCTGGGCAAGCGGGGCGACCTGCATGCACGCCGTCAGGCCATTTCGATCCTGCGTGACGACAAAGTCGTAGCCAAGCTGTTCGGCGAAATCGCTGACCGCTACAAAGAGCGTTCCGGTGGTTACACCCGCGTTCTCAAGGCTGGCTTCCGTTATGGCGATGCGGCTCCGGTTGCTGTGATTGAACTTGTCGATCGCAACGTCGAAGCAAAAGGCGCGGAAGACCGCGCTCGCCTCGAAGCAGAGGGCGAAGGCGAAGAAGCAGTTGCTGAATAAGCAACGTTTCGGCCTTTAAGAAACAGAAACGGGCGATGCCATCTGGCGTCGCCCGTTTTCTTTTGCCTAAATGTCAAAAAGTTCATATTTCCGCCAAGGTTGCGCGGCAGTTCTGATTTCCCTAATTGATATGAAATCATGACCGGGTCGACACCGGTCGCCGCAAGATAAAAAAGAGAGAGTGTGACGTGCAGGCAAAATGGATTTCAAAGATTGTCGCCTTTGCCGTGATCGGGATGGCGGCGATGTCCGGGACTGGCAATCTGGCCCATGCCCAAAGCGATGAAACCACCCTGGATCGGCGTTTGCCGTCGAGCCAGACGGAAATCAAGATGTCGCTTTCGCCATTGGTCAAGCAAACCGCACCGGCGGTCGTAAACATCTACACCAAGAAGGTGGTCGAGCAACGCCAGCGCACCCCGTTCTTCAATGACCCGTTCTTCAAGCAGTTCTTTGGCGATCGTTTCAGCGGGGCGTTTGGCGCCCCGCGTCAGCGGGTTGAACGGTCGCTCGGTTCCGGTGTGATTGTTTCGGGCGATGGCACCGTGGTGACCAACCACCACGTCATTGATGGCGCTAGTGAGATCCGCGTCGTCTTGCATGACAACCGCGAATTTGATGCCGATCTGGTCGGATCGGACGAACGCACCGACCTTGCTGTCCTGCAACTGCGTGATGTTGATAACGAATTGCCCGCCATCCCGTTTGGCGACTCTGATGCGGTTGAGGTCGGCGACCTTGTCCTTGCCATCGGCAACCCGTTTGGCGTGGGTCAGACCGTGACCAGCGGCATTGTCTCGGCCCTTGCGCGTGCTGGCGTCACCGGTCAGGACTACCAATCCTTCATTCAGACCGATGCAGCGATTAACCCGGGCAACTCTGGCGGCGCACTGGTTGATATTGATGGCAATCTGATTGGCGTGAACTCCGCGATCTTTACCAAGTCGGGAGGATCGAACGGTATTGGCTTTGCCGTGCCAGCCAATATGGTCAAGGTGGTCATGCGTGGTCTGATCAGTGGCGATCTGCGTCGTCCGTGGCTGGGGGCTGCGGGGCAGGCGGTGACCGCCGATCTGGCATCCTCGCTTGAGCTTGATCGCCCGCATGGCGTTCTGATCAACAAGGTCCGCGACGGCAGCCCGGCCGCACGCGGCGGCCTGCAATCTGGTGACGTGGTCGTGGCGGTCAATGGCCTTGCGGTCGATAACCCGAACGAGCTTAAATTCCGCATCGCGACGCTTGAACTCGATGGTGAGGCCAATCTATCTGTTCTGCGCCGCGGTTCGGAAACCGTTCTGGCCATGCCGCTTGAAGTCGCCCCGGAACTGCCCGCGCGCGATGAAAGCATCATTGATGGCCGCAATCCGTTCAGCGGCACCAAGATCGCCAATATGAACCCGGCACTGGCTGATGAACTGGGCATCGATACGCTCAGCGAAGGGGTGATGATCCTCGCCGTCGCCCGTGACAGTCTGGCGCGCCGGACACGGCTTAAGGCCGGCGACTATATCGTCGAGGTCAATGGTGAGCCGATTACCTCGGTCGCACGCTTCAAGGAAGTCATCCGGGCGGGCGAACGCAGCCGCGACTGGACGATTGCCGTCAAACGTGATGGCAAGGTCCTGACGGGTGATTTCACCTTGTAACCATCGGCTATATCAGCTCAAAACTAAAAGGCGCGCCCCGAATGGTGGCGCGCCTTTTCCGTTATAGCTCAGGCGGCATCATTCGTTTCATGTGGCCGATGACGGAGCATCATCAGCGCGACAAAGGTCACAAGCCCCAACCCGATGGTCAGCAAGATCGCATATTGCCCGTAATCATCGATCAGAAGCCCGAAGACGAACGGGGCCGCGGCCTGCGCAAAGCGCGATGGCGCCATGATATAGCCCTGGCGTGCGCCATAGCCGGCCGGACCAAAGGTCGCCAGTGGCAATGTGCCCTTGGCGATGGTCAGGATGCCGTTGCCGATCCCGTGCAGGCTGGTAAACAGCATCCCGACAGGTCCGCCAAAGACCAAAAGCAACACCGCCCCCACCGGATGGGTGAGCGCCGAAAGCCTGGATGAACTCAGCGGATGCATCTTTTTAAGCAACCCGAACTCGGCCAGCCGCCCGGCAACCTGTGCCGGACCAACCAGCGATGCCGCGATCAGCGCACCTGCCGCATCCATGCCTGAAATCTCCAGCAGGCGGGGCAAATGTGCCGCCATGGCGGTTGCGGTAAACCAGCTGGCGGCAAACACGATGGCCAGCAGGACCATTGGCATGTTGAAGATATCCTGGCGCGAAAGCTTGGTCGGGGCAGGGGCCGTTTTGGCTGGATCATCCTTGGCCGCGCCGTACTCGTCAGAACGGGTGCGCGGGATCAGAAACAGATTAAGCGGCAAACCCAGGACGATATGCATCACCGCCCAGAAATAACACGCCGTGCGCCAGTCAAATGCGCCCTCGATCCCGGCGGTAATCGGCCAGCAGATCGTACTGGCAAATCCGGCAATGAGGGTGATGCCGGTAATCGGTCCCCGCGCATCATGACCATAAATCCAGCTAAGCGTGGCAAAGGCCGACTCATAAAGCCCCATCGACATGCCAACCCCGATCACACACCACGCCACACACATCACGGTCAGGCTATCGGCCGTACCCAATAGGGCAAGCCCAGCGGCAAAGATCAGGCTGGATACCGCCAGCACGGTGCGTCCACCAAACTGATCAATCCGCGCACCGGCCTTGGGGCCAAGAAGGGCGGCAAAAACCAATGCCAGTGAAAACGCCCCGAACGCCCAACCCGGCGGAATGCCAAGCTCAATCGCCATTGGCTCTGCCAGAATGGCCGGCAGGTAAAGCGTGGTGCCAAATGCAAGGGTCTGACCCGTGCCCAACCCGATCACGATGGGAAGCTTGGCCGGTGTGCCGTGCGATGTCATGGCAGGCCCCGGCAATAAAGGCAGTTCAGGCAGGCAGGAACGGGCGTCACAAACAGGTTCTTTTTGTTGTTTGGGCGGGAATAAGCCAGAAAGCTATGCCGCGCCTTTCAGGGCGTCAATGGACGATGTTTCGTCTGTCATGAATGTCATCTGCGTGTTACGTTTCCCAAACGCCGCCCCAATCCTCACAATATGACGATATCGCTGCATGGTTTCCCTGTTTGAAAGTCAGGTCACGCGCCCGTTGGCCGACAGACTGCGCCCCGCCAAACTTGAAGAAGTTGTCGGGCAGGATCATCTGTTTGGCGATGACGGGCCGATCACCCGCATGATCAAGACCGGCCGGGTGCCCTCGGTCGTGCTGTGGGGGCCGCCGGGCTGTGGCAAGACGACACTGGCGCGCCTGATGGCCGATGTCGCCGATATGGCGTTTGAACCGCTTTCAGCGATCTTTTCCGGGGTGGCTGATCTGCGCAAGGTGTTTGAACGCGCGCGTGCGCGCCGCTCCACCGGCGGGGCGACGCTGTTGTTCATTGACGAGATTCACCGGTTTAACAAGGCGCAGCAGGACAGCTTCCTGCCCTATGTCGAAGACGGCACCATCACACTGATTGGCGCCACCACAGAAAACCCGTCCTTTGAACTGAACGCCGCGTTGTTGTCACGCTGTCAGGTATTGGTGCTCAAGCGCCTTGATGATCAGGGCCTTGAGGAACTTCTGGTGCGTGCGGAAAAGGAAATGGGCTTTGACCTACCGGTAACGCCCGAGGCCCGCGAAACCCTGCGTGCCATGGCCGATGGTGACGGGCGCTATTGCCTTAATCTGGCCGAGGAACTCTTTTCCCTGCCGCCCAGTGATGATGGCCCGCTTGGTGTCGCAGAACTTGCGCGCACCGTGCAAAAGCGCATGCCGATCTATGACAAGGGCGATGACAGCCACTACAACCTGATCAGCGCGCTGCATAAATCCATTCGCGGCTCTGACCCGGACGCAGCACTTTATTGGTTTAACCGCATGCTGGCCGGGGGGGAGGACCCGAAATTCGTCGCCCGTCGTCTGACCCGCATGGCGGTTGAGGATATCGGCCTTGCCGATCCGCAGGCACAGCAATTCTGCATCGGCGCCTGGGAGTCTTACGAACGGCTGGGCAGCCCCGAAGGCGAGTTGGCCCTGGCCCAGGCGGTGATTTATCTGGCGCTTGCGCCAAAATCCAATGCCGGTTATGCGGCTTATAAAAAGTCGCTCAAGATCGCGCGTGATACCGGTTCCCTGATGCCGCCCGCCCATATTCTTAATGCCCCGACCAAGCTGATGGCCGATATCGGTTATGGCAGTGGCTATGCCTATGACCATGATCAGGAAGATGGCTTTTCCGGGCAGAACTATTTCCCAGAAGGCATGCGGCGGCAAAACTTCTATGAACCGGTCGAGCGCGGCTTTGAGCGGGACCTTAAAAAGCGGGTGGACTATTTCGACCGTCTGCGCGCCGAGCGGCAGAAAAAACGCGGCGAGTAATAGGGTGGGCGCACCGCATCTGAACGGTAAGTTTGTTTCGTATCGCGCAACTGAAATTTAATTGTTTTTGATATAGGTTGCAGATTGGAAACAATCTGATGAAAAGTTTCGGGATAAACAGAACCGTTGGACAGGCGTAAGTTCGGGGCAACAAACAAACCCGGACTTGGAGAAGACCCATGACCAACATTCTGCATGTCAGTGCATCTGTGAACGGTGAGAATTCGAACTCCCGTCAGATCGCATCGAAACTGATTGATCGCATTGTTGCTGCCGATCCGTCGGCCCACGTTGCTGAACGCGATACCAACGACGCCGTTATCTCAGCACTCACCGGTGAGACCGTCGGCGCCTATTATACCCCGGCTGAAGAACGCTCAAGCGCCCAGAAAGACATCATTGCCGCGTCTGACAAGATGGTGGCGGAACTTCAGAACGCCGACATCGTTGTCATCGGTGCGCCGATGTACAACTTCTCTATCCCGTCAACGCTGAAGGCCTGGGTCGATCTGATTGCCCGTGTCGGCGTGACCTTCAAATACACCGAAAACGGACCGGTTGGTCTGCTTGCGGGCAAAAAGGCCTATATCGTTGCCGCCACCGGGGGCGTTCCGGTCAACAGCCCGGCCGACTTTGCGACCCCGTATCTGAAGCAGGTGCTCGGTTTTGTCGGCATCACCGATGTCGAAGTTGTCGAGGCATCGGGCTTTGCGGTCAACGCCGAAGAAGCCATGGCGCGTGCCCTGGCAAATGTGGACGCGGCCCCGCTGCCGGTTGCGGCCTAAGGCCTCAAAAGTTCCCTCAATACAATCCCGGTGATTGGCGAATTTCCGTATCCCCCCCCCCCTTGGTTCGCTGATTAACGGGTTTGTATCCCGAAATGCCCGACTGTGCTCCGGTCGGGCATTTTGATTCTGTCCTGTTTGGTCTATGGTGTCTCAGACACACTGGCAGACACCGCGTCTGACCGGTGCAGGCAAGGCAGGTGGTATCATTGAAACGGCTGGCGATGTTTGCAATCTGGGGACTGCTGGTACTGGCAGGGATATTTGTAACGGTCCGCTTTACCGGGCTGCTTGATCATATGTTACCGGCTGGTGATCCGCCCAATGTCAGTTTCGGGCGGGATGCCGATCTTCCCGAAACACGCAATTTCTTCCTCGCCTGTCCGGCGGATCGATTGCCACAAACCGATCGCGCCATGCAAAGCCCGTGTTTCAACACATCGGTCGCGACCCTGACCGAAGTGCTGATTGAAACGGCCCCCGATCACGGCATGGAATTGATGACCGATGTTGCCGGCGGCGAAGCCGGCCGTCTTTATTTCCTGGCCCGGACACCTGTGTTTCGGTTCCCCGACTGGGTCGAGATCGAGTTGATCCTGCCCGAAACCGGCGCGGGCGCGGATGCTGGCGATAACGTGTCATTCTGTCTGTTTGCCAAATCCGTCTATGGTGTCGACGATGTCGGGCAAAACGAAAAACGCACCCGTGCCTGGCTTGCGGATGTCGAAACCCCTATGGGCCAGGGATCTTAAGCGGTCCTGAGCGGGACGAAGCCAGCACCAATACCATTGATCATCTGAGGCCCTTGGTGTTTGATGCCAATGGGTTATGCTGGGGGTATTCTGGCGGGCAGGGATAATGACATCGCTCTTCGTTATTGCCATGGCCCCATGCCGTATTCACACGTGACATTTCAGGACTGAGGGAATAGGTTCCGCGCCATGCAATTTTCACCGTTGTTAATCGCATCCATTGCCTTGGGCGGCGCCATTGGTGCCGTTGCGCGTCACAGTGTGTCCGTCATGATGGGCTCGGTGATGGGTACTGGATTTCCCTGGGGAACGCTGACGGTCAATGTCGTGGGCTCATTCCTGATGGGGGTGCTGATCGAGGTTTCCGCCCTGAAACTTTCCATGGGGCTGGAAACGCGCGCACTCCTCGTGACCGGTTTTCTGGGGGCGTTTACGACTTTTTCGACGTTCTCGCTGGATGTTGCGACCTTGTATGAACGGGGCAATATGGGGCTTTCGGCCCTCTATGTTGGTATTTCCGTGGTGGTCGGCATTTCGGCATTGTTTGGCGCTATCGCGCTGGTAAGGGGTATTCTGCAATGAGTGGTGTCACTCTGCGCAAGGTCAAGGCAGACGAAGCCGACATTCGGCTTGATCGCTGGTTCAAGCGCAACTGTCCCGAATTCACATTCGGTCAGGTCCAGAAATTCCTGCGTGGCGGTCAGATCCGTGTCGATGGTAAACGCGCCAAGGCCAATCAGCGTGTCGAACCGGGCCAGGAAATCCGCGTGCCTCCCGTACCGGTCATGTCGGGCGGTGGCACCGGTCCGTGGTCCGAAGATGGTTCGGGCTATAACCCGGCCGAAGTCCAGCAACGCAAACAATCGGGCCCTGCCAAGTCGGATGCCTCCGAGGCAGAGCTGCAAGCCCTTCGCGATTCCGTCATTTTCTATGACGAGCTGGTCCTTGCGATCAACAAGCCCGCCGGTCTTGCCGTGCAGGGCGGAACCAACACCAATGTCCATGTCGATGGCATGCTTGATGCGCTCAAGCTTGATAGCAAGGAACGCCCGAAGCTGGTTCACCGTCTCGATAAGGATACCAGTGGTGTCTTGCTGCTCGCCCGTTCGGCATCGGCGGCCCATGCCCTGACCAAGGCATTCAAGGACAAATCCACCCGCAAGCTTTACTGGGCGATTGTCACCGGCGCGCCGGCCGAGCGCGAAGGCATGATTGACGCACCGCTTGCCAAGATTTCCGGCAAGGGTGGGGAGAAAATGGTAATCGACGAGAAGCTCGGAAAGTCGGCACAGTCCGTCTTCCGTCAGCTCCATCGCGCCGGGCGCAAGGCCGCTTGGCTTGCCCTGTCACCGCTGACCGGTCGTACCCACCAGCTGCGCGTCCATTGCGAGGCGATTGAATGCCCGATCCTGGGGGATGGCAAATATGGCGGGGCAAAGGCCTTTCTCGATGGCCTGTCCAACAAGATGCATCTGCACGCGCGTGCGATTGATTTCCCGCACCCGGTCACCGGACAGCGCGTCGTGATCGAGGCGCCTGTGCCTGAACATTTTGCCGAAACGCTCAAAAAGCTTAATTTCGATCCGAAAACGCCGACGAAATTCCTGACACCGGAAATTCACCGTGAAAAGGAAGAAAAGCCCAAGCCAAAGGCAAAGCCGTCGCGTTCGCGCAAGAGATAGCTTGGCGCCAGATAGGACCAAAAACCGAAAAGCCGACGCAGTGCGTCGGCTTTTTCGTCCTCGTGATCAAACGGCGTTGAAACAGAACTAGGTTTTTTCTTTGTCGAAACGCTTGATGAACGTGTCATAGACCCGGTTCAGCTGTTCGGCGTGAACCTTGTTGCCCATGCGTTCACAGATGTCGGCCTGGCCCTTGATCATCACGGCAAGCTGTTTTCGGCCGTGTTTTGTGTGCACCATGCACTCACCCTCCTCAAGGGCGGTGACGAGTGGAATATGCTCACATTCAGCAATAGCAAGCACTTCCTCCTCGGTGAGGTCGCTGAAGTCGATGCAGTCGCGAAGTGTAAGCATGATCTACCTCCTGTCGCAGAGAGCCTGTCATTATCAGCCAGTGCTCTGTGGGCCAGAATTCAATTATAGCGCGCATACGGTTGTAGAAAAAGGTAATACAAAATTCATTTGTAGTTTCCAGCGCTTCCCGCAAAGCACAAAAATCGGCATCTAATTCAACCGAGGGAGACTCGATCTTTGATCTGCTTTCGATTAGTCTCCGCGTTCCAAAATCGAGTATGAAAGACCCCACATGACCAATGATCCGCTGAGACTTGTGATTTTTGACTGCGACGGCACGCTTGTTGATAGCCAGCACGCCATTGCACATTGCATGGATCATGCCTTTGCCGAGCACGGGCTGGATTGCCCGGGCCTGGAAAACACGCGCACCATCATTGGTCTGAGCCTGCCAGAGGCGATCACAAAACTCGCAAGCCCGGCACGGGTCGATGATGACGTGATCGCAGCGGTCACCGCGGCTTACAAGAATGCCTTCTTTACGCTCCGCCAGACGCCTGATTTCCACGAGCCGCTTTTTCCGGGCGTGCGCGAAGTACTTTCCGAACTCGATAGCCGCCAATGGCTAAGCGGCGTTGCCACCGGCAAGGCGCGCCGGGGTCTTGATGCGGTTCTGGCCCGCAATGAACTTGAAGGCCGGTTTGTTACCTTGCAGACCTGCGACAACCATCCGTCCAAACCCAACCCCGCCATGCTGGTCGCAGCCCTCGAGGAAACCGGCGTGGATGCACCCAATGCGGTGATTGTTGGCGATACCAGCTATGATATCGAAATGGGCCGTGCAGCTGGCATGATCGCGGTCGGGGTTGATTGGGGCTATCATGATGTCGATACGCTCCATAAATCCGGTGCGCATGCCGTCATCAGCCACTTTGATGAGCTGGCCGCCGCACTTGATGAAATCTGGGAAATCAACCGTGACGCCGCTTAAGAACCCCGAACTTGCGCCGATCCGCTTTGAATTGACCCTGGCCGTCGATCCCGATGATGCCTTTGAGGCCTTCACATCGGGCTTTGGCGACTGGTGGCCGACCGATACCCATTCGATCTCCAAAAAGGATTGTGAGACGATCGAATTCAATGCCGGTGTCGGCGGCGAAATCATCGAACGGGTCAAGGGGCAGGATGATATTCCCTGGGGGCGTGTAAGAAGCTGGCATCCCGGCGAACATCTGTCCTTTACCTGGCATCCGGGCTGGGGCGAGGGGGATTTCACCCTGGTCGAGCTATCCTTTGATCTGAACGATTTTGGCCGCTGCGTGATCCGCCTTGAGCACAAGGCATGGGAAAATGTCGGTGATATCGCACCGGCCCTGCGCGAAGGCTACCTCAAGGGCTGGGAATTTGCCTTTGGCGAATGCTTTGGCAACTACCTGCGCCAAAAACGCTAATCAAAACAGCCGGTATTCAATAAGTTCACGCTGCAATTTCACCGGGTCGCGGAACCAGTGGGTGATAAAGCCCAGCTCGCGCGCCTGCTGAATATTGCGCTCGCTGTCATCGATAAACAGGGTCTCACGCGGATCCAGTTCAAACCGCGAAATCGCCAGATCAAAAATCCGCGGATCGGGCTTGGCGAGCTTCTCCTGACCCGAGACCAGAATGCCTTCAAAATGATCGAGGAACCCAAACCGCTCCAACGCATGCGGCCAGGTTTCCGCCGACCAGTTGGTCAGGGCAAACAGGCGTACCTTTTCACGTTTTTTCAGGTCATCAAGAACCGCAACCGTGCGCTCAATCGCCCCGCCCAGCATTTCCGGCCAGTGTTCCTGCCATGCCGCGATCTGATCCTGGTAATGTGGGTAGCGATGCTGAAGGTCGGGGATGGAATTGGCAAAGCTCAGCATCCCCTGATCATGCAGATGATTCCAGTGCGGATGGCAGACCTCGCTCAGAAACCGCTCCATCTCCGCATCATCCTTGAACATCTTGCGATATAGATAGCGCGGGTTCCAATCAACAAGCACACCCCCAAGATCAAACAGAACCGTTTCGATATCGCGCATGTTGTCTCCGTCTGGCTTGGTGTGGGTGATTTGCATTGCCGCGCCCTGTTAAAACAGGTGCGGTGCCGACGCGCAAGCAGCAGTTGCGTGACGAAACGATGCTATGATCCTTGTCACAAGAGGCACCGTACAGAAACTTGAACAAAGTGAAAGCGCGGCAGTTAGGTGTATGATGACGGTAATGTCATTTGCCAACACCCCCAGCGCGCGCAAATGATGGTGATACGGGACAAACCCGAAATCAGGAATAAGAGGAGGCTTGAACATGTGTACGCTAGATGGATGTGGCTCCCACGAACATCTCGGCCCGCCGCCCAAGGCGACCGATGAACAACGCAGACTGTTTCTGAAAGGGGCTGCTGCCCTGCCTTTGGCCGTTATTCTTGCCGACCCGATGCTGGCCCATGCCGCGGGTCACGGGCTTGATAAAGTGACCATCACCACGCCCGAAGGCGATGAAATGGTTGCCGAAATTGCCATGCCGCATACGCTTCCGGCGCCGACCGTTATTCTGATCCATGAATGGTGGGGGCTGAATGACCATATTCGCGCGGTGGCGGCTGAATATGCCAAGCAGGGCTACATTGCCCTCGCGGTTGATCTTTACGGCGAACCGCCGGCCACGACCCCCGATGGGGCGCGTTCCCTGATGTCGTCGATGGATCCGGTGGTTGCGACCCGCAAATTGCAGTCCTCGGTCGAGTTTCTTCGAAATCACAAGGATTCAACCGGCAAGGTCGGCTCGGTCGGCTGGTGCTTTGGCGGTGGCTGGTCGCTCAATACGGCACTTGCGACCGATATTGATGCAGCTGTGATCTATTACGGCAATGTCAACAAAACCCCGGAACAGGTCGCAACCTTGAATGCGCCGATCATGGGCCATTTCGGCACCCTGGATAAAAGCATCAACAAGGAAATGGTCGACGGGTTCGAAAAGTCGCTGCGTGTCGCCGGTAAGACGGATTACGAGTTCTTCTGGTATGACGCGGATCACGCCTTCGCCAACCCGACCGGTGGCCGCTATGACAGCGACGACGCCATGCTGGCCTGGGAACGTACCATGGCCTTCTTTGACGAACATCTCAGTTGATCAGTGCGAATAGTATGACGACAGAAGGCCGGGGAAATCCCGGCCTTCAATTTGTCTAATGATTTTGGGTGCGCCCGGGATCAGTTGGTCTGATTGCCGCGGTTGGCCCATCGGGTGGAGCGGCGCTCGATCACGTTAAAGATCTCATACATCGCAATCCCCATCACCGCGATCACCAGCAATCCGGCAAAGACCAGCGGCATGTTGAATTTCGACGAGGCCGAAAGCATCAGATAGCCAACACCGACATTCGACGCCACGGTTTCGGAAATGACCGAACCCACAAAGGCCAGCGTGATCGCGACTTTAAGCGATGCAAAGAAATACGGCATTGCACGTGGGAAGCCGACCTTGATCAGGATGTCACGTCGGGTCGCGCCAAGGGACCGCAAAACATCGCGCAGCTCCGGCTCAAGCGTGGCGAGGCCGGTGGCAACATTGACCACAATCGGGAAGAACGAAATCAGGAAGGCGGTGATTATCGCCGGTACCGTGCCGATGCCAAACCACATGACCAGAACCGGGACAAGGGCGACTTTCGGGACCGAGTTAAACCCGACCAGAAGCGGATTGGCCGCGTCATAGATCGCCCGGCTTGATCCGACCAGCGCGCCAAGCACCACACCAAACACCACGGCAATGGCAAAGCCCGCAAGTGTTGTATAAAGCGTGTGATAGGCATGCATCCAGATCGCTTCATGGAACTGCCAGCCGACAATGATGCTTTCAGACGGGGTCGGCAGGACATAGGGCGGAATGTTGAAAATCCGCACAATCAGTTCCCACAGAACGAAAAGCCCGATGGCGCTGAGCCACGGTGTTGCTTTGCTAAGGTTCAATTTCTTTTTCATGACTTTTCCTGCCTCATACCAAGGAGCAGTGATAATGAACGTTAGAGACGCATTCTCTCGGTTCCCGGCTAGGAGCGGCTCGCGTAGCGATGCTTGGTATCGGAAGCGGAATGCGACGCAGTCCGGGGGCCGAGAGAATGCGCCGTTCCGGTCGCGCAAGCCCCCCTTCGAAGGGCGTCAGCAACCCTTGCCGATGCAATATATCGCCTGCGGGTCGCTTCCTACTCGACGGAGCGCTTGCACGATCTCTATCGATCATTATCACTGCTCCTTGGTATTTATGATTCTCGCACGTCACGAATGTGACCGCGCAATTCGTGGACAAGATCGGTGAAAGGCTGGGTAAAGGTCGTTTCCTGGTCCCGCGGACGGGGCAGGGTGTTTTCACGCTCGACAAGGATTTTACCCGGGCGTTTGGACATCACATAGATGGTGTCGGCAAGATAGGCCGCCTCACGCAAATCATGGGTGACCAGAATAACCGTGAACGGCTTGATCATCCAAAGGTTCTGCAAGATGTCCCACAGTTCTTCGCGGGTAAAGGCATCAAGTGCGCCGAACGGCTCATCAAGCATCAGAAGATCCGGCTCATGGATCAGCGACCGGCACAACGATGCGCGCTGCTGCATGCCACCGGAAAGCTCCCAGGGGTATTTGTTTTCATGGCCTTCAAGCCCAACCGTCGCCAAAAGCTTGCGCGCGCGCTCTTCATATTCCGCGCGATGCTTGCGCAGGCGGTGGCGGTGCGGTTTGACGATCTCCATCGGCAGCAGGACGTTATCAAGGGTCGTGCGCCACGGCAGAAGGGTCGGGTTCTGAAACGCCATGCCAACGATCTTGAGCGGGCCGGAAACTTCCTTGCCATCAACAATGACGCTGCCCGCAGACGGCGGCATCAGGCCGGAAACCAGTTTCAGCAAGGATGACTTGCCGCAGCCCGACGGACCCACAACGGCGATGAACTCACCCTTGTCGATCTTCATGTTGGTGGTTTCAAGCGCCAGATCATCGCCTTCACTATAGCGAAGCTTGACGTCATTGAGTTCGACGAAGCTATTGGACACTGCAGTTATTCCCCCTGCTTGGCCTTGGTCCTGACCGCGGGGTCGGACCCTGTATCTTTATTCGTTATCCGTTTGCACGGGCAGATGAAAAAAACGGGGCAGCCAGACTATCTGACTGCCCCGTCTCAATTGGTGATTACTTCAGCATGCGGTCTTCAGCTGAGGGCATGAAAGCATCGGTATAGATGTCATCAACAGACGGCTTGTTCTCGAAACCGAATGCCAGGGCAACCTGATCGATGGCCTTGGCCATACGGTCCGCTTTGACAAGGCCCATGCCTTCTTCAAGGGTTGCCGGGGTGATGACGTTTTCATCAATCGCCATCTGCAGGCGCTGCTCTTCAAGGTCCGGATTGATCAGCGGGTCCGCTTCTTTAAGTGCTTCGATGGCGGCTGCCGGATCGGCAATCGCAGCGGCCCAACCTTTGACCACACCGCGCAGGAAGCCTTTAAGCTCTTCCGGATGGTTTTCCATCATGTCCGGCGATGCCAGGATGCCGTTGCCATAGAAGTCCATGCCAAAGTCTTTATACATGAAGACGGTCAGGTCATCCTTGGCAAGACCCTGCGCCTGCAGGTTCAGGATCGAGGTGAAATAGTGACCGGAAATCGCATCCACATCACCACGGACCAGCATCGGCTCACGTAGCGGCGGGTCCATGCTTTCCCAGGTCACAGCATCCAGATCAAGGCCGGTGGCCGATGCAAATGCCGGATACAGTTTGCGCGATGCATCAAATACCGGCGCGCCAAGGGTCTTGCCCACAAGGTCTTCCGGTTTGGTGATGCCTGAATCTTTTTTCATGAACAGCGCGAACGGCGGGCGGTCATACACCATGAAGATCGACTTCATGGCACGATCCGGGTTGGATGCGTTGAACTCGACCAGCGAGTTGATGTCGGCAAGCGATACGTCATACGCACCGCTGGCAACGCGGGTGATCGCACCGACCGAACCGTTGCCCGAGTCAATGGTGACATCAAGGCCTTCATCTTCGAAATAGCCGTTCTTCTTGGCCAGAAGATACGGCGCTGCCGGACCTTCGAATTTCCAGTCGAGCGAGAATTTGATTGCCATGTCAGCCAGCGCGCCATGCGCGCCCAGTGCAACTGCCGCACCGATGGCGGCGCCCAAAAGTCGGTTCGTAAGCGTGGTCATGTCTAAAGAAGCCTCCTGAATGCGGATCGATGATACAATCCAGCCACCTGATAAAAATCCAATGCGCACTTAGCAATGGTTATGCCATCTCGCCAATGCGCCCGCTTTGTCGCGGTTTTGTAACCTTCACCGAGCAGAGTAGTGGTGTTTATTATTTGGTCAATGGGGCAATTTGATCAAAAATTATACAGGAATTCTTGATAATCGCTCATTTCACACGCGTTATCTGGCAAATTGTGTGGCAAACCCCTTGCGCAAATCGCTGCTTTTGGGCATATGGCGGTCATGCTTACACAATCAATCAACCGTTTCTACAAAAAGGCCGATGCCGCTGTTGACGACAGCGGGGCGGGCTGGCGCGTGCTTCTGGATGGCCGTGCGGTGAAAACCCCGGCCAAGGCCGATTTCCTGCTGCCGTCCGAAGTGCTGGCACGTGAAATTGCCTCGGAATGGGATGCGCAGGGCGAAAAGATCCAGCCATCCACCATGCCGATTATGCAGCTGGCGGCGACCGCGATTGACCGGGTGCGCCCGAACCGCGATGCAGTGATTGCCGAGCTGACCGGTTATGGCCGCTCAGACCTGCTGTGCTATCGCGCGTCCTACCCCGAAGATCTGATCGAACGCCAGGCCAAGGCATGGCAGCCGCTGCTGGATTGGTCCAAGAATGATCTCGGTGTGGCCCTGAATGTGACCGAGGGCGTGATGCCGGTTTCCCAGGATGATCATGCGCTGATCCGTCTGCAGGATCATGTCGAAAGTCTTGATGACTATTACCTGACCGCTCTTCACAGCCTGACCACGGTGTCGGGCTCCGTGATCATTGGTCTGGCCGTCATGAACAAACAGATTGATGCCAAGACCGCGTTTGACGCCGCCCAGCTTGATGAAGAATACGCCATGGAAAAATGGGGCGAGGATGACGAGGCCATCGCACGCCGCGATCGCCACCGGGCAGAACTTCTGGCTGCGGGACGCTATCTCGAACTGCTTGGCTGATTCGCAAATCACGGCCCAAAAAGGTGACCCCACCCAAAGGAGCAGGTTTCTGCTCCTTTTTTTATGGTCGTTTTGCATGGGTTTTTGGCATGGCAGCATGTTCGACTATCGAAGGGATTGAACCGGTTGTATTCCAATTCAATATGTTAGCAAGTCCCACCCAAATTTGTTGACGGCAAGCCCGCAAATCTGCTTTTCATCAACCAGCAATAGGTATAAATATTGGCCTATACTTTGGTATCGTGATTGCAAATTGGTCAGTCAGGGTCTGAGCCTGCGCGGAACTTTTGAAATAGCGGAATATGTATATCGCATTTCGCAAAAGCAACCGGGACGCGCAGTGGGTTGGACAGAATGACCGGTTTCACTCAGGGGACGCCGTTTCGGCGACAGGATGAATTTGGCGGTAAACTTGACCAAACAGGCAGGAATGAACGCGGCGCCGGAAACGGTGCCCGTATCGATTCTGTATGAGTTTTCCAGGAATTCGCCGTCGCGTAACTTCGTGGGCTGTGGCATGCTTGGCCTGTTGGGCTATGATCTGGCCGCGGGCGATTTTGACCCGGCACAAGGCTGGGTACCGCTGCTGCATCCCGAAGACGTTGCGAAGTTCGATTTCCCCGCAAAGGACGCCGTCCCTGAAGGCACAAAACGACGTAACATGCTCCGTCTGCGCCATAAGGATGGTCATTGGGTGCTGGTTGAAGATTGCTCGGTCATTCGGGCAACCCCGTCGGATGATGTTATCACATCTGGCTGCATGACCGGACGCGATGGCGCGCCAAGCCTGGTTGCGGGAAATGGTATCAGCGATGTGTTGGCCGCCAGCGACAATCTGCACAAACGACTGCTTGATTCCCTTGCCGAAGGCGTTGTTGTGCATGATGCGACTGGCGCGACTGTCGAGTTCAATGATACCGCGCTTGAGATTCTCGGTCTGAGCGCAGATGAGCTGACCGGCAAGGTTATCGTGCCCGACGGCTGGGGTTTTGTGCGCGAAGATGGCACGCCGCTTACGCGCGAAGAATTGCCGGGCAGCACGGTGCTTGTCACGGGCGAACGCGAATATGGCGTGGTTCTGGGCGTCAATCGGCCCAACGGCGAATTTGCTTGGATCCGTGTGAATGCCGAACCCCTGCATTCCGCTGACAGCGGAACGCTTGACGGCGTCATTGTGTCCTTTGCCGATATCAATGATGTCAAACAGGCCGAAGTCGCGTTCCGTGAGCGTGAATTGCTCTATCGTCAGATGTTTAGCAACACCACGGCCGTCAATATTCTGGTCGATCCGGATGATGGCCGCATCGTTGATGCCAGCTATGCTGCAGAAATGCTGTATGGCTTTGGCGAAGGCGGTCTGGTCGGGCGGACCATTCCTGAACTTGATGTCGATGGCGCGCCTTCATTGCATAAACATGTCGCCGAAGTATTCGAGCACGGCACCTTGTCGTTCGTTGTGCGCCACCGTCTTGGCAATGGCGATGTCCGCAAGATTCAGGTCCATGCCGGCGTGATCGAACTTCATGAACGCAAATATATTCACACCACCAATGTCGATATTACTGAGCGTGAGCATTATGAAACCATGCTCAAGGATGCCAACTGCAAGCTCGGCGAGGAACGCCAGCGCCTGAATGAGATCATCTGGGGCACCAATGCCGGGACCTGGGAATGGAACATTCAGACCGGCGAAACCCGCTTTAACGAACGCTGGGCGGAAATCATCGGCTACACGCTCGAAGAGCTTGCCCCCGTCAGCATCGAAACCTGGATGGCCCATTGCCATCCCGAGGATTTCGAAAAATCCGGGGCGCTTCTGCAAAGCACCTTCAACGGCGAGACCGATCACTATCAGTGCGAATGCCGCATGCGCCACAAGGATGGCAGCTGGGTCTGGGTGCTTGATCGTGGCAAGGTCGTTGAATGGGACGAAGACGGCAAGCCGCTGCGCATGTCGGGCACCCATGCCGATATCACGCCGTCCAAAACGGTCGAGGCCGAAATTCGCCGTCTGGCCCAGACCGATCAGCTGACCGGTCTCTCCAACCGTCATCAGTTCAACTCGATGCTGTCCCAGATCATTCAGATCAACAAGCGCTTCGAAAAGAACATCGGTCTTCTGTTGCTGGATCTCGATTATTTCAAGGCCGTCAATGACAGCTTTGGTCACCCGGTCGGCGACAAGCTTCTGATGGAGGTTGCTGAAATCATCAAGCGCAATTGCCGCGAGGCTGATGTTGTCGCCCGCCTTGGCGGTGATGAATTCGCCGTGGTTCTGCCGCTGATGGAAGATGTCCGCGATGCGGCCATTCCCGCCCAGCGGATTATCGAGGAAGTCTCACGCCCGCGGATCATTGATGGCAACGAAGTGCATGTCGGGATCTGCATCGGCATCTCGACCTGCACGGATCAGACCGGCAACGCAGAATCCATCTATCGCGATGCTGACAAGGCGCTTTATCGTGCCAAGAATTGCGGCCGCAACCGCTATTGCTTCTATGTCGAGGGTGACTGCAATGATTGCAACACGATTGACCGTGAACTGTGTGGCCGCAACGCCCTGCATGCCCCAGACAAGTCTGTCGCCGAGTAGGGGCAGCTTATCAAGGCTGCCACACCCCTTCTAAATCCCCTTACTGCATCCAGCGCGCGATCATTTTGTGCTGCACTGCGGCCTGTGCGGCCACCCGGTAATAGGACAGCAATTCGCGCATGGGCGATGACATGCGATCAAACCCGGAAATGAAGGCCACAATGATACCGACCGATGTCTGGCCCTGGATCACCAGATAGCCACCGACAAACAGCACGCAAAGCGGCGCGAAGGCATTGAGCAGATTGATCAACGCCTTCATGCCGAATTTCAGAACGAACAATTGCATGCGGTTGTCAAACAGCCCGGTAATGCCGCGATTGATCGGGCTGAGCTGTTCGTCGTCGGATTTATCCGATGAAAGGTCTGCCAACTCGTCGCTGACCTCGCGCATCTTGTCCACACGCTCTTCGATCAGGGCATTGATGCGTTTCTGGATCACCGGCACGAGGGCCACCTGCGGGATCAGCGCGATCACCCCGATCAGGCCAATCATCGGCTCGACACTGATCATATAGCCCAGGCCAAAGATCAGCATGCCGCTATTGACCACCGGCTGTGACAGGCCATCGCCGACAAACCCGCCAAGCTTCTCGATCTCCGATCCGATGATCGAAACCGCCCGCCCGTTGCTTTCATCGTCGCTGCCGGCCTGATTATGGGCGCGCAAACGCGTCAGATGCTTGCGGTTATACTGGATCGCACTTTCACTGAGCCACCCTTCATAAATCCGCAGCACATATTTAATCCCGCCATGCACGACAATCAGGCCAAGATAAACCGCCGCCAACGTGATCAGAAGATCATAATCCTGCGGTGTAATCGCGTTATCCACAATCCGGCGCTGCAGCTCGATCGGCGCAATGCCAAGGGCTGCGACAATGACGGCAAGGCTGCACACCACCACCTGATGCCAGCCACTCATCCGCCAGACATAGCCCCAAAGGGAGCTGGCAGGGCGATCATCGCCGGTTTTTTCCGGATTGCGGGGGCTGAATTTCAACATGGGCTCAAACGCTTAGGGGTGACGACAGGTATGAAGTATACGCACTCTGGCTGTCCCGGATCAGGGACCGTAGCAGTATGCACCACTATCTCAACGTCTGAGGTGGCGAAATGATCCCGTGCGGGGGTGCTGCTGCCTGCAACTCTAGACTTTAGTCCAGCCCATTCACATATATCGCGATGACGTTAGGGAAATCAGGTGTTTACGCGCTATTCTCGACCTCTGTCAGAACAGCAAAAATAATTGGCATTCCAGTACCGAATAATGCTATTTCATTCTCGAGACGCGCACATTGGCCCGAAATGTGCCCAATGGCCGATCACAGCAAGGAAGACGCAACATGCAGGATATTGTCGCCAAACTCGAAGCGAAGCGCGCCGAAGCTGCCATGGGCGGTGGCCAGCGCCGCATTGATAATCAGCACAAGAAAGGCAAGCTCACCGCACGTGAACGCCTTGATGTGCTGCTCGATGAAGGCTCCTTCGAAGAATGGGACATGTTTGTCGAACATGATTGTGTGGATTTCGGCATGACCGAAAACCGCATTCCCGGCGACGGTGTCGTCACCGGCCACGGCACGATCAATGGCCGTCTGGTCTTTGTCTTTTCACAGGATTTCACCGTTTTCGGTGGCGCGCTTTCAGGCGCCCACGCGCGCAAGATCGCCAAGATCATGGATCAGGCGATGAAGGTCGGCGCACCGGTGATTGGGCTGAATGATTCGGGCGGCGCACGTATTCAGGAAGGTGTCGAAAGTCTTGCCGGCTATGCCGATGTGTTCCAACGCAATGTTGAAGCATCCGGCGTCATCCCGCAGATTTCCCTGATCATGGGCCCCTGTGCCGGCGGTGCGGTTTATAGCCCTGCCATGACCGACTTCATCTTCATGGTGAAAGACAGCTCCTATATGTTCGTCACGGGTCCCGATGTGGTCAAAACCGTGACCCACGAAGAAGTCACCCATGAACAGCTGGGCGGGGCATCGACCCATACCAGCGTGTCGGGTGTAGCCGATCTCGCATTCGAGAACGATGTCGATCTTTTGCTTCAGACCCGGCGTTTCATGGACTTCCTGCCGCTGTGTAACAAGGAAGAGCCGCCTGCGCGTCTATGCGAAGACCCGATCAAGCGCGATGACTTCTCGCTCGATACCCTGGTGCCAGAAAATCCAAACATGCCCTATGACATGAAGGAACTGATCACCAAGATCGTCGACGAAGGCGACTTCTTTGAAATTCAGGCCGACTACGCCAAGAACATCATTGTCGGCATGGCGCGCATGGATGGCCGCACCGTCGGTGTCGTTGCCAACCAGCCGATGGTGCTGGCCGGTTGCCTTGATATCGACAGTTCCAAAAAGGCCGCGCGCTTTGTGCGCTTCTGCGATGCCTACAACATTCCGATTGTCACCTTTGTCGATGTGCCGGGCTTCATGCCAGGCACCGCACAGGAATATGGCGGCATCATCAAACACGGTGCCAAACTGCTTTACGCCTATGCCGAGGCTACCGTTCCCAAGGTTACGGTCATTACCCGTAAGGCCTATGGCGGGGCGTATGACGTGATGGCGTCAAAGCATCTGCGTGGTGACGTCAACTATGCCTGGCCGACCGCCGAAATTGCGGTGATGGGGCCAAAAGGGGCGGTGGAAATCATCTTCCGGGCGGATATGGACAATCCCGAAAAGATCGAAGCCCGCACCGAGGAATACCGCGAAAAATTCGCCAACCCGTTTGTCGCGGGCCGCAAGGGGTTCATTGATGATGTCATCATGCCGCATGGCACACGCCGCCGCGTTTGCAAGGCGCTCGGCATGCTGCGTAACAAGGACATCAAGAACCCTGAAAAGAAACACGGCAACATTCCGCTGTAAGACAAATTGGGAGAGATAAAAATGTTTAGCAAGATCCTGATTGCCAACCGCGGTGAAATCGCCTGCCGTGTGATCAAATCAGCCTGGAAAATGGGCATCAAAACCGTCGCAGTCTATTCCGATGCCGACAAAGCCGCCCTCCATGTTCAGATGGCCGATGAGGCCGTCCATATCGGCCCGGCGCCATCAAATCAGTCCTATCTGATCATTGAAAACATCATCGAGGCCTGCAAATCCACCGGGGCCGAGGCCGTTCATCCGGGCTATGGCTTCCTGTCGGAAAACCAGGCCTTCGCCAAGGCGCTTGATGCCGCCAACATTGCTTTCATCGGCCCGCCGAACGGTGCCATTGCCGCGATGGGCGACAAGATCACCTCGAAAAAGATCGCGGCCGATGCCGGCGTTTCGACCGTTCCCGGTTTCATGGGCGTCATCAAGGACACTGATGAGGCCATCAAGATCGCCAACGATATCGGCTATCCGGTGATGCTCAAGGCCTCCGCTGGCGGCGGTGGCAAGGGCATGCGTATCGCGCGCAATGACGCCGAATGTCGCGAAGGCTTTGAGCGTGCAACCTCTGAGGCCGCAAGCTCCTTTGGCGATGACCGCGTCTTTGTCGAAAAATTCGTCGAAGAACCGCGCCATATCGAAATTCAGGTGCTGGCCGATAAACACGGCAACGCGGTCTATCTTGGTGAACGTGAATGCTCCATTCAGCGCCGCCATCAGAAGGTCGTCGAAGAAGCCCCGTCGCCCTTCATTGATCCCGCCACCCGCAAGGCCATGGGCGAACAGGCCGTGGCACTGGCAAAGGCCGTTGATTATTGCTCGGCCGGTACCGTGGAATTCATTGTCGATAAGGACAAGAACTTCTACTTCCTTGAAATGAACACCCGTCTTCAGGTCGAACACCCGGTGACCGAACTTGTCACCGGTCAGGATCTTGTCGAATGGATGATCAAGATCGCCGATGGCGAGACACTGACGCTCAAACAGGATGACGTCACACTCACCGGCTGGGCCATGGAAACCCGCGTCTATGCCGAGGACCCCTTCCGCGAATTCCTGCCCTCCACGGGCCGCTTGGTGCGCTATCAGCCGCCAGCGGAATCAGACACCGTGCGTATCGATACCGGCGTCTATGAAGGCGGCGAGATTTCGATGTTCTATGACCCGATGGTCGCGAAATTGATCACCTATGGTGATAACCGTGAACAGGCGATTGGTGAAATGCGGCGCGCCCTTGATGGCTATTACATTCGCGGTATTTCGCACAACATCCCGTTTCTGGCCGCCGTCATGGCCAACAAACGCTTCCAGAGCGGCAACATCACCACCAACTTCATCGCCGAAGAATACCCCGATGGTTTCTCGGCCGATGATCTGCCCAATGATGATCCCGCGACCCTGATCGTGGTTGCAGCCTATATCAACCAGCGCCTTGCCGAACGCAATGCCGGCATCACCGGCCAGGTCAGTGATCATCCGCTTGACGTCGCCGAAAGCTGGGTGGCCGTCAGTGGGGATGACCACACGCCATTCGATATCGAGTTCGACGGTGTTAACGGTGATTACATCGTTGCCATTGATGACCGCAGCTATGGCGTCGTCTCGGACTGGAAAATCGGCGATCCGATGTTTGTCGGTGAAATTGACGGTGCCCCGGTCTGTGTGCAGATCGACGTCGAAGGTGTCGGCTACAAACTCGCCGCCAATGGTATTCAGCGCCACTTCAAGGTCATGTTGCCCCGTGTGGCAGAGCTGCAGAAACTGATGCCGTTCAAGGCCCCGCCAGACATGTCGAACTTCCTGCTCTCCCCGATGCCGGGTCTGCTCGTCAAGGTCTCCGTCGAAGAAGGCCAGACCGTTCAGCCGGGCGAGGAGCTCTGCATCCTTGAAGCCATGAAGATGGAAAACGTCCTTAAATGCGAAAGCAAGGGCGTGGTCAAAAAGATCCACGCCGAACAGGGTGCCAACCTCTCGGTCGATGCCATCATCATCGAGTTCGAAAAAGACGAATAGGTTTGGGGACTGTCCCGAAACACAGAATTATATTTTTGAACAGGTCGGTTGAGCGACGCACCGCAGAATTGCGGTGCGTTTTTTTGTGTTCAGCATTTCAGAAATTAGTCAATTAGGAGTATTTGCATTGAATGTTATACCTTTATCTATTTGAAATATAATGATTGTTTCCATTTGGATGTGATATTTGGGTTTAATTTTTTGAAAACTAGACTATAGTATGTGTCTTGCGAGTTTAAATGAAGGTACGCCTTCTAGGTATGGCTAGGGTCAGGACCTATTAATTTGATTTGAATGGCAGACGTTATATTTACGAAATCCAAGGAAAAGCCCGCCGGTCGGGTCGGCATCCCGGACAAGGGATTTGACGCTGGAGTTTGCAAATAAAACGTCTGTCCTCCGGATTAAACGGATTTGCACGGGCTACTTTGTCGTAAAACTTTGAAAGATAAATATCTTCCTGCAGTTTTACTCCGCGTATCCGCACAAATCTGTTTAACCATTCAAACCAAATTAATAGGTCCTGACCCTAGGCTTTCATCATTGGAATGATTCGGGGGATTTATGAAAAATTTGAAGATTCACCTCAAATTGGCTTTGCCACTGGGATTGCTGGGTATTGCTATTGCAATCATTACGGGGGTGTCGGTTTACGCGCTTAGTTCCCTCGACAAAACCACAACGCAAATCACCAAGCAGGATGCGCCATTGTCACTTGGCGCTCTGGATGTAAACAGAATGCGTGTTGCTTCTGCAATGACTGCCAGAAACGTTCTTCTGGACATTGTGGCGGAAAAGTCAGACGAGCAAATTGAGAAACGCACCAACGCTTTTACATCCGCTGTAGACTCTGCGGCCGCTCGTTTGAACGGGCTTCTTTCCTATGATCTAACAGAAGAGCAGCGAAGCTGGGTTGTTGAGGCTGAAAAAGGTCTCGTTAATTTTAAGGCAACGATCCTAAAGGGTATTGATGCTGCCAGAGGAGGTAATATTGCGCTGGCATTTGAATATCTCGATAGTAGTGGCCCGATCATCAAGGAAGAATTTAACTTCTACCTGAACAAGCT
Organism: Thalassospira sp. ABL2_045; assembly: GCF_056161285.1. Taxonomy (NCBI): domain Bacteria; kingdom Pseudomonadati; phylum Pseudomonadota; class Alphaproteobacteria; order Rhodospirillales; family Thalassospiraceae; genus Thalassospira; species Thalassospira sp. ABL2_045. The sequence continues at coordinate 111,114 of NZ_JBSWYV010000002.1, read as the reverse complement.
TCAGGAACTTGCAAAGAACAATTTGGCGGCGTCAACCGATTTGGCGCATGATCGGTATGTAACGACGACTGCTATTTTGATTTTATCCGCAGTAGTTGGCCTTTCACTGTCTCTCGCTGTTGCTGTTTATATTGTTCTTTCTCAAGTATCGCGTCCTATAGGTTCGGTGGCCAAGATGATGGAGGATGTGGCCGAAGGTAATTTTGATATTGATATTGCTGGTGCAGAACGCCGTGACGAGATTGGTTCGTTGCTGCGTTCGTTGCAGTTCTTCAAGAAATCAGCTCAGGAGGCACGTGAACTTCAGGCGCGTGAACTCGAAGACCAGAAAGCGCGAGCAGAACGCGCCAAAGCCATCGAGGCGATCGCTGCGAACTTTGAAACGTCTGCTATTGAACTGGTTAAAGGCGTCACCAAAGCTGCAAATGACGTTAGTGAAAGTGCAAACTACATCAGCGAAACAGCAGAAAAGACCTCAGAACAGTCGAACAATTCTTCTGCAGCGGCTGAGCAATCATCATCCAACATTCAGACAGTGTCTTCCGCAACCGAGGAGCTAAGTGCATCTGTCTCCGAGATCGCTCAGCAGGTATCTGATTCAACTGCGATTTCAAGCTCTGCTGTTGCACAGGCATCTTCTAGTGAGCAACTGGTTAAAGGGCTTGCTGAGTCTGCAAACCGGATTGGTGATGTGGTGTCTCTTATCAACGATATTGCGTCACAGACAAACTTGTTGGCCCTCAACGCCACCATCGAAGCGGCGCGCGCCGGGGAAGCAGGCAAAGGGTTTGCGGTTGTTGCTAACGAGGTGAAGAGTCTTGCAAATCAAACCTCGAAGGCAACAGAAGAAATCAGCAGCCAAATTTCACGCATTCAATCGGAAACAGGGGATACCGTCACCGCTATTCAGGAAATCTCGGAGACGATAAATCGCATCAGCTCCATCGCGACAGCAATTTCCTCTGCTGTCGAAGAGCAAGGCGCCGCAACTCAGGAAATTGCCCGAAACGTTTCTGAATCTGCGGGGCGAAGTCAGGAAGTATCCTTCGGAATTCAAGAGGTCGCCAAAGCGGCTAAAGATACCGGTGACGTCTCTGGCTCTGTGCTTGCCGCTGCTGGCACGATGAATGAACAGGCAGAGAATATGGAAAAACTGATCTCCAAGTTTCTTGCTGACCTTAAGGCAGTCTGATTGAGGTTCATCTTAGTCTTAGTCAAATAACTTTGAAAGAAGCACCGTTTCGCGCGGTGCTTTTTTCTTTTAATGAGCGGACCTCCGGATCAATTGTACGCAACCTGTTCAAGCACTTGCGTTTTCAAGGGCTTTCGGAACAGTTTCGCGCATAATAAATACAGATAACGGGGCTTTACGGCGGGTTTGCGCTGCCATATGGTCGTGAATTGAGGCCGTAAATCCCAAACCACTTTGATTGCCAACGCTTTCACCGTGCCTATGGCCATCCAATAACAAGAAACGAGGCGTAAGAATGTACAAGCTGATTGCTTTTGATGGCGACGATACCCTGTGGCATAACGAGCCGCTTTTCCGTCAGGCCCATGTCGAACTGCGCGAAATGCTCAGCCACTATGTGGCGGCCGACGAAGTTGATGATCGCCTGTATCAGGCCGAACTCGAAAACCTTTCCATTTACGGCTATGGCGTGACGGGCTTTACCCTGTCGATGATCGAAACCGCGATTGAACTTTCCAATCGCAAGATCAGTGCCGAGGACATCCACAAACTGGCCGAAATCGGCAAATCGATGCTGCGTGCGCCGACCCGCATCATTGACGGGGCCGAAGCCGTGCTCAAACGCTATGCCAAGGATCCGAAATGCAAGGTGGTTCTGATCACCAAGGGCGATCTGATCGCTCAGCAGCTCAAGATCGACCGTTCCGGCTTTGAAGACCTGTTTGACGGCATCGAGATCGTCTCGGAAAAGGATCCGCTGACCTATCGCAACATCTTTGGCCGCTATGGGGTTGAGCCCGAAGATGCGGTCATGATCGGCAATTCGATGAAATCCGATATCCTGCCGGTCCTTGCTTGCGGTGCGGCAGCGATCCACATTCCCTATGAAATCACCTGGGTGCATGAAATGGTCGATCAGACCGAGATCGACAATGCCAGTGTCATTACGGCCGAAACTATTGCCGATGTGCCCGGCATTATCGAGAAACTTGAACAACAAAGAACAGCTGGGAGTATGGAACATGTCTGATTGCGCCGGTTCTGAAATGTCCACCGAGGCCGTCTTGGCCAACGGCCCGGCAGCCGATCTTGATCCGCAAACCAAACTGGAACTCGAAGCCGCTGCCTTTCGCGGGCTGGTCACCCACCTGCAGGACCGCAAGGATGTTCAGAATATCGATCTGATGAACCTTGCGGGTTTTTGCCGTAACTGCCTTGCCAAATGGTATCTGGCCGCAGCCCGCGAAAAGGGTGTCGCCATGGATTATGATGGTGCGCGCGAAGTCGTCTATGGCATGACCTATGACGCCTGGAAGGACAATTATCAGGCGCCTGCATCCGAGGAACAGAAACAGAAGTTTCAGGACACCGCCCATCTGCATGCCAAAATCCCCGGCGCGAAATAAGCGCCCAAATACGCAAGCCGCAAGGGAGGACGCCCGTTCATGACAGATACAAGCCCCGACCCGTCAACGGGTGACGGCAGCATCGCCGTTCATGCTCGCATCGAAGGCCGGGTCCAAGGTGTGTGGTATCGCGCCTGGACGGTCGAAGAAGCCCGCAAGCGCGATCTCACCGGCTGGGTGCGCAACCGCAAGGATGGCTCGGTCGAGGCCGTCTTTTGCGGGCCGGTCAAGGTCGTACAATCCATGATCGGGGCCTGTCACCAGGGCCCGACCCATGCGCGCGTTGATCGCATTCACGAAGAACCCGCCCTTGAGGACGGCTACACGTCCTTTGAAAAACGCCCGACCGCATAATCCGCGTTAAAAAACGCTGTGCGTTCAATCAATTGGCGTCTTTATCAAATACCGGACAAAAGCCTTTTTCAGCAGGAATGTTGAAAAAGGCTTTTTCTTTATCGCAGTGCGGTGGCATGGTTATGCAATCCTGTCTGCATGGTCAGTATCCATGCAGCCCGGAAATCAACAGGGAGACTACATATGACTTTTATCGCAAAATCATTTGGCGTGGCGGCCATTGTCGCGACCAGCGCCCTTGTCGCCTTTGGCGCACAGGCAGAGCCGGAACAAAATGATGGCCTGAACGGCACGCTGTGGCTGCAGACCTCGGTCGAATACAAAACGACCGCCATGTCGGTTTATGCCGGTGCCACCCGTTTGCTCGATGCCGCCATCGGCGATCATGACTGGACCGCCGCCCTTGAGCAGGATGGCAACTATTCCGCCAAGCCGCCGGCGGTTATCCTTGATGTCGATGAAACCGTTCTTGATAACTCCGCCTATCAGGCCTGGGTTGTTGCCGAGAAAACCCATTACAGCTCCAAGACCTGGGCAGCATTCGTCCATGACATGATTTCGACCCCGACCCCGGGTGCGCTGGAATTCACCAAGGCGGCGGCTGCGCGCGGTGTTGAAGTCTTCTATGTCTCGAACCGCAAGGCACCGGAAGAAGAGCCGACCATCGAAAACCTGAAAAAATTCGGCTTCCCCTATGCGGATGAAAAGCACGTCATGCTGCGGGGTGAAATCGAAGAATGGGGCTCGAACAAAACCCCGCGCCGTGCGGACGTGACCGAAGACTACCGTGTGATCATGCAGTTTGGTGACAACTTCGGTGACTTCACCGACGAAATTGATGGTTCGATCATCGAACGTCTCGAAGTCATGGAAAAATACGGCAATTACTGGGGCGAACGCTGGTTCATGCTCCCCAACCCGAGCTACGGTTCCTGGGAATCGGCTGCCTTCGGTGGTGATTGGGGCAAGTCCGGCGACGAACGTCGTCAGGATAAAATCAACGCCATGAACCCGTGGGAAGGCCCGGCGGAATAAGGTTTCTGCCAATATGTATTCTGGAACGGGTGTCCCATCGGGGCACCCGTTTTCTTATGTCGGCAATCAGATGATCTTGCCGGGGTTAAGCCGGTTATCAGGATCAATGGCGGCTTTGATCGCACGCAGAAGTTTCATCTTTTCCACGCTGGCATAACGCGCCAACTCGTGACGTTTAAGTTGCCCGATGCCATGCTCCGCACTGATTGATCCGCCAAGATCGGCAACGATGTCGTGAATGATCGCGTTCAGGCTTTCCCATTTCGCAAGATACTCCTGCTTGTCCATGGTGGCGGGCTGGCTGAAATTGAAATGGATATTTCCATCCCCGACATGGCCAAACGGGCAGGGGCGAATATCGGGAATAAGGGCGTCGGCTGCCGCCATGCCGCGTTTGAGAAGATCAGGCACCCTGGATACCGGCACCGACACATCATGCTTGATCGATCCACCTTCAAAGCCTTGTGCTTCCGGGATGCCTTCGCGGATCGCCCACAGGTTTTTGCGCTGCGCCTCTGACTGGGCGATGGTCGCATCCGTCGCCAGCCCGATCTCGACCGCTTGCCCCAAAAGATCAACCAAAAGGGTCTGCAGATCATCATTCGGGCGTGAAGAGGTCAGCTCGATCAAAACATGCCACGGCGTTTTGGTCGCAAGCGGCCGTGTCAGGTTCTGAAGGTAGGTGACCGACAAATCATGGGCAAAATCACTGATCAGCTCAAAGGCCGCAATGCCATCGCCGGTATGACGGCGCGCAAGGGCCAGAAAATCAATCGCGCATGCGGGCGAGGGCACGGCAAGCCAGGCAGTGGCGACATGTTTGGGCTGGGCAAACAGCTTCAGCGTCGCCTTGGTAATGATGCCAAGCGTGCCCTCCGCACCAATAAACAGATCACGCAGGTCATAGCCGGTATTGTCCTTGCGCAGTTTTGATAGCCCATTCCACACCGTGCCATCGGGCAACACAACCTCAAGCCCAAGGCAAAGATCGCGCGCATTGCCATAGCGAATAACGTTCAATCCCCCGGCATTGGTCGCAAGGTTCCCGCCAATCTGACAGGTGCCCTCAGCGCCAAGTGACAGCGGAAACAGCAAATCCTGCTTTTCGGCGGCGTCCTGAATGGTTTGCAGGATCGCACCGGCCTCAACCGTCGCGGTGAAATCACGGTCATCAATCTCGATCACGCGATTCATGCGCTTGAGATTGATCAGAATTTGTTTGTCCCCGGCAACTGCCCCGCCGCAACGCCCCGTATTGCCACCTTGCGGGACAACCGCAATGTCATGCGCGGCACAGACGGCAACCGCCTTGGCGACTTCCTCTGTGCTGGCCGGAAACAGGATAATCTCGGACGTACCGGTGAACTTGCCACGCGCCTCACTGTTGTGGGCGGCCAGAACGTCACTTTCCATGCTGAACCCTTTGGGCCCAAGAGTATCCTGAAGTTCCTTGACTGCAGAGGTTGGCATTGTTGGCATAACCCAATTTCCCGTCGTGCTTATGTAGCCTTTAAGAAAAATGGAGAACTACCTGTGAGTTCTCAAGAACTTCAACTCTATTCTCAAATTTTTCTAAGGGAATTTTTACGGCAATATCAGATAGATCACCTAACTCGATTGCGATTGGTTGATCTACCCTGGATGTTATACCTATTCGATATTCATGTTGCCATGCAAAGTTCTGAGGTTTTTTAAAGCAATTCATTTTTCCTGAGTATTGTGCAGTGTCAATGTATTCGACAATGCCATGACGGTATGCACCTATAGTTTCTTTTTTTAGTTCATCATCGAATGCAGCGTGTAGACGATCAAAAAATATCTGAGTATTAGTGATTAAAAACGCTGTGTCGCCGAATTCGGTTACGCGATGTGAAAATATTTTCAAATCATCTCTTATTTCTGTCTTATCTGACAAAAATGACATGCAAAATATATGAGTTACATTGAACTCGTCATCTTGAGGCATATACAGTTTTACTGGGCCGGCGAGTTTTCCAACCGATTTTCCACTTACCTCCAGCTTCACCTCATGTGGTTGGTAAACATGAGTAAGATTCTCGAAGTCGTCACCTCTAAGACTCCCATCCTTTATCTTCGAAAAACTCGTGATAGGATTGAAGTATAGTTTGCCGGTTTCCCTAAGCTGGTCGATGAATTCTTCTGTTGAAAAGCGTACCAGGGCAATCATACGACGAGTGTCATCTTGCATCGCTACTTTATCGCGTGCTGGTTGTCTCGCGGTGCCGCGGCCCGTTTCAGGCGGTCATTGATCGCAATGCCCAATCCGTGATCGGGGATCGGCGCAATCGCAATCCCGTCAAAGCGGCTTTGATCGGCTTCATGCAGCTTGGCAAACAGGTTGGTGGCGGCCTCAATATCATCGCCGGTTTTTGACAGCCACAAGACCGCATCAAACCCCTTGGTGGTGCAATCCCCAAAGCCCAGCAGCACTTCATTGCCATACGTGGCCGGGTCGGCACGGGTGGCCTCAAGCCGCACCGGCAGACCCGGCGCATAGTGACTGCTGAGCATGCCGGGGCTTTTGGGGGCTGTATCATCGCTTTCGGCCATGACAACATCGGTGCCGAGTAATTCTGAAACCTGATCGGCCGTCACCCCGCCGGGGCGGAGCATCACCACCCGGTCCGTGGTCAGGTCAATCACCGTGCTTTCAAGCCCGACGCCACACGGCCCACCATCCAGGATCATGCCAATCGCATCCCCCAGCGACCCTGCCACATGCCCCGCCGTGGTCGGGCTGATCTTGCCAGATCGATTTGCAGAAGGTGCTGCAACCGGGCGCCCCACCGCACGCAACAATTCTCGCGCCATCGGATGGGCCGGCACCCGCACCGCAATGCTGGGCAGGCCCGCGGTCACCAGATCACAAACACCACTCTCAGTCTTGCGCGGCAAAACCAGCGTCAGCGCACCCGGCCAAAACGCCGCGGCCAGTTTATCGGCACGCGCATCAAACTCGGCATGCTTGGCGGCGGCATCGCGATCGGGGAAATGGCTGATCAGCGGATTGAAGCTCGGGCGTTGCTTGGCGGCATAGATTTTTGCCACCGCATCGGCATTGGTCGCATCCGCACCCAGCCCGTAAACCGTCTCGGTCGGAAAGGCCACCAACTCACCGGCGCGCAGCTTGGCTGCCGCCTGACTAAGGGCACCTTCGGAATAGGGACGGATGGTAAGGGCTGGCGACATGCAACAATCTCAAGGAATATAAGCTATTGAGATACCTAGCGATGATGCAACTTGAAAACAAGTTTCTTTGGTTGTCAATTCCAAAAACTCTCTATTTTTGGAACAGACAGACTTTCAGGAAGGGCATAGCATTGTTGAAATCAACCGAAACTGTCGGTCTGCAAAATGTTGTATCTTCGACTATTTTTGAAAGCTTTTGCTCTCAGCTCTGGTATTGCCCGACCTACGTTTCTCGTTGACCTTGTCAAAGGATTGGCAGGGTAGCTTAGGGTTCAATCAATATTACAAATAATAATCTTCAGAAAAAAAGACGTACTAACTGACGTACAATTTCTGAAAGGGCAGCGACAACGATAGTAATAAAGTGATCTTTAGTTTCGGGCAAGCCATGTGTCTGTCCTATCAGACATCGCGATAACCTCCGGTTATTCTCCTCGCGATGAAACTAACAATAAAAGGTTAATGATCTCTGGCTTTGTTAGGGATTTCTTACTAAATTTTTTTAAAAAGCGAAGAGCCGCCATGAAAATGGCGGCTCCAATTTACGCTCTAGCCCTGTCTCGCCCCGCGGTGGTGAAACTGGACCGCGTCGCCGTGATTCCGGCGGCTATTTACGTCACCTACACTCTGTGTGGCGATAAATTATGTATAGCGCAAAATACCCGGAAAGTCAATGAAACCGCGGCATGGCGGCGTTTTAACCTTTGTTGGAAAATCGCCAATTGCCATTGGTGCAATGCGCCATCGACAAGCTGCTGATGCGGCTTTGAAATTCAGTTCAAGCGCGCTGTCGCGAAATGAATTTCGTCATTGATGATGTGTCTTGTGGTCGGTGTGATTGACAAGAAAAAATGGGCAGCGCTGTGATGCACTGCCCATTTTTTGTGAGATCTTGTGCGAAACGGCCCGACGGGTCGGTCCCCTCCGTCTAGATCAGATCAAACCAGATCAGATGCCTCTGACGCGCGACAGGAAGTCTTCAACCTCACGGCCCAGTTCATCGGCCTGGCTTGAAAGCTCTGCAGATGCTTTCAGCACCTCATCCGACATTTGCCGTGTATCGCGTGCCATTTCGGTTACCGAGGCAATATTGTCCGAGACTTCCGACGTGCCGGTGGCGGCATGCTGGACATTTCGGGCAATTTCCTGGGTTGCCGATGATTGTTCCTCGGTGGCTGCGGCAATTGCCGAAATTGCCTCGTTGATCGCGTGGATCTTGGTGCCGATCCCGGTGATCGCATCAACACACAAACCAACGGCCGTTTGCATGCCGCCAATCTGGCCCGAGATTTCCTCGGTTGCCTTGTGCGTTTGAGTGGCAAGGGTTTTGACCTCGTTGGCAACCACGGCAAAACCTTTGCCGGCATCACCGGCACGGGCGGCCTCAATCGTTGCGTTCAACGCCAGAAGGTTGGTCTGCGATGCGATGTTCTGGATCAGCTCAACAACTTCGCCAATCTTGTCTGCGGCTTCGCGAAGTTCCGCAAACGACTGGTTGGTTTGTTCAACTTCATCCACCGCATCGTTGGCCATACGCGATGATCCGTTGATTTGCTGGTTAACCTCAATGATCGACGCACTGAGTTCCTCGGATGCTGCTGCAACGGTTTGCACATTGCCCGATGCTTCGCCCGATGCCGTGGCAACCACTTGGGTGCGTTGATCGGTGTTTTCCGCAATGGACGATAGTTGTTCGGCATTGCCGTGCATATCACCCGATGCGTGGCGCACCGCTGTCACAATGCGTGCGGAGCCCTGTTCAAAGGCACTGACGGCCTCGGACAGTTGCTTCCCTTTTTCAATCTGCTCTTGCTGGGCTTTTTGTTGTGCTGCACGCAGTTCTTCGGTCTGCAACGCATTTTTACGCAGCTCTTCAAGGGCACTAGCAAGACGACCCAGTTCATCGGGCGCGCCGGTTTCTGTCACCTCGGTTTTGTAGTCTGCTTGCGAAAGACGTTCGACATCAACCATCAGGCTGCCAATCGGGGTTGAGAAACGCCGAAGAACAGATGCAATCGCAAATGCCGAAAGAGCCAGGGCAAGGAGAAGGCAAATGATCACCACAACCAATGCAATCGCGGCGGATACTTTTTTGTCCTCGGCACCCAGAACGGCTTCTTTCATGGCGGTTTGACCGACGGCAACAATCTGATCAAACGGGCCATTACAAAGTGCGGTATAGTCCGCCGCGGCCATTGCCGGTGCCGCACCACCATTCAAACCTGCTTGCAGGTCATTCAGCTTTACTTGCGTTGATTGCGTTGCTTCTTCCGCCACTTGAACCGCATTTAGCAGCGCCTGGGGAATGCCCGGTCGGGCCATAACGTCATCAATTTCCCGCCACATAAGCTGATAACCACCTTTGCGCTGGTTCCAACTGGCAAAGGCCTCAGCGGTAAGGGGCTCATTGTTTGATACATATGGACGCAAAAGCGAACATTGGCTGCCGAACCTGTCGCGTACCATCCATGAAGCACGTCGAACCTGGATCATCTCGCCAACAAACGGATCAAGCAGCCGAACATCATTCCCGACTGCAAGCGATACGTCCAAAATGGTGTTAACCACGGCCCGTACCGAATTTGACCATTCCTTGACCTCGGGCACGCTGCGTTGGTCTCTGGGAAGTTTCGTCAGGGCATCAATTTTTGCTTCCTGACTGTTCTGTTCCGCCCATGCCGCCTGAAGATTGGCGATATGTTCTTCAACGCCATCAATCTCGACATTTTCAAGGGCCGCCATCGCGGTGTCGAAACTCTCATCAGCAATGGCGCGCGTTTCGGCAAAGGCCGCTGTCGGGTTGTCTTGCGATACCAGTGCGGTCTGTGTCTTGGAAATCTGTTGCCTTACGCCAAGAACGGCGGAAAAGAGCGACTGATCTGCGCGGGTTGCATTCAAAATTTCAGATGCGTTGTCCGAGCTTTGCCAGCTGATAAACGCGAGAACGCCCGTCACACTGACAAAGCCGATCAGCAAAAGGCTTTGTAGCGATATGATGAGGCGAGATATCGAAGTCCGGAACATATACGTTAAGTCTCCCAAAATGGGTCTATTGCTGTCCAATTGCATAGTATTTTTGGCGATATACAAATTTGTGCCGTCCAACCTGATTTCAAGAAGGAGACTGAAATAACTCAATTTTTTTGGAAATAACGCGCCGGGCAGTCTAAAAATCAGACACAAAGGCATAATCGATCACGCCTTGCAGACGGGCGTTGATCGTGCCGTGAGCCGTACTGTCGGCGAAATTTGGAAACAATGAGGGGGCGAGCCCCGGTGTTTTGTGTTCGGGGTTCGGGGGGCTCGGGCCTTGTTCGAAGGCGCCTCGTTGTGAGGCGTCGTTCCTGGTCTTAACTTCTGGCCCAGTCTTAACTTCAGGCCCAGTCTTTCCTTCTGGCCTGGTCTTTAATTCTGATAGGTGACCGGCACGCTTGGGCTGCGTGCGATGAAGAACGGGTTGCGGAAATCGGCCTTGCCATAAAGGAATCGGGATCCGTCCATATTTTCAACCACACCGCCTGCGGCTTTCAAGACCGCATGCCCCGCCCCGATATCCCATTCCATGGTCGGGCCAAGACGCGGATAAAGATCGGCTTCACCCGCTGCGACCAGACAAAGCTTGAGCGAGCTTCCCGCCGGGCGCATTTCCTTGACCGCAAGATCACCCAGAAACGCTTTCATTGCCTCCGGATCGCCGTGCGAGCGTGATCCGACCACGACCACGCCGTCTTCGGGCATGTCACGCACTGAAATGGCGGTGGTTTTCGGCTCCATGACATCGCCCTCAATCAGCTTCGCGCCATCCGGACCGCCGTAATAAAGCTTGTCGATGGCCGGGGCATAAACCACGCCCAGAACCGGTTTTCCCTTGGCAATCAGGGCCACATTGACGGTGAATTCACCATTGCGCTTGATAAATTCCTTGGTGCCGTCCAACGGATCCACCAGCCAGAAAAAGTCGGTTTCCCCGTTCACATCGGGCACATCGCCCTTGGCGGCACTTTCCTCGGACACGATTTTAACATCGGGGGTGAGTGCGCGAAGCCCCGGCAGGATCACGGCTTCTGCCGCGTCATCGGCCTCGGTCACGGGGCTTGCGTCATCCTTGGAGCGCACTTCGAAATCGGTCTTATAGATTTCCATCATCGCGGCCCCCGCCTTGCGGGCGATTTCAATCAGGCCGTTTTCAAGGGCATCGGCATCAGCGGGCAGGGCAACGGTCATGGCTCTCTCGTCTCTCGGGAAAAGTTATCTGTCCCTCGGGAATAGGGAATTTTGCCCGCAAGGTCCAGCCTGGCTTTGGAAACAGTGAGTCTTTTCAGCTTTGCTTGCCAAACCGCTCGGCCATGACGTCCTTGAGCGCTGCCATCAGATCATCGCTCAGCTGATCAAGGCTGATAACAATCGCGAGCTTTCCCGGGGTGGGGCAGATGCCCGCCATGATATCTTCCGCCCGCCACTGCACCATCAGGCTTTCCATCAACTCGACAAGCGTGATCGCGGTGGGGACATGGTCGCTTTGAATGCTGGCCTCAAAGCTTTTGGCTTCCTTGCGCATGGCAAAGATCGGGCAGTATTTTTGCCCGCTATCCGTCGTTTGCAGCAACCAGCCATTATGATAGAGCGCCCAAACCCCTTCCCATTCCGCAACCTCGCGGATGAAATCGGCGTAGCGCGTATCATTTTGCCCATTCTCGGGGGTGCTGCTTGCCATGGCGTTTAATCCTGCTGATCCCAAAAGCCGCTCGAGGAAACATCCCGTGAGGATATCCCGCGCGTAATAAACCGCTCTGCGCGCATATTGGGCGACCAATGATCCATCGCAAGCCCCGCCTTGCGCTTAAGATGCGCCAGAAAGTCTTTCGGATCGGGCAGTTGATCCCAAACCTGCGGCAGGAACAAACCCCGCCGATTGCCATCCGCCAGAATGATCCCGTCCTCAAACGGCGTCAGCTTGGCGACAAAATCCGCCTCATCGGCAAAGCCAAACGGGTGGGGCGGCGACAGCACCGATATCGAAAGCTCCAGATCATCATTGATCTCTTCGCGTGACAATCCGGCAAAGCGCGGATCGCGAAACGCCGCCTTGAACGCATTCTCGCACAGATCAGTCGCAAGCGGCGCATGCGCCATGATCGACCCGATGCAACCACGTAACTGCCCGGCTTTCTTGAGCGTTACAAAACACGCTCCGGGTGCGGCAAGTGCTGGGCCAAATTCATTTGGCGAAACCAAAAGCGGCGCGCCGGTCTCAAGCCCATGCAAGATCGATTGCCGACAAAGGCCCAGCATTTCGGCCCCGTGCGTCTGGATCAGATGTTCGGTCGCCTTGGTAAAATCATCCTCGCCATCGTCCCGCATCCCCGATGCCTTTCCGTCATAAAGCGCCCAGGCGCCATAGCCGACAACGCGCGACTTATCCCCCGTCACATCGCCGGAATTGCGCATGCCAAGCGTCTTGATCCGCATGCCGCGATTGCGTGCGGCCATCAGCATCCCGGCGACCGGCAACGCGCCACAGGCATCGCTGGTGTCGATGTTTTCGGCATCGAAATTCTCGATCATCGTCCGCGTGCGGTTATCCATCTTTTGCGCGGTGTCATAATCATGGAAATGCGACAGGTCGGACGAAATCACGATCAATGTTTCCGGCCCGCCCCAAAGCTTCTCGATCACTTCATGCACTTGCCGTGGGCTGCACCGGCTGACCAGAAGCGGCACAATGCCGATATCAGCATCCTCGCCAAACAGGCGCTGGATAAACGGCAATTCGATCTCAAGCCCGTGCTCAAGCGTATGCGCCGCGTCAAGCATCTGAACATGCGGCAACGCCAACGCCTTTTGCAGTGCCGGCAGGTCACAGCGCATATTGCCAAGCGGGGTGGCAAACTGATCAGCCCGCGCCAGCGCAATCCCCTGAAACGCCATCCGGTGTGCCGGGCCAATAATCACAATGCGTTTGATGGTATCCTTCAATGCCCGCACCGTGGCAAAGCCAAGCGCCGCCAGACTGCCCGAAAACATCAGACCCGCATGCGGCACAATGATCGCCTTGGGCGGTGTGGCTTCTTGCTGCGCAGCGTTCGACTGCAAAGCTGCACCCATCAGCCCGTCAATCTCGCTGCGCAAGAGATCGGCATCGGCCGGATAAAACGTCCCGGCAACAGCAGGCGGGCGGATGATGGTCATTTACACTTCCAGTCAATTAAATCATGACGATAAAGTTAGATGAGCCTTGTAATATTAAGGTTTATAACTTCAGGTTGTCGCTGCCTAGTCACTCAAATAGGGGGAGCCGGATGAAAATCAACACCGTTTCAGAAGTATCGGTTGTTACATCAGCAATGACACTGGTTTTTTCAGTACTCCATGAATGGTCGTACTTTAGTTTCTTAGGTAACGATATGTTCGGCCTGATTTCGGTTTCTGATTTCTTCAGCATGGTGCTGTCTTGGCTACCAGCAACCTTACTGCTTGCGTTGAGTATAATTGCATACGAGTTCTCTGCGCGGGTTATTGCAATTTCTGCTGCAGAGTCGTTCTCAAAGAAAATAAAAAAAGTAGAAGGTGGCTTTAAAGAAAAGTCGATTAATAAATTCAATGCTATTGTGGGTGGATTGTTTGAGGGGGACGTGCCAAAGGGAATCTTGATTCCGTTCATTATTATTTTTGGGATTTTGGTTTTTATTTACCCAGATCCCAAAATAATGGTTGTTGGAATAACGTTCTCACTAGGGTGGCTGATGTTTTTAAAAAGGATTTTTGAAAGCCCCCTATTCTCAGAGATATTCACAATGCGAGTCCAAACTGTGATTGTCTGTATTCCTATAGTGGTTGTCTTAGTTGCTTCGCATGGCGCGTGGATGGCAGAGAAGGATCTTGCAGCAAAAAGTGGGAACTACACCATTTCATTCAATAATTCTTCTGAAGAGAGTGGGGTTCTACTGCTCAGATCAATTGAGAAGGGCGTTTTAATAAGATTTCCTGATGAAGAGCGCATAGGTTTCTACCCTTGGGAGAAAATATCATCAATAGATGCATCCCGAGTGCTCAGGTTGGACGAGCGATTATGGTTTTGCAAATTTGCGGGATCTCTCTGCGATAACAAAGATGTTCTCAACAAAAATCAAAGCCAATCGAGCTATCTCTAGAGTGCAATTGCTGAAAGGTGGCTCGTTATGACCCAAGGTGCCGTCCCGGCCCGCTACTGGCACCATCTTGAGGATGGCCGCATTCAGTGCGATGTCTGTCCGCGCTTTTGCAAGCTAAACGACGGGCAGCGGGGCTTGTGTTTTGTCCGCGCGCGCCAAGGCGATCAGATGGTGCTGACGACGTGGGGCCGATCCTCGGGATTTTGTATTGATCCGATCGAGAAAAAGCCGCTCAATCACTTTTTGCCCGGGACCCCGATCCTGTCCTTTGGCACGGCGGGCTGTAACCTGACCTGCAAGTTCTGCCAGAATTACGAAATCTCCAAAGCGCGCGAGATGGACAAGCTTTCCTCGCTCGCGACCCCGGAAATGATCGCCAAAACTGCCAAGGCTTATGGCTGCTCCGCGGTTGCGTTCACCTATAATGATCCGGTGATCTTTCTCGAATATGCCGTTGATGTCGCGATTGCCTGCCGCGAAATGGGCCTGCGCACCGTGGCGGTGACGGCGGGCTATATTGGTGATGAGGCCCGCGTGGAATTTTTCCGCCACATGGATGCCGCCAATATCGATCTAAAGGGCTTTACGGATCGCTTTTATCATCAGCTGTGCTCGGCGCATCTCGATGACGTGTTGGAAACGCTTAAATATCTCCGCCACGAAACCGGTGTCTGGGTGGAGCTGACCAATCTTGTGATCCCGGGCGAGAATGATGGCGACGCCGAATTCCATGAAATGACGTCATGGGTCCATGATGAACTCGGCCCCGATGTGCCGATGCATTTTTCGGCCTTCCATCCCGACTGGAAAATGATGGACACCCCGCGCACCCCGCCCGAAACACTGGTGCGCGCACGCAAGATCGCCATGCAAAACGGTATCCGCTACGCCTATGTCGGCAACGTCCATGACAAATCCCATAGCAGCACCTTCTGCCATGGCTGTGGCGAGATCCTGATTGGCCGTGACTGGTATCAGCTATCGGACTGGAACCTTGATGCCCATGGCGCATGCAAAAGCTGCGGCACCCATTGCGCCGGTGTGTTTCAGGCCCAACCGGGCCAGTGGGGCCCGAAACGCCTGCCGGTGCGGCTTAAAGAAACCACCTGACCCCCTGCCGTCATTCCGGGCGGAGCGGAGCGCAGACCCGGAATCCATTGCGCGGTAGTGCCGGAATGGATCCCCGCCTGCGCGGGGATGACGCTGGTTAAGGTTCGGGTGCGGGCAACGACCTGACGATTTCGCTGGCACTCTCGCGCCATATCGCTACATTGCCGCCCAGTTTGATGTGGTTGGCAAGAAAGCAGACACAGTGGCCGGGATGAAAATTCGCAAAGCACGATTGGGCGATGTCGGGGCAATTTTTGCCATCCGAAGCCGCGTGCGCGAAAACCATCTCTCGGCGTCTGAGCTGGCCGAACGCGGCATTACCAAGGCGGCCTTTGGCAAATGGCTTGATCAGGGCTATGGCATCTGGCTTGCCGATCTGGATGGTTCCGCCGCCGGGTTCGCCATTGCCATCCCCGGTGAAGCCACCCTGTGGGCACTGTTTGTCGATCCGGAATTTGAAGGGCGCGGGGTCGGCGCGGCACTCTTGCGCACCGCTGAAGACTGGCTGTTTGCCAAGGGATGTAATGACATCTCGCTGACCACCGGGGCCAACCCCGATAACCGCGCGCACGGCTTTTATGAAAGCCATGGCTGGCATAGCACGGGCGATGTCGAAAACGACGAGGTGGAATATATCAAATCCAACCCGTCGCTTTCGCTGTTTGATTTTGGCTGATGAACCGTGGCTCAGGCGGCCTGCGTGCGGCTGTCGGGTTTGACGATCCGTTTCAGGATCTTGCGCACCAGGGGGGCGACAACCAGCACACCCGGGAACGCAATCGCCCAGGACGACACATAAGCCCCCATCCACAATTCAAAAAACTTCGACCAGTCGGAAATCGCGATCGATGTCGCGATGCCCGAAATCAGAAAGGACTGGATGCCCGAAAGCAAAAAGGCAAAGGCAACAGGCTCCAGACGGCGGGGAATAAAAGGCTGCATGGGGTCTTCTTCCGATAATGCGAATAATATACCATAAAATTATGATGTAATGTTTTTGTTCGCAAGTCTCTGCGCAATGTCAATTTGCCCAACACCAAATATCATGACCAAGATCGTAAGAAAGATCAGCTGTCTTCGGTATGGTCGCCAGCCATCACGTTCTTTTTCAACGATAAGCCTTTTCAACCGCGTTTAACGCGCTAGATTAGGAGCATCAATTTGTTTGCAGTTGCTTGATCAAGGGCTGCGCCCCGAAACATGACAGGAGTCCTGTTCACCATGAAGATCACGTTTTCCGATCTCGCCATTCCGAAAAGCGGTGCGGTTATCGCCTTTGCGACCGAAGGTGCCGATCTGATGCCCAGTGCCGTTGCACTTGATGAGGCAACCGGTGGTGCGATCACCAAGGCGATCAAGGCGTCGACCTTCAAGGGTAAATCGGGCCAGAGCCTGCAGGTGCTGGCACCGGCCAATGTCGATCTGTCGCGCGTGATCATTTTCGGGATCGGCAAGGAAGCCGAATTTGACGTGATTGCCGCGCAGAAACTCGGCGGCTCTGTCACCACGCGTGCCATCTCGACCGGCGAGAAGGAGCTTTCCGTTCTCTTTGACATGGAAGGTCTGGCGTCTGATTTCGCAACCGGTGCGATGCTGCGCGATTATCGTTTCGACAAATATCGCACCACTGAAACCAAGGAAGACAAGCCGGTTCTCAAGGCGCTGAAGATTTCAGCCCACGATCACAAGGACGCCAAGAAGCAGTTTGATTCTGCCAAAAAGGTCGTCGAAGGCGTGTTCTTCACCCGCGATCTGGTGTCCGAGCCGGCCAACGTTCTTCATCCCGAAAGCTTCACCAAGGAAGTCAAAGCCCTTGAAAAGCTGGGTGTGGAAATTGAGGTCCTTGACGAAAAGGAAATGAAAAAGCTTGGCATGGGCGCGCTTCTGGGCGTTGCCATGGGGTCGGCCCAGAAACCGGCCATGGTTGTCATGCGCTGGAACGGCGGCAAGAAAAAGGACGCACCCGTCGCCTTCGTTGGCAAGGGTGTGACCTTTGATACCGGTGGTATCTCGCTCAAACCCGCCGCCGGCATGGAAGACATGAAGTTCGATATGGGCGGGGCCGGTGTGGTTTCCGGCCTGATGAAGGCGCTTGCGGGTCGCAAGGCGAAATGCAACGTGATCGGTGTGATTGGTCTGGTTGAAAACATGCCGTCATCGACCGCACAGCGTCCGGGCGATGTCGTGACCTCCATGTCCGGTCAGACGATTGAAGTCATCAATACCGACGCCGAAGGCCGTCTGGTTCTCTGTGATGCCCTGACCTATGTGCAGGAAAAACATGATCCGCGTTTGATCGTTGATCTGGCAACCCTGACCGGGGCGGTTATCATTGCGCTTGGCCATGAAAATGCCGGTCTGTTTGCCAACAATGATGATCTGGCGACCCAGATCAGCACGGCCGGTCTTTCGGTTGATGAAACCGTCTGGCGTCTGCCGCTGGGATCTGGCTATGACAAGCAGCTTAAATCCGACATTGCCGACATGAAAAATGTCGGCGGTCGTGCGGCGGGCTCGATCACGGCTGCCCAGTTCCTCAAGCGCTTTATCACCAAGGATCGCCCATGGGCGCATCTTGATATCGCCGCCATGGCCTGGTCAACGTCCGACAAGGAAGTCACGCCGAAGGGCGCGACCGGCTTTGGCGTGCGTCTGCTTGATCGCTTTGTTGCCGATAACTACGAAAACTAAGCCCGCGCGCACCGCGCTGGGATGGAATTTGTGGGGCAGGGTGTTGATCACCTTGCCCCATTTTCATGTTCGGGATAAAACCGCCTTATGGCTGATATCTGGTTTTACCATCTCACCAGCATGCCGCTGGAACGGGCCTTGCCCACATTGCTCTCCAAAACGCTGGAGCGCGAAAAGCGTGCCGTGGTGATGACCGGCAATGACCAACGGATCGAGGCCATCAATACCCTGCTTTGGACCTATGACCCGGCAAGCTGGTTGCCCCATGGGTCGAAATCCGATGGCGACGCCGAAATGCAGCCGGTCTGGCTGACCGACGAGGATGAAAATCCCAACGGGGCCCAATTCCTGTTCCTGGCCGACCGCGCCATGAGCGAGAAGGTCAGCGAGTATGAACGCGTCATCATGCTGTTTGATGACCGCGACCGCGATGCGGTGGCAGAAGCCCGTACGCGCTGGAAAGACTGGAAAGACGCCGGACACAAACTGTCCTACTGGCAACAAACCCCGCAAGGCGCGTGGGAGAAAAAGGCCGAAAGCTGATTGCGTTTTGGTTGCTTGCTGGACAGCGCGTCACTCTCATTAAACACATAAAACTCTGTAATATATGGCGATTTCATATATGCCATGCGTAGATTGCATGATTTTACCTGTTGAAGAATGACGTCTAGTCAGATACACAGGACTCATTGATCGCGCCGATTTGCTCCTCAGCTTGCGGGCGCGTTAAAAATGCGGCTAAAGCGAGAGGGCGTATATGCTCCGTATGTACGACCGCCTCGGTTAAGCCGCGGCGGTTTTTTTGTATCTACGGAAAGGTTGAGACCCATGATCCGGCTCTCGAACGTCCATAAAACTTATGCGGCCCGGCGTGGCAGCGACGAACATATCGCATTGCGCGGCATCAATCTCGATATTGCAGCAGGCGAAATCGTTGGCGTCATTGGCCGTTCCGGCGCGGGCAAATCCACGCTGATCCGCTGCATCAACCTGCTTGAACACCCGACATCCGGGACGGTGACGGTCGATGGCACCAATGTCACGACCCTGTCCAAACGTGATTTGCCGCTGTTCCGCCGTCAGCTTGGCATGGTGTTCCAGCACTTCAACCTTCTGTCTTCGCGCACGGTCTATGACAATATTGCACTGCCGCTTGAACTGGCCGGTGCCAGCAAGGCCGAGATTGCCAAGGCGGTTGATCCGCTGTTGCCGCTTGTGGGCTTGGAAGAAAAGCGCGACCGCTATCCGGCTGAGCTTTCCGGGGGCCAAAAACAGCGTGTCGGTATTGCACGCGCGCTGTCATCGAACCCCAAGGTTTTGCTTTGTGACGAGGTCACCTCGGCCCTTGATCCGGAAACCACCCGTCAGATCCTGACGCTGCTTAAGGACATCAACAAACGCCTCGGACTGACCATGGTCGTGATCACCCATGAAATGGCGGTGGTCAAAGCGCTCTGTGACCGTGTCGCGGTGATGGATGGCGGTGTAATCGTCGAAGAAGGCGGCGTGGAGGGTATTTTTGCCGATCCCAAGCACGCAACCACGCAGTCCCTTCTGGCCGATGAATTCATGGATTTCCGCGCCGGATCGGACAGCGATAACAACACCGGCGTTGCAGCCGGGCAGGAGGGCTAAGTCATGTTTTCAACCCTTGCACCCATTCTGCTGCAGGCGACCTGGGAAACCATCTATATGGTCGCGGTTTCGCTTGGTATTGCCACCGTGTTTGGCTTGCCGCTGGGCGTGTTGCTGGCGACCTCTGGCCGGGGTGAGCTGTTTGAAGCGCTGTGGTTTCAGCGCCTGTTTGGCCCGCTGGTCAATGCGACGCGTTCCGTGCCCTTCATCATTCTCGCAGTTGCGATCATTCCCTTTACCCGCTTTGTCGTCGGCACCTCGATAGGCACCTCAGCGGCGATTGTGCCGCTGACGGTTGCTGCCATTCCGTTCATTGCCCGGATCATCGAAGGGGCGATGCGCGAAGTGGATGGCGGCTTGATCGAAGCGGCCCAGGCCATGGGGGCCCGCCCGGTGCAGGTCGTGACCAAGGTTCTTCTGCCCGAAGCACTGCCTGGCATCATTCACGGTCTGACCCTGACGGCGGTCACCCTGATTGGCTATTCCGCCATGGTGGGGGCCGTTGGTGCCGGCGGTCTTGGTGATCTTGGTATTCGCTATGGCTATCAGCGCTTCCGCCCGGATGTGATGGCAGCCGTTGTCATCACCCTGATCGTTGTCGTGCAAGCGGTGCAAAGCTTTGGCGACTATCTGGCGCGCAAGGCCGACAAGCGGAATATCTGAGCCTTTCATCGAACAAAATCCGAATGTGAGGGTTGCTCACATTCGCCAAATTCCCGCACAAACCCAAAAGAAAACAAGGAGTTTTACAATGCGGTTTTTCTTTAAACTGACGGCGGCTGCCGTCCTCGCATCGGCCCTGACCGGCCAGGCACTGGCCAATGACGCGATCAAGATCGGCGTCACCCCGGGTGCGCATGAAGAAGTCATGGAAGAAGTCGTCAAGGTGGCTGCCACCAAGGGCCTGGACATCGAACTGGTCAGCTTCTCGGACTATGTTATCCCGAACCAGGCGCTTGATGATGGCGATCTCGATGCCAACAGTTTCCAGCATGTGCCGTATTTGGATAACCAGATCAAGGACCGTGGTTATGAGCTGTCGGTGGTTGGGTACAACATCCTGACCCCGATGGGCATTTATTCCAACAAAATCAAAAGCCTTGATGAGCTGCCCGAAGGTGCCGAAGTCGGCATTCCGAACGATCCGACCAATGGCGGCCGTGCGCTTCTGGTGTTGCAGTCCCATGGTCTGATCAAGGTTGATCCGGCGGTTGGTCTTGTCGTCAGCCCGCTTGACGTCATCGAAAATCCCAAGGATATCAGCTTTGTAGAGCTCGATGCGGCCCAGCTGCCGCGTTCGCTTGATGATCTGGATGCGTCGGCGATTAACACCAACTATGCGCTCGAAGCCGGTCTGAACCCGATCAAGGATTCGATTGCAATCGAAGGCAATGACAGCCCGTATGCCAACGTGATCGTCACCCAGACGGCGCGCAAGGATGAGCCGTGGGTCAAAACGCTGGTTGAATCCTATCACGATGATGCGGTCCGCAAATTCATCGAAACCAAGTATGAAGGCTCGGTCCTGCCGGTATTCAAACTTCCTGAATAATCGGGCCGATTATTCAAAATAAATGAAAAATCCCGTGGGGTTTGCGCCCCGCGGGATTTTTTTATGGCGATGTGCCAAAACCGCGCAAATCAAATTGTATGAGGAATGTGTTCGCCCGGCGTGCACGTCCGGATTTGATCGTGGGATTTTCGGTGGTGTGATTTAGGCGGGGAGGCGTGCCGGGTTTTGGGGCGCAGGTGCCGTGGGTGGTATGACGCAGTCAGATGACGCCAAGGGGACCCTGAAGCATTTTAATAAGACGTATAGGCTAATCTCTTTGCATTTATTGGAATAGTTATAATAAATGAAAATATGATAATAATATGATTTAAAATAATAAAATTTGAAAAATTTCAGGCGGTGTCTTGTAAATGCTGGGAGGAAACGCATGTATGGGATCATACGACCGCATAATATGTGATCTGCTGGCAGCCCGCGCTATGTGCACAGGATCGCATCCTTGCGACGATCAGGGGCCCAAAAACGCGAGAGCCCCAAAGCCCAAGAGCGAAAAGCCAAAAGCACCATGATCAAATTCGGTCATCTGAAATCCTTCCTTGCCTGTTTTGTGCCGCTTAGTGCGGTGTTCCTGCTCGTCATCGGGTTGCTGGCCTGGGAGCGGGCGAA
The DNA here is from genome assembly GCF_056161285.1 of Thalassospira sp. ABL2_045. Classification (NCBI taxonomy): domain Bacteria; kingdom Pseudomonadati; phylum Pseudomonadota; class Alphaproteobacteria; order Rhodospirillales; family Thalassospiraceae; genus Thalassospira; species Thalassospira sp. ABL2_045. The sequence goes on along the minus strand of NZ_JBSWYV010000002.1, from coordinate 89,151 downwards.
TGTCCGGGGCAAGCAGATCGCCGATGACCAATCCTTTGCGCTGGATAAATCGATTGCCATCATGCGCGAGCGCATCAATGTGGTGGTGTCTGATCTGCTGATCCTGTCCGAGAGCACCCAGCTTGACGCGGTCATAGACGGGCGTACCGACAGGGCGCAGCTTGCCAGCGAGTATGAGCTGTTTGCCTTGCGCCGCGGGATTTATGACCAGATCCGCTATCTTGATCATGACGGGCAAGAAGTGGTGCGGGTCAATTACGGCAGTGGCATTCCCTATACCGTGCCCGCGGGTGAATTGCAGAACAAGGCAGACCGATCCTATTTCAAGCTGGCCGCAAGCGCCCCGCGCGGCACGTTTTACATGTCGGGCATTGATCTGAACCGCGAATTTGGCGAGATCGAACAACCGATCAAGCCGGTCATCCGGCTGGCATCCCCGGTCTTTGATCGCCTTGGCGACCGTCAGGGTGTTTTGGTTTTGAACCTGCGCGCAAGTCCGATGCTGGCCGAAGTGATCGGGCCGCTTGAACGCGATGGCGCACATGCCTTTGTCACGGACGAGGAGGGCAACTGGATTATCGGCGGCGAGCCGGGGGAAAACTGGGCCAGCGATCTGATTGGTACACCGGCTCTATTGGCTGATCGATTTGCCCCGGCCTGGGACCGCATGCAAGCGGGCGAAACAAGCTTTGTCACCGATCAGGGCTTTTACACGGTCGCCCGGATTGAGGTATCCGACCTGTTGCTGCGCGGGGATTTCGGACAGAAGATTTCTGTCATTCTGGAAAATGACATTGCCCTGACCAGTCGCCTGAACCTGTTTATCGGCGCGCGCCTGCCGGATGAACAATATCAGGCTTTGCTGAGCCCGGATCGCAACATGCTGACGGTTGTCAGTGTTGCGGTGATCTTGCTGATCGCGATTGGCAGTGCGGCGTATTCCTGGACCCGGCGCCGGCAACTGGTGGCAAGTTTCGGGGCGCGGTTGTCCGAACGTGTGCTCGAAGTGTCGAAAAACAGTGTGGTGATCACGGATCCGGACGGCATCATTCGCAAGGTCAATCCGGGCTTTACCGCCATGACCGGCTATCTGCCCAACGAAGCTGTTGGCAAGCCATTGGCCTTTGTCCGGGCCGAGCGCGAAAACACCGAAGAGCTTGATGATATCCTGATGTCGGCGCGCGCAAGCGGCACCTGGGAGGGCGAGGTGCGCAACCGGCGCAAGGATGGCAAGTTCTTCTATTCCAACGTCGTGATCAGTGCGATTGCCGACCCGGAAGAGGGGGCGGTGCATTATGTCGAAATGGGGCTGGATATCTCGCGCCATATGGAAAATGCGCAAGCGCTTTGGCGTCAGGCCAATCATGATGCCCTGACCGGATTGCCCAACCGTTTGCTGTTTGAAGACCGGCTTGACGTCGCCTGCGGCCACGCCGACAGCGAAGAATACGCCATCGCGCTGCTGTATATCGATCTTGACGGGTTCAAGCCGATCAATGACCAGCATGGTCACGAAGTCGGGGACAAGGTGCTGCGCGTGGTGGGCGAGCGGATCCGCGAAACCGTGCGCCACGACGATACGGTGGCCCGTCTTGGCGGCGACGAGTTTGCCGTCATCGCCGAAGAAGTCGCAAGTCATGAGGAAGCGGACTGGATCGCCCAGAAAATTCAGGTCGCCCTGCAGCGCCCGATGGAATTTGGTGGCCTGACCATCACGGTTGGCACCAGTGTCGGTTACGCGATCTATCCGAAAGACAGCCGCGAAAGTGCCGCCCTGCTGGCCCTGGCGGACGAGCAGATGTATCGCCAGAAACGCTTCCGCAAGGGCGCCGAGAAAAAACAGGCCAACGGATCGCGATAATTCCAGGGCAGAGCAAACAAAAAAGGACAGTCCAATGAGACTGTCCTTTTTGCGTTAGGTCGGGCGGCTTTGGTCGCTGTCAGGCTTATGCCGCAACAGGAGAGGTGACCGGGCGGGCGCGTTCGATCCGCTTGCGGCGATCCGGGATGTTGTGGGCTTCCCATAGATCATTGCGGGTCTGGGTGTTGATCCAGAATTCCGCGCTGTTACCAAAAACACGGGCCAGAATGAGTGCCGTATCAACGGTTATCCGGCGACGGTTGTTGCAAAGCTCGTTCACATGCTTGCGCGGAACGCCCATGGCGTCTGCCAGGGCGGTCTGTGTCAATTCCATCGGCTCCATGAACTCGGTGACGAGCATTTCACCAACGCTGACGGGTTTTCGTGCTGTCATGATCATGAGGTGCCTCATCGATAACTGTGATTGTCAAGATAAAGATCGGCATCATTCCGGGAAAAGGGACCGTCTCATTTCGTGTCCGTGCTCCCCCCCTCCCTTTTTTTTCGCCTTTTCGGTCGTCAATTGAGCGGATGCCACTTTGCGGGGCTGAATGTCATAACTTGAGGGCCGAGTTGGTTAATCAACAGTCCGCAGTTGCCAGACCAACCGACAAAGACCTCGTATGTTTCTTTTTCGGTGTCGATTTTGGGTTCCCAAGTCCCCCCTTCAACACTGTTGGGTGATACTTTCCCGACAACGCGTGAGGTAGATTGGGATGTGTCGTCACCGGTTAACCACATTTCTACTGCAGCTGCGTTGTTGCTCCAGTAAGGGTCTCCGTCTGGAGGGCTGGCGTAACCCTTGAGCTTTGTTACAAAATAACCTGGGGGTATAAAGTCCACAGTGTCAGGGGTCCACGTAATGTTAGGGTCGCCTTTGGCTTGAACAATTTGGTGTTCATCCGTGATTACACTGTCTTTCCACACACCATAGTAGGATTGTAACTCTATGATACAGCCATTTGTTTCTTTGACTTGAGCGCCGGCGAAAACTACGCCGCCTAATATTTGGTTGCGTGAGAAATTAGCGATTATGTTACCTCCGGTGGACGTTCCCGCTATTGCTGTTTTTGATTCGGGTCCGGAAAAGTTTATTGATGGTAGTCCGATTTTAACTATAGATGTGTCCGGCAGAGTTGGCAGGTCATTTGTCGGGTTCTTCGCAATGGCTTCGGCTACTTTCCGAAGGTCTGTCTCGGCAGTATTCGCTTTTTTTATCGCGTCCGTCAGCTTGGAATCCAGAGTGTAGCCATAAGTATCATAAACTTCTTTAACCCGATTTGCGGCAGATTTTAGTGCCACGAGTTTTTGGGAAATTGGCTCACATTCATTCTTGAATAAGTCGTATGAGGCGGTAATCGGACTGAACATGTCTCGTGTTAGTCCCGGGACTTCATAGTAATCATCGCAGGAATAGCCGAGAATGGCATCGCCATGTGGTGCTTGAGGAAGCGTTTCTGTAAGGAATGTTGGTATTTCTCCTTGTTGTGTTGGTAGGGTGATTCCCGGGTATCCAATCAATATTTGAGAAAACTCGTTGAATACGTTTGTTTGTTTTCTGATGGTTTCGATGGTTGCGGTGGTTTTGGCGTCGACTTTTGCCCCGGAGGTGATGCCGCTCGCATTAAGTTCAGCAGCAATCTTGTTTTGCTCTTCGCGGGAAGTAGACTGGAAAACGTATGCCGCAATGTATTGCCCGCCTTTGCTTATTTGCGATACAAACTTGTTTCCATAGTTGTCAAAAAAGTTAATAAGATCTTTTTTGTTTGCGGGAGAGGGCAGAGGAATCACGCCACCGCTAAGTTTTATATTCTTTGCTGAATATCTAGTGGATTTATAAAAGTTTACGAGCACTACAACGCTTTTTTCGGTCAGCTTCAATTCGCTGGCAAACTGAACTTTCGCGCTTAGCGAGGACGTTCCCAACAGGTTCGCCACGGCCAATTCTGCTGATATGTCAATTGACTGTTCGAACTCGGAAATAGACGTCGTTAATTTGTACTCAGCTTTGGTGTCGCTGTTATTCCCGGTTGTTTCTTTACCTTGAACGGCGGCATTTCCTTTCGCCTTTTCAGTGAACGCATCGACACCTTGAAATAAGCGAGAAGGTCCCCAACCCGAATCGCCTAGTTCATCGTCTTGATTCATATCAGTATTTAGATTTGTGTCTTGACTAACCATGAAGCACCTCGCCTGTTTTCGGTTGAATTGGTGTCAAAATGAGAGGCTGTTCTTGGCTTAGGAGTATAATTCAGATTTTTTGTATTAGAAATATGCATTTTAACTAAAGGTTGATTTGTTGGCGGTTAAAAGTGATTTTATGCAGCCTCACTTTTGCAGGGCTCTTGCCTGTAAAGTTTCTTTGTGGGCTAAGTTTTTGGGAAGTTTGGCTGCTATTCAGAAAAAGGGGACTGTCCCCTTTTTCGGCGGAGGTGGGTTTCGGCCTTCGGGGATATGACGAGGAAGAGGGTGTGAAAATGGCGTTTTTCGGCACGGCATAGATGGATCCCCGCTTTCGCGGGGATGACGGTTTTTGCAAGAGAGGGGCGTGCTTGAGAGGGCGGTGGCGGATCACGCCACCATCGCGTCATATTCTTCCTGCTTGTCCATCCATTTCTGTTCGATCATGGCAAGGTCGTTTTCGAGTTTGCCGAGTTCGAGCTGGATATCCGAGAGCTTTTGGGCGTTGGCGTCTTCGTAAAGGGTCGGGTCGGCCATTTTTTCTTCGATGGCGGCTTTGCGTTCGGAAAGCTTTTCCATCTGTTTTTCAAGCTTTTCGATTTCGCGTTTGACCGGGGCGGCGACTTTACGCTTTTCAGCCGCCTGCTGGCGTTCGGCCTTGCGGTCGCGTTTGGCCGGTTTGCCCGCATCGTCGCCTTTATTCGCGCGACGTTCCATGCGAGCACGATCCAGAAGGTACTGGCGATATTCGGCAACGTCGCCGTCAAACGCCTTGACCGTGCCATCCGCGACCAGAACCAGGCGATCCGCACAGGCTTCGATCAGATAGGGATCGTGGCTGATGATGATCACAGCACCTTCATAGGCATTGAGCGCATGGTTGAGCGCATCGCGGCTGTCGATATCAAGGTGGTTGGTCGGCTCATCGAGGATGAGCATATGCGGGGCATCGAGCGTCATCAGGGCAAACAGCAAGCGCGCCTTTTCACCACCCGAGAGGTCCTTGACCTTGGTGTCGCCCTTATCGCCTTCGAAGGCAAAGCGACCCAGCTGGGCGCGGACCTTGCTTTCGATGACGTTGGGCATGAGGGATGCCATGTGCTGATAGGGCGTTTCATCACCGCGCAGCTCATCCGTCTGGTGCTGGGCGAAATAGCCGATGCGCAGTTTGCTGGATGCGGCCTTTTCCCCTGACATCAGTTGCAGGCGGTCCGAAAGCAGCTTTGCCAGTGTCGACTTGCCGTTACCGTTGGCACCCAGAAGCGCGATGCGGTCATCCATATCAATGCGCAGGCTGATATTGTGCAGGATCGGTTTGCCTTCTTCATAGCCGACATCGCCATCGTGAATGTTAATCAGGGGCGGCGGCAGTTCCTTGGGGCTTGGGAAGTCAAAGCTGATGCCACGATCCTCGACCACCGGGATGGCCGGGCCCATCTTTTCAAGCATTTTGACACGGCTTTGTGCCTGCTTGGCCTTGCTGGCCTTGGCACGGAAGCGGTCGATGAAGGATTGCAGATGCTTTTGCTGGGCGATCTGCTTTTCATAATGCTTGGAAGCCAGCTCCATCTGTTCGCGGCGCGTTTTGGCGAATTTGTCGTAGTTGCCGCCATAAAGGGTCACCGTGCCATCATGCAGATGGGCGATGGTTTTGACAGCCCTGTTCAAAAGATCGCGGTCGTGACTGATCAGGATGATCGTGCCGGGATAATTGATCAGATAGTTTTCAAGCCAGATGGTGGCTTCGAGATCAAGGTGGTTGGTCGGCTCGTCAAGTAGCAGTAGATCGGGGCGCAGGAACAGGGTCGCGGCCAGGGCGACACGCATGCGCCAGCCCCCCGAGAAATCATCACAGGGGCGTTGCTGGGCATCCGCGTCAAAACCAAGACCGGACAGGATCGATGCCGCGCGGGCCTCAGCCGTGTGGGCGTCGATATCGGCCAGACGTGTGTGGACCTCGGCAATGCGGTGCGGGTCGGTGGTGGTTTCGGCTTCTTCCAAAAGGCTTGCGCGTTCGGTGTCTGCCGCCAGCACGGTTTCGATCAGCGAGCGTTCGCCAGCCGGGGCTTCCTGGGCGACGACACCCATGCGGGCGCGTTTGGCCAGGCGGATATCACCGCCATCGCCCGGCAATTCGCCCGAGATCAGTTTGAGCAGGGTCGATTTCCCCGCGCCATTGCGGCCAATCAGGCCGACCTTGTGCCCGTCCGGGATGGTCAGATTGACCTGATCAAGAATGATGCGGCCGCCAATGCGGTAGGTCAGATCGGATATTTGCAGCATGATGTCTTTCGCCGGTATCGGGTCGTTTTCGGTTCGTAATCGGGGGAATCGCAAGGATTTCTGTGCTTTCAATAGGGCAGGAGCGTGTTTGACGCAAGGATTCTTCAAATTGTCATCGCAGCTGTGATTTCGGTGACAGGACGGTGCCAAAACAGCCGGGAACCGCAGTTTCATGCCTTTTGGGGGCTTTTTACAGTCGAAACGGGTGAATGCAACGGCTGCAGGTCTGCTTTGCAGCGGTAGAACTATGTGTTGCGTTGCGATCCAACCCCGTTTATATAGCGCCAACCTTCGGGTCTGTGGATGATAAGGGTGGTCTTTGGTGCCGCCTTTATCTTCCGCAGGCCCTTTGTGCTCGGGGGACTCAGTGGGGTCCTCTTTGGGGGTAACGAATTTTTACAAAGCTTAGGTGAAACCAATGGCTGTCGAACGCACTCTTTCGATCATCAAGCCGGACGCAACGCGCCGCAACCTGACTGGCAAAATCAACGCCGTCATCGAAGAAGCTGGCCTGCGCATTGTCGCACAGAAGCGCGTCGCTTTGACCCGCGCTCAGGCTGAAGGTTTCTATGCAGTTCACAAAGAACGTTCGTTCTTCGGTGAACTGGTAGACTTCATGGTCTCTGGCCCGGTTGTTGTTCAGGTTCTCGAAGGCGAAGATGCCGTCGTTAAGTACCGCGAAGTAATGGGCGCAACCAACCCGGCGAATGCCGAGGAAGGCACCATCCGCAAACAGTTTGCAGAATCCATCGAAGCGAACTCGGTCCACGGTTCGGACTCGCTCGAAAACGCTGCAATCGAGATTGCATATTTCTTCGCTCAGACCGAAATCGTCGGCTAAGCTAACAGGGTCAGGACCTGCTAATTTGACCGAAATGGTCAATCAGATTTGTGCGAATACGCGGAGCAAAACCGCAGGAAGATAATATCTTTCAAGTTTTTGCGACAAAGCTAGGTCGTGCAAATCTGGTTGATCCTCTGGACAGTCTTTATATCTGCAAACTTCGACGTCAAACCCCTTGTGCGGGGTGCCGCCCCGCCCGGCGGGCTTTTCCTTGAATTTTACAGATATAAAGACTGCCATTACTGCCAAATTAGCAGGTCCTGACCCTGAAGTTCTCCGGTTCTTCCGGAAGCAAAAACGCCCCGCAAAGTGCGGGGCGTTTTTTGTTTGGGTCTGTTGTGGTCTCGCGCGGGGATCAGTCGATCAGAAAGCCGGCCATCAACAGCAGGAGCACGGCGATCGAGACCACACTCCAGAGCATGAATTTCGTCCAGTGGTGCCAACCTTCTTCGTGGTGATGCACCAGGCCTTCGTCATAATCACTTCCTTGCATGGGTTTCCTCCCTGATTGCGGATCATGATGTTCCGCGCCGGTTATCTGTTTGCTTTTGTCGGCCGGATATCGCGCAAGGCGATACAAAAAATGATAGCCCTAAATAACTTATGGGTGAATAAGAATTATTGACTTATCCGGTTGTGCGATGCGATATGCGGCGTCTTGCCGTGTTCTGACGCTGGACAAGTAGGCACGTGCGTGGCATGGTTTGGGGATGGAAAACGTCGTTGCACAGATGAATACCGTTATTTTTACCGCCTCTCATAGAGTGGCGGGGTAGCGACGTTTTGACCAAATGAGACCCACCCGCCGGCGAGGCGGGTTTTTTTATGGCTGTCTCCCGGCCAGACCAAGTTCGCACATTACGGGAGACAGAGATGACCAAGCCCTTATCAGAGTTAACCCAAACCGACCGGGTTTTGATGCCGCAAAACGGCACAAAGACCGGCACGCTGCATATGTTGTGTGGCAAGATTGCCGCGGGCAAATCAACCCTTGCCGCCGAACTGGCGCGCAAACCCGGCACGGTTTTGATTGCCGAGGATGAGTGGTTATCAACCCTGTTTGGCGATCAGATGCGATCGGTTGCCGATTATGTCCGGGTATCAGACAGGTTGCGCGGTGTGATGGGGCCGCATGTGGCGATGTTGCTGCGGGCCGGATTATCGGTGGTGCTGGATTTTCCGGCCAATACGGTTGGTCTGCGCCGCTGGATGCGCGGTGTGCTTGAGGATGCCGGGGCCGATCATGTTTTGCATTATCTCGATCTTGAAGATGAGGTTTGCATCAACCGTCTTCGCATCCGCAACCGGGCGGGCAGCCATCAGTTTGCTGCCAGTGACGCGCAGTTCCATCAGATCAATGCGGCCTTTGTCCCGCCAAGCGTGGAGGAGGGGTTTAACGTTGTTACCCATCAGACAGACACGCTGTAAGCACAAAAAAAGCTGCCGATAAACGGCAGCTTTGGGCTAGGGCCAGGACCCATTAATTTGGTTTAGATGGTTGACCAGATTTGTGCGGATACGCGGAGCAAAGCCGTAGGAAGATATTTATCTTTCAAGGTTTTGCGACAAAGTAGACCGTGCAAATCCGGTCAATCCGAAGGACAGACGTTATATTTGCAAACTCCGGCGTCAAACCCCTTGGCCGGGATAACAGCCCGACCGGCGGACTTTTCCTAGGATTTCACAAATATAACGTCTGCCATTCAAATCAAATTAATGGGTCCTGGCCCTAGGGATCAATGCCAATCGGCAGATCACAGAAGGAAGATCGCCATCAGGACCAGCAGCGCAATGATGGAGATGGTGCCCCATTTCACGAAGTTGGTGTAGCCGTGATAAATGCTGACATGGGTTTCGGTGAGTTCGTAGTCGTTACCCTGCAAATTTGCCTCCTGCGCATTGGGACTTTTCCAATGTATATCCACTGGGTTGAGCCGGGGCAAGTGCAAGATTAATCAGAGATATTAGACATTTGACCGACTTCACACATTTGGGGCTTAAGGTTTGATCCTAAGGGGTTATTGGATGCTGGATTTGCAGCCATAGGGCAGGAAGGTCCCCGAAAGCCCGTGGCTCATCATCGCGAATGACTTCTGGTCTGGGACATCTTCATGCTGTTAACTGTCTTGTATAGGAGAGTTTGTTAGTATACAATTCAACCTTAAATGTATTTTCCGGTGGCTGTTTTTACGTTTTCGGTGTGCGTCTGAAATGACCGTCTTCCGAAGCAGGAGAGGGATAGAGATGGTGGGTATAAAACGACTTTCTCAGCAGTCTTATCTGTTTCTGTTTGGCGTGGCTTTGTCTCTGATGGCCAACGCAACATACGTCAGTGCCTCACCGACAAGTGTCTCACAGACAAGTGACTGGACGGTAAGTGGTCAGACCATACAACTGAATGGCAACAGTTTTTTTGGTAACGGTATCGCCTACGAGCCAGTACCCATCGGGTCTAGTGACGGCAGTACCATGGTTGATACATACCATGACGCGTGGCGGACTGTTTTCATGAGAGACATCCCAATCATGCGAGAAATGAACATTAACACCGTCCGCGTTTACGGATTTTGGGAACATGCGCCAACGCATGCCAATCTTACTGCCAATTATAATTACTGTAGCGAAGATAGAGGATCAAAAACGCAGTGTGACGATTTCTGGGGTATGTCCCAAAAGTGCCTTAAGAATGAAACTGCTGAAGGCTGCGGTGACCTGTGGTCACATAGAGAATTTCTCGATGAGTTATGGAATAAGGGAAGGGACCCCATTTATGTTCTGATTGGTGTTTCAGCGCCGGGTGCCATCGGCACTATTTTCCCGCCAACTCCATCGGGCGGCGCTATGGGGTACGAAAATCGTCGTAACTTCATGAAAAACAATTTGAAGTCAATTGGTGCCCGCTATCCCAACCATCCAGCTGTGATGGGGTTTGCATTATTAAACGAATCAAATAATGGGCGATGGAGAAATTCTGATCCGCTTAGTGGCGACTATTGGAAATTAGTCAATTCGTTGACAAATCAAATCCATAAAGATCCAAATTTTGACAACAAAATTGTCGGATTAGCTCTTCAGGCGTCTAGCGGTGAAATTTGCCCAATTTCCAACCCTACCAGTAAATCCGCATGCGAAGCTAAACCAGGACCGATGCAGCAAAAGCAGGTATATGATTCAGTCGTCGACTTTTGGGGGGTCAATCTATATCCAGTGAGTAGTTATAAACAGAAGGATAATTATGGTGCGGTCTATCAGACATATGTGGAAATCTTGAAAGGCCTTAACCCATCAATTACAGCGAAACCCTTGCTGGTGACAGAATATGGAGCCTTGAGTGTGCAGCATGACCCACCGGGAAAAGCAGGTTGGCCTAAATGCAAGGATTCATGTCCAAGAGGTGTTGAAAAGGCGGAATATGAACGTCTCGCAATGGACCAACTATGTGTCAACTTCAATGCGGTGACATCTTATCCCTTCTTCAACGGCTTGTATTACTTTTCCTACAGTGACGAATGGTGGAAAAGCAAACCTAGTCATGTCTGGGACCATGATGTCGGCAGCGCAAGCGGCGGGGGGCTGTCTGCGAGCGGTTTCTGGGATGAAGAATGGTGGGGGGTCTTTGCCGCTCAGCGTACAGGTTATGATGTTCATACGAATTGGTTGACATCCAGTTATCCGTCGAACAGCTTTAACTGGCCGTCCTATGATACCTATTACCAGACACCGCTCGACTATCTTGTGCCAAGGCCACAGGCGGCATTACTTTCACTTTTGTATGGTGATGCCAACTATGATTGTACAATGTCTGATGCAACTCCGCAAAGCACGCCGCCGAAAAAAGGATTTAAGCCGTCGGAGAGTAAGGTCAGTGCTACACTCCAAGCATTGCCAACCCAAATACCGTTCACAATTAAGAACCTCACGTCCTCCTCTATTGCCGCTTTATATGGGTATGAAGCCTCGCCGACACAAACTTATCAGGCAACGTATCCCACCGGGCCAGGTATGAGGGCCGTGGCGGCGATGCCTGCGAACATTCAGTCATTTGTATTGTATCAAACCGATACAACTTCTGGTTCAGCCTGGGTTCCAATAAAATGCAATGGCGACGATAAGAATTTGGCCGGTAAAGTTAGAAATTCATATGCTGGGCAGACCCTTTACGTTGTTGAGGGCGAAGCAGGCACCATAAGTTGCACGACAACAGCTCCGGCGAAAGGCAGCTGCAGTTACCTTGTTTCGTCTAAGGCGCAATGCCAGGCTGTTGTGGGTAGTGATTTTTCGGCAGCTCTAGGTTGGGGGTGTGGCGAAGGTGGTGTCGATTGTACGACAATCAATACCGCGCCTTACAAGGGTTGTTCCGCGGACATGAAGTTCAGCTGGATGGCCTCGAAATATTATAGCGCACAAAAGAAACCGACGGCATCGGATTGCAAGTTTGTAAATTCGAATAACACTGCTGTAGGGGCCAAGATCGACTTTTCTCCCAATCTGACGAAGAAATAATTATTATATCTTTTCGTTGTCAGTATGCTCTTCGTTTGTCCACGTTATGAATCTTACCGTTTAGGCTGACAGCTTGTCGTCTTTAAATGGTCGGGGTTCCATTTCCTGAGCTGACAGCAAAGTAATTAAACGGCGGGTCATATGTGATGACCCGCCGTTTCATGCGTTAAGCAACTTGCGCAGCCAGCGCCAAAGGTTCTTTCATCCGGGCTCGAGCGCCGGGTTGATTTCAGCAAAGTCGGCTGGCGGGGCATCTTCGATGGTGACAATGCCCTTGGCATCGACCGAGACGCGGCCTTCGGCGATCCAGCGGATGACCTGCGGGTAGATGCGGTGTTCCTGACGCAGGATACGCTGGGCGAGTTTGCCGGCATCATCGCCGGGCAGGACCGGAACCACGGCCTGGGCAATGATCGGGCCGCTATCAACTTCGGGCACGACATAATGCACGGTACAGCCCGCGAACTTCACCCCGGCATCGAGGGCCGCCTGATGGACACCAAGCCCCTTGAAGCTTGGCAGCAGCGACGGGTGGATGTTGATCAGCTTGTCTTTCCAGCGGGTGACGAAGCTTTCACTGACGAGACGCAGATAACCGGCGAGAACGACAAGATCCGCACCGCTTTCCTCGATCAGGGCACTTACGGCGTTGTCATAGGCTTCGCGTCCGCCCGGATAGCCCTTGTGCGAGATCGCCTCAGACCGGATGCCAGCCTTACGGCCGCGTTCAAGCCCGCCCGCATCCAGCTGGTTGGAAAAGACCAGCACGATTTCAGCCGGGTAGCCGGGCGTCTTGCAGGCATCAAGGATGGCTTGCAGGTTTGACCCGCCGCCTGAGATCAGAACGGCGAGCTTTAGCTTCTTGCCGTTGCTTACTTGTCCCATGTACGGGCCATGTTTTTGATCACGACCTGCGGGCCATCACCGGCGCGCGGGCCGATAACGCCGATCTGGCTGACGGTTTCGCCGTGCTCGCGCAGGAGGGCTTCGGCTTCGTCCGCCTTGTCGGCCGGAACAACGACGCACATGCCAATACCGCAGTTAAAGGTGCGGGCCATTTCCATCGCCGGAATGCCGCCCTGTTTGGACAGCCATTTAAATACCGGCAGATATTCCCAGCAGCTGGCATCAAAGACAGCGGTGAGGTTTTCGGGCAGAACGCGCGGGACGTTTTCAGTCAGGCCGCCACCGGTAATGTGGGCCAGCGCCTTGACCATGCCGGCCTTGTGGGCAGCAAGGCAGCTTTTGACATACACCTTGGTCGGTTCAAGCAGCGCTTCGCCAACGGTTTTGCCTGGTGCGAACGGAGCGTCATCGGCATATTCAAGACTGGCGGTTTCGACAACCTTGCGGACCAGCGAGTAGCCGTTGGAATGCACACCGCTGGAGGCAAGACCCAGGATGACGTCGCCTTCTTCAACATTGGTGCCATCAAGCAGTTCACCGCGTTCGGCAGCACCAACCGCAAAACCGGCGAGATCATATTCGCCGTCGGCATACATGCCTGGCATTTCGGCGGTTTCGCCACCGATCAATGCACAGCCAGCCTGTTTGCAGCCCTCGGCAATACCGGCGACGACGCTTGCGGCGTTATCGACCGACAGCTTGCCGGTTGCGAAGTAATCAAGGAACAGAAGCGGTTCTGCGCCCTGAACGACAAGGTCATTGACGCTCATGGCGACCAGGTCGATGCCGACCGTGTCGTGCTTGTCGGCCAGGAAGGCGACTTTCAGCTTGGTGCCGACACCATCGGTGCAGGATACCAGAACCGGATCGTTATATCCGGCGGCCTTCAGATCAAAAAGGGCACCGAAACCGCCAAGACCGCCGGCAACACCGGAGCGGGTGGTTGCTTTTGCAAGCGGTTTGATTCGTTCGACAAGGTCATTCCCGGCATCGATATCGACACCGGAGTCCTTATAGGTAAGGCCGTTAGAGGCGGTCATGTTGGTGATCCCTGGCTTCGCGCATGCATGAATAAAAGCGGTGCTATGTGGCGGTGGCCCGCGTTTTTCATCAACAGGTATCCATGTCAGGCGCCGTATGCCGGGCTTTTTGCGGTCCGGGTCGCAGGGGTGAGCCTGCTGTTTGACCAATCCGCCTTACTGACGCCTTTAATCAGATATAGAGGACAAGCACGATCCTGCTGATAAAAAACGCGGGCTTGATAATTTCCGCTGGGCCGAAAATACTCAAACGCGGGCAATATGCAATGATCACCTGCGCATGACAGAGTTTTCTTTGCAGAATGCGTTCGACATGCCACAAAGAGCATTAACCAAGACACGATTAGGGCAAAGAGGCATACGTGCTTACTTCATTGAAAAATATCAGGATGTGGGCTGGCGCGGCGACCGTTGCCGCCATTATGGCCTTTCCGGCAGCAGCCCAGGACATTTTCACCGTTACCGGTGTTCATGTTGACGAGCGCGCCGAAACGGCCGCGGCCGCACGCGAACAGGCGCTTGAAATCGGTCAGCGCAAGGCGTTTGAAGAAGTGGTTGCCCGTTTGACCCTGCCCGAAGATCGTGCCGGACTGGCGACACCGGAAACATCGGTGATCACGAACATGGTGCGTGATTTCGGGGTGTCGAACGAAAAGACATCGTCGGTGCGCTATATCGCGGACATGACCGTGCGGTTCAAGGATGATGAACTGCGTCGGTTCCTGCGCTTCCGTGATATTTCCTTTGCCGAGCTGCAATCCAAACCGGTGATGATCGTGCCGGTCTATCGCAGCAATAATTATGTCAGCCTGTGGGATGATCCCAATCCGTGGCGCGAAGTGTGGTCACGCAATATCGCGACTTCGGGACTTGTCCCGATCAAGGCGCCGATTGGTGATCTGACCGATATCAGCACGGTTTCCGCCGAGCAGGCCGAAGGTGGGTCGATGGAACGGCTAGCCCAGCTTGCCAAGCGCTATGGCGCGGATGTGGCTGTTGTCGCCAGTGCCGAGGTGACCGGGCCGGAGGGCGGCGAGACCGTGGATGTTTCCGTGACACGTTATGATCCGAACGGCGCGCCGCAGATCTTTGGCGTGCAGGAAAAGACCCTGCCTGACGAGACATTGAACGAAACGCTGGTGCGTGCGGCGAAATCGGTGCAGGACCAGCTTGCCGATGGCTGGAAACGGGCCAACCTGATCAATTACAGCACGGGTGGCAACCTGATGGTGTTTATCCCGATTACCGGTCTTGGTGACTGGGCCGGGATCGAGAAAAAGCTGATCGGGCTGCCGGTGGTGCGCAATTCACGCGTGATCGCGATGTCCAAGCGCGAAGTGCAGCTGTCACTTGATTATGTCGGCTCGACCAGTCAACTTCAGACAGCGCTGAGCCAGCAGAACCTTAATCTTGGCCGGATGGGAGAACTTTGGTTCATCCAGCCGAGCGGATCGGACCGTCTTGAGGGATTGTCACTTGGCAGTTAAGCCCGTTTGACGGCGGGGAGGGGTAACAGGGGGACCCGAGGATGACTTTACGGCAGCAAGCGCGTTTCTGGCTGATCTTTGTCGTCGGATTCTTTTTCCTGATCTGGCTGTTTTCAAGCATCCTTCTGCCGTTTGTCGCCGGGATGGCGATTGCCTATTTCCTTGATCCGTTGGCCGATAAGCTTGAAGCACGCGGCGCCAGCCGGGTGGTTGCGACCAGCATCATCACGGTGTTGTTCTTCCTTGTTTTCATTCTGGTGATGTTGCTTGTGGTGCCGATGATCGGAAGCCAGCTTGCGGGCTTTCTTGAACGGTTCCCGGGCTATGTTGATGCGTTGCGCACCAATGTCGCGCCGTATCTGCAAAACATCCTCGACCGGGTGGCCCCCGAGACGCTGCAAAGTGTATCGGACGCGATCAAGGGACAGAGTGCCAATGCCCTTAAATGGGTGGGCAATCTGCTGAGCAATGTTTTGTCCGGCGGCTTGGCGCTTTTGAACTTCCTGAGCTTGCTGTTCATTACGCCGGTGGTGTCGTTTTACCTGCTGCGCGACTGGGACAAGATTGTTGCCAAGGTCGACAGTTACCTGCCACGCCGATCTGCCAAGGACATCCGCCAATGTGTCAGCGAGATTGATGAAACGCTGGCAGGCTTTGTGCGCGGGCAGGCGACCGTGTGTATTTTGCTCGGTCTGTTTTACGGGCTTGGTTTGACGCTGGTCGGGCTTGAGTTTGGTTTTGTCATTGGGCTTATGACCGGCTTGGTGTCCTTTGTGCCCTATTTCGGGATGATTGCCGGCTTTGCGGTGGGCATGGGCGTTGCGGTGGCACAGTTCGGCTTTGGGCTTGATCTTGGTTTGGTGGCGATTGTGTTTTTGATCGGTCAGGTGCTTGAGGGCAATTTCCTGACCCCTAAGCTGGTTGGCGACAAGGTCGGTTTGCATGCGGTGTGGGTGATGTTTGCCCTGCTTGCCGGGGGGGCGGTCTTCGGCCTTTTGGGGGTTATGCTGGCCGTGCCGGTGGCCGCTGTCATCGGCGTGCTTGTACGTTATGGTTTAAGGCAGTATCTCGATAGCAGGCTTTATGATCACGGACCGGATGCCGGCAGCAATGCCGGTGCGGATTCCGAAAGCCGGTAAAATGTCGAGACCTGCAAGTTGAGTTTAGTGTGACCCGGGTGACTTCCAAACCGGACAAGCCGGACAAAGATAACGATCCACAGCAATTGCCCCTGGCGCTTGAAATGCGCCCGGCACTTGGGCGTGATGATTTCATGGTGGCCGAGTGCAACAGCGAAGCCGTGGCATGGATCGACCAATGGCCGAAATGGCCCGCCCCGGCCTTGTGCCTTTATGGGCCGAAGGGGTGCGGGAAAAGTCATCTGGCGGAAGTTTGGCGGGCACGGTCTGGCGCGCTTCAGATCGCGGCATCTGACCTTGCTGGTCGGGATGCCGATGCGGTCCTTGGCGATGCGACCGGGCTTGTGATCGAGGATGCCGATCAGGTCGGGGGAGACGGGCTTGATGAGACGGTCTGTTTCCATCTTTACAATATGCTCAAGGAACGCAGCGGCCATTTGCTTTTGACCGCAAGCCAGCCGCCATCGCGCTGGCAGATCACGCTGCCCGATTTGCGATCCCGGCTCGGTGCGGCATTGGTGTGCGAGATTTCCCCGCCTGATGATGACCTGATTGTCGGGCTTTTGATCAAACTGTTTGCCGACCGGCAAATCCCGGCCAGCCCGCAAATCATCAGTTATGTCCTGCCAAGGATCGAGCGATCCTTTGCCGCACTTTCCGAACTTGTCACCGCGATTGACCGCCGGGCCCTTGCGGAAAAGCGGGCAGTGACCTTGCCGCTGGTGCGTAGTGTGATGGAAGAACTGTCAGCTTGAACTTGGCAGGGTGGCTTGCAAATTTTGTAAGCCAATCAGGTTGTTACCGGGTATGATCAGTCCCACCTGACAAATTGCGTTCAATAATTGGAAGCTGCATGTGAGCCCGCAACGCGCAAAAGCAAAACCGTCGCTCAAGACCCAGACCGCATCGCTGATTGCCGATGGGCATGTTCTGGGCTGGCGGGAATGGATCGGACTTCCCGACCTTGACGTGCCTGTGATCAAGGCTAAGGTGGATACGGGGGCGCGGACATCGTCATTGCATGCGATCAATCCCAGACAGATTGAACGTGACGGGCGCGATTTTGTTGCGTTTACCCTGCCGCACTATCCAGGAGACGGGCATGGCCAGATTGATTGTCTGGCCCCGTTGGTCGAGCTTCGCGAGATTCGCTCGTCGAACGGAAGTGCCGAAGAACGGTTTGTGATATCGACCCATATCCTGGTCGGGCATCACAAATTGAAAGTTGAAGTGTCGCTGGCAAACCGCTCCATCATGGGCTTTCCCATGCTTTTGGGCCGCACGGCGATGAAAGCAGGAAGATTTTTGGTGCTGCCATCAAAATCTTATCTTGCAGGGAAGCCCGAACAGCGATAGACGCGCAGAAGAACAGCCCGAAAACCGGAACAAATAACGGATGGGGCCGTTTTACTTTCTGACAATTTCGCATTCGCCCGCAGCCGGTATGATACCGGACGCGCACCGTTTTATGCCGACCAAGGGGGACATCTCATGAAAATCGCGATGCTTGCACGCAATCCCAATCTTTACTCCCACAAACGGTTGGTCGAGGCGGCCGAGGATCGCGGGCATGAGCTCGACATCATCAATACGCTGCGCGTATCGATGAACATTACCTCGCTGAAACCGGAAATCTATTACGGCGGATCGAAGCTGACCGGCTATGACGCGGTGATCCCGCGTATCGGCGTGTCGGTGACCCAGTTCGGTTTGGCGGTGTTGCGCCAGTTCGAAATGATGGGGGTTTATCCGATCAATGAATCGGTTGCCATTGGCCGGTCACGCGACAAGCTGCGCTCTTTGCAGATTTTGGCGCGCCGTGGCATCGGCCTGCCGGTAACCGCGTTTGCCCATGATCCGAAAAAGACTGACGAGGTTCTGTCCATCGTTGGCGGGGCGCCGGTGGTGATCAAGCTGCTGGAAGGCACACAGGGCATCGGCGTGGTTCTGGGCGAGACCGAGAAATCCGCGAAATCCGTGATCGAGGCGTTCCGTGGGGCCAATGTTGCCATCATGGTGCAGGAATTCATCAAGGAAGCCGGCAATAGCGACATCCGTTGCTTTGTGATTGGTGGCAAGGTGGTTGCGAGCATGGAACGCAAAGGGGCGGAGGGCGATTTCCGGTCCAATATCCATCGCGGTGGCTCATCACGATCCATCCGCATAACGCCACAGGAACGCGCGACCGCGGTTGAAGCGGCCAAGGCCATGGGGCTCAATGTTTGCGGTGTTGACATTCTGCGGTCCAACCACGGGCCGGTGGTGATGGAGGTCAATTCATCCCCGGGTCTTGAAGGGATCGAGGTGGCAACTGGCAAGGACATTGCCGGCATGATCATTGATTTCATGGAAAAGGATTTCAAACCCGGTAAGGTGCGGACCAAAGGCAAGGGATAAGGGCAAGGAACAAGAACATGAGCGAGACCGGATCACCCCGGGGGAAAAGCAAGGGCGCGAAAGCGGCCAAAACCCCCAAGACCCCTGATTTTGAAATTGGGGGGCAAAAGGTTGCACCGGGCACACGCCAGCTTGTCGATATCCCGATTTCGCTTTTATCGAACCACACGCCGGTCAATCTGACGGTCAGTGTCGTGCATGGCAAACGCCCGGGACCGGTCATTTTCGTCAGCGGAGCGGTCCATGGCGACGAGATTGTCGGGGTGGAGGTCATCCGGCGTGTCTTGAAGTCGCCCGCCTTGCGCGGCATGCGTGGAACGTTGCTGGCCGTTCCGGTCGTCAATGCGTTCGGGTTTTTAAACCATACGCGCTATCTGCCTGACCGGCGTGATTTGAACCGGTCCTTTCCGGGCCATTCGCGCGGATCGCTTGCAGGCCAACTTGCCCATCTTTTCCTAAGTGAAATTGTCGAGCGGTCGGACTTTGGCATTGATCTGCATACTGCGGCGGTCAATCGGGTGAATCTGCCGCAAATCCGGGCCAATGAAGATGATCCGGAAATCATGAATTATGCCGAGGCCTTTGGCGCGCCAATCATTCTGACCAGCCCGTTGCGCGATGGATCGCTGCGTGAAGCGGCGCGTGAACTTGGCGTTCCGATCCTGCTTTATGAAGCGGGCGAGGGGCTTCGATTTGATGAAATGTCGATCCGGGCCGGTGTTTCGGGCGTTTTGCGCGTGATGCGCAAGCTTGGCATGACATCCCAACGCACCGTGCGTGAGCCGCGTGTGCCATCGTTCAAATCATCGAACAGCCATTGGCTGCGCGCACCGGCAGGCGGCATTTTGCGGACCTTCAAGCTGGCAGGTGATTTTGTCCATGAGGGCGACGTGGTGGCGGCGGTTTCCGACCCGTTCGGGCAACGTGACGAGGATATCGTGGCGCGCGAAGATGGGTTGATCATCGGGCGCACCAACCTGCCGATCGTCAATCAGGGGGATGCGCTGTTTCATGTTGCCCTGATCAAGCGACCATCCGAGGTGCAGGAACGCATGGATGCCATTGAAACCCACCTGCAATCCGATCCGCTTCTGGATGAGGACGAGATTATTTAGTCTCTCAGCAGCCAATGTGATGTGGCGTTTGGCGGCGTAACGCGGGTGAAGACCTGCTCTGCATCGAAGCCACTGGCGGATTGTGCTGCGCAATGCTATAGCAATCGACATGGAACCGATTACAACTACAGAAGAACTTCGCAATCTGTGTGAAAGATTGCGCACGTTCGAATATGTCACTGTCGATACCGAATTCATGCGGGACTCGACCTATTGGCCGCAACTGTGTCTGGTGCAGCTGGCAAGTCCGGAGCCGTCCGATAACGGGGCCGCGGTCGATCCGCTGGCCGAGGGCATTGATCTGACGCCGCTGTTCGAGCTTATGCAGGACGAGGACGTCGTGAAGGTCTTTCACGCCGCCCGTCAGGATATCGAGATTTTCGTCCATCTGTCGGGCAAGGTGCCCCATCCGGTGTTTGATACCCAGGTGGCGGCAATGGTGCTGGGCTATGGCGATCAGGTCGGCTATGAGACGCTGGTCAACAAGGTGGCGCGCAAAAGCATTGATAAATCAATGCGCTTTACCGATTGGTCGCGCCGTCCACTTTCAACCAAGCAGATCAGTTACGCACTGTCGGATGTGACGCATTTGCGTGTGATCTATGAGGCCTTCCACGAACGCCTTGAAGCCAATGGCCGTGCTGTTTGGCTGTTTGAGGAAATGGAACGCCTGACCGATCCGTCGATCTATTCGATTGATCCGGCGGACGCGTGGAAGCGGCTTAAAACCCGGTCCAACAGCCCGAAATTCCTCGCCGTGGCGCGGGCACTTGGCGAATGGCGTGAAACCGAAGCGCAGCGCAAGAACCTGCCGCGCAACCGGATTTTGCGTGATGATACCTTGCTTGATATCGCCGCCCGTCAGCCGATGACGGACAAGGATCTTGATAAAACGCGCGGGGTTGGTCGCAACTTTGGCTCTTCAAAACCCGGCCAGGCGATTATCGAAGCCATCAAGGCCGCCCTTGATAGCCCGCAGGATCAGTGGCCAAAGCCCAAGCAACGCATCGAACTGCCGGCCGGGATCGGCCCGACGGTGGAGTTGCTTAAAGTCCTGCTCAAACTCTGTGCCGAGGAAAAGGGCGTTGCCCAGCGTCTGGTGGCATCCAGTGATGATCTTCAGAACATCGCGGCGGATGACAATGCCGACGTTCCGGCCATGCGCGGCTGGCGCCGGGATCTTTTCGGGCAATATGCCCTGCGTCTCAAGCACGGTCAGCTTGGGCTCAAGCTTAAAGACGGCGAAGTGGTTTTTGTCGAGCTTGATCGCTGATCCGATTTCGCTGTGACGAACAAAAAACGGGGCCGGATGGCCCCGTTTTTGTTTTTGGGCGCTAAGTGGCCGCTGTTAGCTGGGCAGGGCGGCATCCAAAAGCGCGGTTGCCATGGTCTTGGCAATCTTTGCCGATTCGGGCATGCCACGCACCTGGGCGGTGACAATCGCGCCTTCCTTGAGCAACGCCAGTTCTTCTGCGAGTTGTTTCGGGTTGGCGGCACCCGCCTTTTCACAGAGACCCTCGATATGGTTAAGCACGCAGGTTTTGTGTTCGGCGGCGATCTTGTGGGCGGGGTGGTCAAGCTTGGCGAACTCGCTTGATGCGTTGATAAACGCACAGCCCGAAAAGCCCATGCCCTTGAATGCACGGCCATGGAACCAGTCTTCGAGCGCATCAAACATTGCCAGCAACTGATCGCGCGGGTTGGTGGAAGCCTTTTGCATTTCCGATGTCAGCCAGTCGCGGAACGTTTCATCACGACGGGTGAGGGCGGCCAGGATCAGTTCGTCCTTGGATTTGAAGTGCTTGTACATCGTCATTTTGGCGACGCCGGACTCGGCCAGAATTTTGTCGATTCCGGTGGCATTAAAGCCCTGCGTATAGAAAAGCCTAAGGGCGGTTTCGACAAGCACGTCGCGTTTAGATTTCAACTTTCTTCACTCCAATAGTCAGACCGGTCTGTATTCTTTTGGCGGGAAAGCCGCAGAATAGCAAGCCTTTCAGATAGCAGAACGGTCGTTTTAAAATTATGTTTGACAAGTAGACAGACCTGTCTGTATATATGCTTTCAACGCTGATCAACCCGAACTTGTTAAGGAGAGTTTCAATGACCCGCATTTCTCTGCCTGCTTCGATCGATGCCGCCCCGGAGGCTTCCCAGCCGCTTCTTGAGGGCGTGAACAAGATGCTTGGTTCGGTTCCGAACCTGTTTCGTCTGACCGCAAATAGCCCGGCAGCCCTTGAAGGCTATCTTGGTTTGAATGGTGCACTGTCAAAGGGCGCGCTTGATCCGCAAACCCGCGAACGCATCGCCCTTGCGGTGGCACAGATCAATGGCTGTGACTATTGCCTTTCGGCCCACACCTATCTGGGTAAGAACCTCGCCAAGCTTGATGACGCCGAGATCGCGGCAAACCGTAATGGCGCTTCCACCGATCAGAAAGCCGATGCAGCTGTGCGCTTTGCCGTCGCTTTGGTGAAAAACCGTGGCCAGGTGTCCGAGGCCGATGTCAGTACCGCCAAGCTTGCCGGCTATAGCGAGGCCGAACTGGTCGAGATCGTGGCGCATGTCGCACTCAATACGCTCACCAATTATCTCAACGAAGCCTTTGATACCCCGATTGACTTTCCGGTGGTGAATGCCTCTGCCGCTTAAGGGCAGGGCGAACTTCCGGCACTTCCCCGGTCGGCTGTCCCCCCCCCTCCGCATGTTGCTCCGAGCCGACCGGGGTCCCTTTTATTGACCACAGACCAAAGGACAAGATTGATGTCACGGCCACCGCTTCCACCCTTTAACGTCGAAACCGCCAAACAAAAGGTCCGCATGGCCGAGGATGGCTGGAACAGCCGCGATCCTGAAAAGGTGTCGCTTGCCTATACGCCCGACAGCCGTTGGCGCAACCGGACCGAAATGTTTGAAGGCCGTGAAAACATTGTTGAATTCCTGACCCGCAAATGGGGGAGGGAAATCGAGTATCGCCTGATCAAGGAACTTTGGGCGTTTCATGAAAACCGCATTGCTGTGCGCTTTGCCTATGAATATCGCGATGACAGCGGCAACTGGTTCCGTGCCTATGGCAACGAGAACTGGGAATTTGATGAAGACGGGCTGATGCGCCATCGCTTCGCACAAATCAATGACAAGCCGATTACCGAGCAAGAGCGTCTCTTCCGCTGGCCGCTTGGCCGCCGTCCGGATGATCATCCGGGGCTGTCAGACTTGGGATTGTAATCCTGATTTAGATCACCCCGCCATGTTCCGGTTCCGGCAACGGACAGGAAAGTTCGGCGGAAAGAAGTTCTACCCGGCAGGCAAGGCGGTACGTCCCCGGTGCTGTCTTGCCTGCCACCCCGCAAAGGACCCTGAACATGATTATTAAATATATCGCCTTTTCGATCACATCGACCGCCGTGCTTTTTGTCTCCTCCCTGCTGACCTTTGCGCCGTAACGTCAGTTCTAATATGCCTCCCTGAAAACTTGCCGGGCCCCTTTTGGGGGCCCTTTTTTGTGGGGGGCAGGCAGCAGCTTGAGGCCGAAACGATAACAGCCGCCCGAACAAACGGGCGGCTGTTTTTCGTTGAGGTCTCGGGACGCGGGGAGAGCTTAGAACATTGTGTTGTCGTGGGGGATTTCAGCCGGGACGGGTTGGACGACATCCCAGTGTTCGACAACCTTGCCCTGATCATCAAAGCGGAAGATATCCATCACAGCGCGTTCACCCTGCGCCGAGTTGGATCGGACGTGAAGCACGACCAGATCGTCTTGGGCGACCGTGCGCACGATTTCGGCATGGATGGACGGATCGGCGGCAAGCCAGCCGGAAATGGCGGCGCGGAACCCTTCGATCCCGTCCGGGGCGACCGGGTTATGCTGAATATACTCGTCACCGATATATTGCGTGATCGCGCCTTCGACGTCCTTGTCGTTAAAGACCATTTCATAGAAGGCGATGGCATTGGCGGTGTTGCGATCCTCGATTTCACCCGCATGAAGAGTTGGCATGAGGACGAGGAAGGCGACCGGCAAGGCTGCCAGAAGATGGCGTTTTGAACCGATCATTTGAGCGCCTTCGCGATAAAGTCTTCAACCGATTGCGGCTTGCGCCCGACCAGCGTTTCGAAATCATTGCTGACGGTTTCATAGTCGCCTTTTTTCGCGCCGACAAAGAGCCCCGACAGCGCTTCGACGAGATGGCCGGGCAGGCCGAGGCTGCCGAGAATACCGGTATGGACTTCGGCAGGGAGATCGACGAATTTGACCGGCTTGCCAGTGGCATCCGCGATGTAGCCAGCGATTTCGCTATGAGTAACACCCTTGGTGCCCGTCAGGTCATAGATCTTGTTGACATGATCGGCCGGGTCGGCAAGCACGACGGCGGCTGCTTCTGCAAGGTCATTGCGCGGGATATAGGTGATTTTGCCATCCCCGGCCGGTGCGCCGTAATCGCCGGTTTCAAGCGCGTGCGGCACACCCGCCAGCAACAGATCGGCATAGAAGCTGTTGCGCAAGATCGTGTAGGCAAGGCCGGTTTGGCGGATGTGGTTTTCGGTATCAAGGTGAATGGCCGAATAGGTGAAATCGGCATCGGCTTTTGGGTCGACAATGCCGGTATAGACAATGTGTTTGACGCCTGCGGCTGTGGCGGCATCAACGGCGGTGCGGTGCTGTTTGATGCGGGTTGCGTTGTCATCCTCAGCCGAGATGATGAGTGCGGTGTCGATACCTGCGAAGGCCTTGGTCATCAGGGCAAAGTCATTAAAATCGCCTTTGCGAACATCAATGCCCTTGGCACTCTGATCCGCAGCTTTTTCGGGGCTTCGGACACTTACGGCAATGTCGCTTGCCGGAATGCGATCCAGCAGATGCTTAACAACCAGCATTCCAAGTTGGCCGGTTGCGCCAGTGATCAAGATGGTCATGTCAGTTTCTCCGATAAAGGGGGCAGGCGTTGCCTGTTCATGGGAGAAATCTGGGCCAAAGAATGCATATGATCAATTCGATGGATGTGATATTACATATGTATGAATATCGATGAATTGGATCTTGATTATCGCCTGTTGCGGTTGTTCCTGACGATTTATGACGAGGGATCAGTGACGGCAGCAGCGCACCGCCTTGATGTCGGGCAGCCGACCGTCAGTCACGGGCTGGACCGGTTGCGCCAGATTATTGGCGATCCGTTGTTTGTGCGATCGGGGCGGTCGATCGCGCCAACGGCGCATGCCGATGAAATCGCCCCGCAGGTGCGCATGCTTCTGCAGGGCATACGAAGCCTGACCCGTGTGGTGGCGTTTGATCCGAATAATGCCGACCATTCAGCGAGCTTTGTGATCGGGACCAACGATTATGAAGTGGCGGTGATCCTGCCCGCACTGATGAAGCGAGTGCAAAATTGCGCGGCCGATATCCGGCTCAAGGTCCTTCCGGTGACGGGGGAGGACCGGATTGTCAAATGGTTGCGCGACGGCACGATTGATCATGCGATCAGTATCGAGTCCTCTGGAAAGCATGGGGATATTGCCAGGCAGGGACTTTTTCGCGAACATATGCGCTGCTTCTACGATCCGGCATTTCATGACGTTTTGCCCGATACGCTGGATCGTTACTGTGCGGCCAGCCATGCACGCGTGATGATCGGCGCCAATGACAGTTCGGAAATTGATGACATCCTGCGCGGCCTTGGCCGATCCAGACGCACAGCGCTGCAGGTGCCAACCTTTGCCAGCGTTGCCAACCTGATCCGGGGTACGAATATCATCGCCACCCTGCCATCGCGCCTGAGGGGTTCCATGATGCAGGGCTTTGGCGAGTTTGATCTGCCATTCGATTTCCCGGAATACGGCTTTGCCCAGTACTGGCATGTGCGAAACGCCGCCAATGCGGCGCATAAGTGGCTAAGAGGCGAAATTTTCCGCGTGTCGCGTGGGATGGGGTAGGGCGACGGTCAGAGGCCGAGATTAGCTTGGGTGAGTGCGCCACCATTCAATGCAGTTCTGAAGTCCAGACTTCAGGTCAAACTCTGGTTGAAACCCAACCGTTTGCATAAGCTGTGACGTGTCAGGGACAAGATAAGGAGGGTCATCCGGCCGGTCTGGCATGCTGCCAGCGGCGATGGTACCGCGGCCAATCAGACTTTTGATGGTTTCGGCAACTTCAAGCAGGCTGTGGCCGTTCCCGGTCGCAATGTTAATCAGGCCGGTAAAGGGATGATCGATCAGCTCGGCGAAGGCCGCACCGGCATCGGCGACATGCATGAAATCGCGGATCTGTTTGCCGGAACTCATTTTGGCGGTTTCACCGGCCAGAAGGGCACGGGTGATGGCGGGCACGAAGCGGGCAGGAGCCTCTTTGGGGCCGCACAGCAAGAAGAGGCGCCCCCAGGCGATGGATGCGCCCTGGCTGTTTAGCTCCAGACAATGCTGGGCGAGTTTGAGTTTTTCCTGGCCATAGAGCATGTGGGGTTTGCAGGTTGCGTCCTCGGTCAGTTTTTGACCCGGCGCAATGCCCTGCCAGTCATATTCGGCACAGCTTCCGGCAAGGACGGCGCGTTTACCGCCCTGATCGTGAAAACGATCGAGAAGATCAATGCTGGCATCCCGCCAGTCGGGGTTATCCGAGGCATTCCAAAAATGACCGTGCTTGGTCTGCCAAGCCAGATGGAGCAGGCCTTCCGGGCGCTCGCTTTCGATCAGATGTTTGCGAAAGTCGGCATTGAGAAGATCGCCCGAGATGTGCTGTCCGGGCAGGTCGTTCGCCTTTGGGGTAGATCGTCCGCAGGTAATGACATCGTGGCCTGCAGCAGCGAGTCTTTGGCAGGCATAGGGGCCGATCAGGCCATTGGCACCGGTAACGAGAACCTTCATTTCGATGGCTCGTAGTCAGGATAGTTGGCATCGCGGTCGTTGATGATGGCAGGCGTGTTCGGCCATTCAATGCCAAAGGCAGGATCATCCCAACGCACGCCCGATGCAAGGTCTGGGACGAACGGTGCACCCATCAGGTAAAGTACCTCGGTATCGGGCTCTAGCGTCAGGAAGCCATGGGCGCAGCCTGCGGGAATGATCAGGGAGTTGCGGTTGGCGGCTGACAGTTCGGCACCCAACCATTTGCAATAGGTCGGTGAGTCCGGGCGAAGATCAATGACCGCATCAAAGATCGCACCGGAAATGCAGCGCACGATTTTGGGGTCGCCGACAGGTGCCGCCTGATAATGCATGCCGCGCAGTGTGCCTGCGTGATGATTGAACGACAGATTGGCCTGATCGATCTCGAAGTCATGGCCGTTGGCGGCGAGTTCTTCCTTGCAGAAGGAGCGTGCCAAAAAGCCGCGATCATCGCTGTGCTTTTCAAGCTCGATCAGGTCGACGCCCTTGATATCTGTCGGGATAAACTTCATCCGATCACTTCGACCTTGGGAATTGCGACCATGAATTGTCCGCCCCAGTCACTGACGTGCGACATGCTTTTCATGATCTCGGTCGACAGGTTCCACGGCAGGATCAGGACATAGTCCGGTTTGGCGACCTTGAGGTGATCGGGCGCATGGACCGGGATATGGCTTCCGGGCAGAAGCGTGTTTTGCTTGTGCGGGTTGGCATCGACCACGAAATCG
Source organism: Thalassospira sp. ABL2_045 (assembly GCF_056161285.1). Lineage (NCBI taxonomy): Bacteria > Pseudomonadati > Pseudomonadota > Alphaproteobacteria > Rhodospirillales > Thalassospiraceae > Thalassospira > Thalassospira sp. ABL2_045. The sequence continues at coordinate 61,785 of NZ_JBSWYV010000002.1, read as the reverse complement.
ATCAGATCGGCGCCAATGTCGCAGTAGTTCAGAAGCGTATTGCCCTTGGCTGCGGCACCGTAGCCAGCAACAGTTTTGCCTTCTGCCTTGGCGGCTTTGAGGAAAGCCAGCAGGTCGTCACGGATCTTGCGGCACTTGGCGTCAAAGCCTTCGTAGCAGGCAAGAGTTGCAATGCCGGCATCGGCTTCCTTGGCACGAAGGGCCTTGAGGCGGTCCGTTTCGGGACGCGTACCAGTGGTTTTCTGGGCCCAAACGCGCAAGCTGCCGCCATGGGTCGGAATTTCCTCAACATCAAAGACCTTAAGGCCATTGCTTTCGAAACATTTCTCGACCGCGTAAAGCGAGAGGTAGGAGAAGTGTTCGTGATAGATCGTATCGAACTGGGTTTTTTCCAGAAGGTTCAGAAGATGCGGGAATTCAAAGGTGGAAACCCCGTCATCAGCCAGAACCGTGGCAAAGCCCGAAACGAAATCGTTGATGTCGGGCACATGGGCCAGAACGTTGTTTGCGGCGGTCAGGTTTGCGTGACCATGTTCGGCAACGACCTTTTGCGCCGTTTCCTTACCGAAGAAGGCAACCAGGTTTCTGACGCCTTTTTTCTCGGCTTCTTCAGCGACATTCGCCGCCGGTTCGACACCCAGGACCGGGATCGACTTGCCTACAAAATGCTGCAGCAGATAACCGTCGTTAGACGCGACTTCGACGACGAAGGAGTCTTTGCCGAGGTCAAGACGTTCCGTAGCTGTTTCGCAATACTTGCGTGCATGTTCGACCCAGCTGGACGAGTAGCTTGAGAAATAAGCATAGTGACTGAAGATGTCCGATGGCGGGACAACATCATCGACCTGCACCAGGAAGCAGTTCTCACAGACGCGTGCATGGAGAGGGTAACGCGGATCTTTTTGATCCGCTTGATCCAGCGGCACATAGGAGTTGGCAAGCGCGCTCAGGCCCAGATCAACAAGCGTGTGTTTCAGTTCGGTTCCGCAGGCGCGGCAGGTTGGCGTTGTCATTTCGTATCCATCATCTTCTCAAACGAGGCAATTTGGGCCTCGGTCACGTCGCGCATTTTGCGGCCATCAAGGTGTGCCTTGTGCCATGCGACAATCCATTCCACACAGGTCGGCAGTTCAAGCCGCGGTTCCCATGACAGGGTTTTGGTGGCAAGAGCTGAATCCAAGGCAAGCGTGAGTGCTTCCTTGCTGCCCCCGGTATTGTCCTGCTGCGCGATGCCCGCTTTCGATCCCCAGGCATCCAGCATCAGATTGGTTACATGACCAACAGTATGCGATTCATGCGGACCAAAATTAAGTGCGCTGACAGCCGTTTTGCTCTCAACCGCAGCCTGCAGATACATCAAATATCCGGAAACCGGCTCAATGACATGCTGCCAGGGGCGTGTGGTGCCGGGATTACGCAGTTCGACCGCTTCACCGTTGGAAACGGCACGAATGATATCTGTCATCAGGCGGTCTTCGGACCAGTCACCACCGCCGACCACGTTACCTGCGCGTGCTGTGACCACCGGGATGTTTGCTGCGCGGAAATAGCTTTGGCCAAAACTGCGTGCGACGATTTCCTGACAGCCTTTTGACGCGCTGTAGGGATCGCGGCCACCGAGTGCGTCACCCTCGCTAAAGACAATTTCGCCATGCGCCTGATCGTAGCTGTCATTGTCATAGGCCTTGTCGCTGGTAACCACCAGAGCGCCCTTGAGGCCAGGACTATCGCGCAGCGCATCCAGAAGATGGGCAGTGCCCATAATGTTGGTTGCCATGGTCTCGACCGGTTCACGGTATCCGCGCCGCACAAGCGGCTGAGCCGCCATGTGCAGAACAAGTTCGGGTTGGACCTGTTTTACAGTAGCGGCAATGTCAGCGCGATCACGCAAGTCGGCAATGGTTTCCGATGCGTAGTCGAGGTCGAGAAGATCATGCAGGTTTGGATCAGTTTCCGGTGACAGTGCAAAGCCATGGACCTCAGCGCCCATTTGCATCAGCCAGCAGGCCGCCCAACTTCCCTTGAAACCAGTGTGACCGGTTAGAAGAACACGTTTGCCTGACCAGAATGATCTCAGGTTTTCGCTGGGACGCATGACAGTTACCAGACCTTCCAGGGGGCTTTGCCCTCTGTCCAGAGGTTCTCAAGCATCTGCTTCTCGCGCAGGGTATCCATTGGCTGCCAGAAGCCATCATGACGCCATGCAGAAAGCTCGCCCTGATCAGACAGATTGCGCAGCGGTTCAGCTTCCCAAACGGTTTTGTCTTCAGCGATTTCGTTCAGGACGGACTTTTCGCAGACAAAGAAGCCGGCATTGATGCGCGCGCCATCGCCAAGCGGCTTTTCCTGAAAAGCAGAGACTTGATTGCCTTCCAGAACAGTTGCGCCAAAACGGCCCGGAGGGGAGACCACAGTCATGGTTGCCTTGCGGCCCTGTTTTTTGTGGAAATCAATGCTGGCGGTGATGTCGATATCGCCGACCCCGTCGCCATAGGTCAGGCAGAACGGTTCATTGTCATCAAGATAGTCCCCAACCCGTTTGATGCGCCCGCCGGTCATGCTGTTCAGACCGGTATCAACCAGGGTGACTTTCCACGGCTCGGCATTGGCATTGTGATATTCAAGCTGATTGGTCGCCATATCGATGGTGACGTCGGCGTGATGGAGGAAGTAGTTGGCGAAATATTCCTTGATCACATAGCCCTTGTAGCCAAGGCAGATCACGAATTCATTGACGCCATGGGCTGAGTAAATCTTCATCAGGTGCCAAAGGATCGGCTTGCCACCGATTTCTACCATCGGCTTTGGCTTAACCGAGGTCTCTTCGCTCAACCGGCTGCCATATCCGCCTGCAAGAATTACTGCCTTCATTTGAAAAGATATCCACTCATTCAGGTTTTGATGCCACCGACCTAGTGTTTCGCCGAGCGCGGTAGTTTCGAGGCCCTTACACCGAGGACAGCCGCCAGAGATCCCGCCGACCTTGCCAGATCGCGCCAGCCTTTCGTCCGTTTGAAGGTCAGACCGTACAAAAGGGCCTTTCCTGCAAACCGCAACGCGCATTTGAGGCCAAGGCAGCTTCCAGCGAGACGGCCTTTGTATTTGCGTTCAAAGTATATTCTGGACCAAGCGATGTTCCAGAACTTTTCCCAGTAATATGCCCGGTTGGGACGAACCGATCCGCCATTCAGGTGTGTCACCACAGAGTCTGCAACAAGGATCAGGCCGTGTCCTGCGCGGCGAAGGCGCGTACACATGTCGTCATCTTCGTAATACAGATAGATTTCCGGGTCATAGAAACCGACCTGTTTCATCACATCCATGCGTACAAGATTGACCGCACCCGAGAGGAATTCGACGCAAAGTGCCCCTTCGGGAACACAGTGGTAGGCCAGTTTGCCAAAGCCGCCGCGCTTCCAGAGTTCAACATCATGGCTGGGTTCAATCTTGCCGTCGCCATCTCTATGCAGCGGGCCGAACATTGCGGCTTCGGGATATTGATCAGCGGCCTCGACAAGTGCGTTTACCGCATCCTCGGTCATCAGGGAGTCCGGGTTGGCAAGCAGGGCGAACTCAGTTTCGACAGCGCCAAGCCCCTGACTGGCGGCAGCGCCATAGCCCAGACCTTCGTTATTGCGGATGACTTTTGCGTCAGGGCGGAGCTTGGCAACAATATCAAGCGTGTCATCCTGAGACGCATTGTCGACAACGATCAATGGCAGATCGGCAGGAAGCGATTTCAACAGCCCGCCAATGACGAGCCCCCCATTATGGGTGATCGTGATAACTGTCGTTCTCGCCGCCATTTAGGTTCCCTGCAGAATGTCCATATCCCCGTGGGGCAGAACATATTCAATCCGGGTGCAATGTCCAATCAGAGATTGCCGCCACAGGGAAAATAATCGCTGCTTTGCACGGTCAGACTGTGGCAGCTTTCCATCCTTGGGCATCATGCTGCATGCGAAGGATGGATGCGGATCCCCCCGACCCAGCGGGTGCCGGTGAAAGTTTCAAGGAAATTGCGGTTGCCGGCGTGTGTTTCTTGTCCGGCCTCGGTGAGGGTGAGGATGCGCTCAGCCCAGTTGGTTTGGGGGCTGGTTGGGGAGACGGTGAAGAGAGGGGCCTTGGTGTCCATCATCCATTCGAGTTCGCGCCAGAACATCAGATCGCCGAGATAGGGCAGCGGATCGTAGGTTCGTGTCAGGTGGCCGAAGACCTTACCAACCGGAAGCGGGCCGTGATCGGTGATGATTTGCAGGGTCAGTTTCTGTGTCAGGCTCAGGCCCGTTTGCGGGTCGGGCAGTTCGGCGAGGTGGCGTTTGAGGGCGGCTGGCATGTGGGGCAGGGGCGCATTTTGGGTTCCTGCGAGTGCCATCAGGTCAGTCGGGTCGGTTGCGCGGAGCGCATCCCAGACCTTGCGACCGAAAGTCAGCATATCGTCGGTTAACGGCATGCGGTGATTTTCCCAGCACCAGATCAGGCCATCGGTGGAGAGCTGTCCGACGCCGATGAAGCGATCAAGGCCTTCGGAGTCCGGGGCGTGGTCGACCGAGATGACCTCGATACTTGTTTCGGGCCGTGTGGTTGCGATGGCATCCATCAGGAAGGCGAGAATCAACTGATCGTAGCTGTCATGTTCGAACCAGAGCACGACATGATCATAATCCCCCAGCCGATCCAGAGCATCATATTCACCCCGTAACCGTTCAAGGATCGCGTTCTTTGCCATGTCATAAGACCCGGCGATGAAACCTGCGCGGGTTTCAATGAAGGTCCCCCGCGGCAGATCGGGCACCGGGCCCTGACAGAACGGATCGGAAAATTCGAGAAAATCGCCCATAAAGCCGGCTGCCTTCAGGCCATCACGAATGTCGGAGCCGCAGCGCAGGTGCAGGGTGGCTTGGGTATCGAGTGGTTTCATTGCGGGCCTTTGACTGCGTTGAGCGCAGTTAGCAGTGAGAGCATGGTGTCGGGGACATCGGTTGAGCGGAGGGTGGTGTTGCCCGGATCGTCATCGGCGGTGGCAAAGAGCGGGGCGATCTCGCCCAGTCGGGTACTTCTGAGTGCGATCAGCAGGTCTATGCGTGACCTTTCTTCATCGCCTGCAGCGGTGCGGAGCTTTTCGATGTCTTCGTCGCTGTCGGGGAGGGTGATGATTGCCTGACACAGGCTTTGAAAGGGCATGTGCGCCAGTGTGGTTACGATGTCTGGCGGGGTGTGATCGGAGGGCTGCTGTGTGTCCGTCATGAAAAGGCACTCCTTTTCAGCAAAGGGGCCGTAATCCTGCCGGTTTTGGTGTGTTTCGTCAACGAAATGCGCGTTTTGAGTGTGTGTCTTTTGGGGCTTATCCGGCGAGGCGGACTTCACTTTCTCGGTTCATCAGCTTGGCCAGTTTGGAAAAACGCTGTTCGACGACTTCGCCGTACAGCGTGCTGGCCTTCTTTTCAAACTGCAAGACGAGCTTACCGTCTTCGAGCAGCAGTTTCGTTTGCGGCAATATGCCCTCGACCCCGCCTGAAAGCGTATGGCCCAGACGAATGGCATGGCCAAACAGGCGCCCGGTCAGGCGATCCTCATCGCTGAGGATGCGATCAATGGCCTCGTCACCCTTGAAGTTGCCGGCATAGCGCGAGCCGATGGTGTAGGCGAGGAACACCCGGTCATGATGGTTCAGATCAATATAGGGGTGGCGCAAAATGCGGTGATAGCTTTGTACCGCGCGGTAATCGGGATGTTCGTTCCAGCCGATATCACCGATGATGCAGGCTGCCAGTCGCAGGCGTTCGATATTGACCGGCAGGTCGGCGAAGATCGGCGCGCACCATTGCGCAACTTCTTCGCCGTGCTGATGGAAGCGTTCGCCGTCTTCGGCAAAGCTGAAGCAGGCTTCGAGCACCGGGTCGCGTTGACGCAGATCTTCGGGCAGAACTTCATACATCCAGCCTTCGCGCAGCCCATGGCCGGAAAAGACCACCTCGTTTGGTTGCATACGCTTCATCAACATGTTCATGACAAGTGATGCATGCGGCAGGCTGTCGATACGGCGTTTGGAGACACCACCGATCTTTTCAAGCGACACCCGGCTTTGCTGCGAGATGATGTGGGTCAGTTCAGCCATTTCCGATTGCGGCATGGCAAGGTTGTGAACCACCGAAATCGGATAGTTTTCCTGGGCAATGAACAGCTTGGCGATCGAGCGCCAGGACCCGCCAACGGCATAAAGTTGCTGCCCCTTGGCATCTGAAAGCCAATCGACCGTATCAAGATGCTTGTTGATTTCAGCCGTCAGGCGACTGCGGTCGGAGCCAAACACCGTATGCAGGCGCATTGCACCGAGCGGCAGGCTGACGCGTTTTTTGATCTCGCCCTTGTCAAGCAGGACCAGTTCGAGCGAACCACCCCCGATATCACCCATGATGCCCGATGCCAGCGGATCCCCTGAAATGATGCCAAGGGCCGACAGGCGGGCTTCTTCAAGACCGTCAATGACCTTGACGGTCAAGCCGGTTTCGGTGGTGACGCGGTCACAGAATTCCTTGCCGTCGGTGGCGGCGCGCACAGCCGCGGTGGCCAGTACATCGACATGGGTGACCTTCATGGCGCGCAGCAGGGTGGCAAAGCGCTGCATGGCGACAACGGCAAGCTCGACCCCCTCGGGATTGAGCTTGCCGGTATTGTCGGGGTCACGGCCAAGGCCGCACATGACCTTTTCATTGAAGATCGGCATGGGCGCGCGGGTCATGCCATCAAAAATGACAAGCCGCACAGAGTTGGAGCCAACATCTATGATCGCGATGCGGTTGGAAGCCCGTTGGTCAGTCAGCATAGGGTGTTGGCACCTGTTGGTCGTCTGTAGGGTTAGGACCTACTAATTTGGTTTGAATGGTCGCTCAGATTTGTGCGGATACGCGGAGCTAAACCGCAGGCAGATAGATATCTTTCAAGGTTTTGCGACAAAGTAGGCCGTGCAAATCTGAGCGATCCGAAGGACAGAGCTTATATTTGCGAACTCCTGCGTCAAATCCCTTGCGCGGGATGCCGACCCGCTCAGCGGGCTTTTCCTTGTATTTCACAAATATAAGCTCTGCCATTCTAATCAAATTAATAGGTCCTAACCCTATCTAGTCATCAAGCTCTAGCACGGGAACATTCGGGTCGGCTTGATCCAGCGCACTTCCGCGGCCCGAAAGCGACGGATTGGTCATGAAATATTTGTGCGATGAGAATGCTTTTTCATCTGCCTCGCAACGTTCGTACGAACCGTCGGCCTGCAGATGCCATGCCTGTGCGTTATCCTTGAGGTTGGCAATCATGATCTGTTCAACAATCTGTTGCTGACAGGTCGGGTTTTCAACCGGCACCAGCGTTTCAACACGGCGGTTCAGGTTGCGTGGCATCCAGTCGGCCGAGGAAATAAACGCCTTGGCCTTGCGCGAGGGAAGCTTTGCCCCGTTGGCAAAGACGACAATGCGCGAATGTTCAAGGAAGCGTCCGACAATCGATTTAACGCGAATGTTTTCCGAAAGCCCCGGTACACCCGGACGCAGGCAACAAATACCCCGCACGACGAGTTCAATGTGCACACCGGCCTGGCTGGCGCGATAAAGCGCATCAATCACCACCGGATCGACCAGACTGTTCATCTTGGCCCAGATGCCAGATGGCTTGCCGGCCTTGCAGTTTTCGATTTCCTGATCGATGTGGGTGAGAAGCGTCGGGCGCAGGGTATGCGGCGCGATGGCGATTTTTTCAAGCGAGCGCGGCGTGGCATAGCCGGTCATGAAGTTAAAGATATTGGCCGCATCACGCCCCAATGCCGGATCGCACGAGAAGAACGAGATATCGGTATAGAACTTCGCGGTGATCGGGTGATAGTTGCCCGTCCCGAAGTGGGTATAGGTCTTAAGGCCGTGGGTTTCACGGCGGACCACCAGCGAGATCTTGGCGTGGGTTTTCCAATCCAGGAAGCCATAAACCACCTGACATCCGGCACGTTCCAGATCAGCCGCCCAGCGCAGGTTGGCTTCTTCGTCAAAGCGGGCCTTGAGCTCGACCATGGCAGTGACGGATTTACCCGCCTCGGCCGCGGCGATCAGGGCCTTGACGATCGGGCTGTTTTCCGAGGTGCGATAAAGCGTCTGTTTGATGGTGACCACATCCGGGTCGCGGGCAGCCTGCAAAAGGAACTGGACCACCACATCGAAATCTTCGAACGGGTGATGAACAACCAGATCCTTTTTACTGATCGCGGCGAAGCAATCGCCGCCAAAGTCACGCACGCGTTCCGGATAGCGCGCGGCATAGGGCGAAAACAGAAGGTCATGATGCAGATCGGAATCGATCAGCTGTTTGACATCGACCACGCCAAGCAGGCCATCAACCTTGACGACTTCTTCAAGCGCGACATCAAGTTCATCAATGACGAAATCAAGCATGTCTTCGGGCATCGCCGCATTGACCTTGAGGCGGATGATGCTGCCGCGACGGCGACGTTTGAGCGCGGTTTTGAAAACACGTACCAGATCTTCGGCTTCTTCTTCGATTTCCACATCCGAGTCACGAATGACGCGGAAGAAACCGTGCTCGATCATATCGAACCCCGGGAACAGTTTGCCGAGATACAGCAGGATTGCCTGTTCGACCGGCAAATAACGTTCAGTCCGGCCCGGCAGGCGCAGGAAGCGGCCGATTTTTTGCGGTACCGGGATCAGCCCGCGCATATTGTGCCCGTCCGCCGGATCAAACAGCTGCATGACGATGGCAAAGCCAAGGTTCGGAATGAACGGGAAGGGATGCGACGGATCAATGGCAAGCGGGGTCAGCGTCGGGAAGATTTCGCGCATGAAATAGCCATCAAGCCATTTGCGGTCCGTCTGGGTCAGGTCGGTCTTGTCGATGACCGAGATGCCCTGTTTTTCCATCTCGCTGCTGAGCTGGCGCCAGACGCGTTGCTGATCCTGCATCAACTGGTTGGCATCAAAGGTAATGGCGCGCAGCTGTTCGGACGGGCTCATGCCATCCTGGCTGACCTTGGTCATGCCTGCACGGACCTGACCGACCAGGCCGGCGACGCGCACCATGTAAAATTCATCAAGGTTGCTGGCCGAAATCGACAGGAAGCGAAGTCTTTCAAGCAGCGGGTGGCCCTTGTTCTGGGCTTCTTCAAGAACGCGATTGTTGAATGCCAGCCACGATAATTCGCGGTTAATGAAGCGGCTTTCCGAATCAATGGTGATCGCGCTTGATTGAACTGCAGCGGCGTGTGTCACGCTATGCCTCCTGCGGATTGAGGGACCGTCTTTGAATTTATGCGACAGTTCCCGGTTGCAAATGAAGTATAGGATAACTGCTTGGGTGGGTGCAATTTTCTTAAATTTATATGTCAGTTTTTCTGATGGCATCCCGGCCCGCGATATGGCATGCAAGAACACCGTTTGATCATTATTCGCGACTGCCAAACAGACGAAGACATGAAAACGCTGCTATTGCTTCGGCATGCCAAATCAAGCTGGGCGGACCCGGGTCGCGCCGACCATGACCGCGAACTGAACCGGCGCGGGGAAAAGGCAGCCCCATTCATGGGGCGCTATTTGCGCCAGCATGAACTGGTGCCCGATCTGATCTGGTGTTCAACAGCAGCGCGTGCGGTTCAGACCCTTGGCCTTTTGGGGCGCGATTTCGCCACCGATGCGGATGTGATCTATCACGAAGACCTTTATATGGCGAGCGAGCGGGTGTTGCTTGAAAACCTGCATCATACCCACGAAGACGCGAAGCATGTGATGGTGGTCGGCCACAATCCCGGGATCGAGGTGTTCGCCCAGTCGCTTTATGGCGGGGGGAATGCAAAGGCCTTCGACGTCATGGCGCGCAAATATCCGACCTGTGGTCTGGCGCATTTCGAATTCGATGTCGATCATTGGGGGGGAATTGCGCCCGGAACCGGCCGCCTGATCGATTTCATCAAGGTCAAGGACCTGCAGGCGATCAAGATCGGTCCGGAACCAATCGCCAAATGATTTGCTGATCTGCGTTGACTGATCTGCATTACTGGCACTTGACGAAGGCGGCCTGTGCGCGTTTTATACCGCTGAAATTTTGAGATACCGCGTCCGTTGGGCGGGAAACATCACGCATAAGCACTGCGGATAGTACCGTGGTGGGCATGCTGTGGTGCGTTTTTTGTTTGACAGCGCGGGTCTGGCATGCACCTTTGCGGCCAAATTTGCGGCCCAAGAAATAAAGCAACCTGGAATGACAATGCATCCTTTTCGCTCACACAATTGTAATGCGCTGCGCGCGACTGACGCCGACGCGGAAGTTCGCCTGTCTGGCTGGATTCACCGTAAACGTGACCACGGCAACCTTCTGTTCGTAGACTTGCGCGACCATTACGGCATCACCCAGGTCGTGATCGACATTTCGAGCCCGCTGTTCGAGACGCTTGATAAAGCGCGCGCCGAAAGCGTGATCACGGTCGATGGCAAGGTTGTCAAACGTACGGCCGAGACCATCAACCCGAACTTGCCGACCGGCGAGATCGAAGTTTACGCATCGAACATCGAAGTTCAGTCGTCGGCCGAAGTTCTGCCGATGCCGGTCTTTGGCGATGTCGAATATGGCGAGGAAGTTCGCCTGCGTCACCGTTATCTCGACCTGCGCCGTGAAAGCGTGCATTCGAACATCGTTCTGCGTTCCCAGGTCATTTCGGCCATGCGCCAGAAAATGACCGCACAGGGCTTCCTGGAAATCCAGACGCCGATCCTGACGGCGAGCTCGCCGGAAGGGGCGCGTGACTTCCTGGTGCCGTCGCGCATGCATCCGGGTCAGTTCTATGCCCTGCCGCAGGCACCGCAGCAGTTCAAACAGCTGCTGATGGTTTCGGGCTTTGACAAATATTTCCAGATCGCACCGTGCTTCCGTGATGAAGACGCCCGTGCCGACCGTTCGCCGGGTGAGTTTTATCAGCTCGACTTCGAGATGGCCTTTGCCACGCAGGAAGACGTGTTTGCGTCGATCGAGCCGGTCCTGCATGACATCTTTGTCGAGTTCGGCGGTGGTCGTGATGTGACCCCGTATCCGTTCCCGCGCATTCCGTTCGATGAGTCGATGGCGAAATACGGGTCCGACAAGCCGGATCTGCGTAACCCGCTGATCATCTCGGACGTGACCGAGCCGTTCCGTGGGTCGAGCTTTGGTATCTTTGCATCCAACATCGAAAAGGGTTCGGTGGTTCGTGCGATCCCGGCAACCGGTGCCGCATCGCGCCCGCGCAGCTTCTTTGACAAGCTGAATAACTGGGCGCGTGATGAAGGTGCGGCGGGTCTTGGTTACATCGTTTACGGTGAAGACGGCGAAGCAAAAGGCCCGATTGCCAAGAACCTTGACTCTGAACGTATCGCACAGATCAAGGAAATCACCGGCGTTGCCGATGGCGATGCGGTGTTCTTTGCCTGTGACAAGGAACTGGCAGCTGCCAAGTTCGCCGGTAAGGTCCGTGACAAGGTTTGTGACGAGCTGGAACTGCGCGAAGAAGGCATGTTCAAGTTCTGCTGGATCGTTGATTTCCCGATGTATGAGGAAGATGACGACGGCAAGATCGAATTCAGCCACAACCCGTTCTCGATGCCGCAGGGCGGCCTTGAAGCGCTCGAAAACATGGACCCGCTTGATATCAAGGCGTGGCAGTATGACATCGTTTGTAACGGTATCGAGCTGTCGTCCGGTGCCATTCGTAACCATCGCCCGGACATCATGTATCGTGCGTTCGAAATTGCCGGTTACGGCAAGGACGTGGTCGAAGAACAGTTTGGCGGTATGCTTAACGCGTTCAAATTCGGCGCCCCGCCGCACGGTGGTTCGGCCCCGGGTGTTGACCGTATCGTCATGCTGCTGGCCGACGAGCCGAACATTCGCGAAGTCATTGCCTTCCCGCTGAACCAGCAGGCACAGGATCTGATGATGAATGCCCCGGCAGAAGTCGAAGACAAGCAGCTCAAGGAACTGCATCTGCGTGTTCAGATGCCGCCGAAGGCGAAAAAAGACTGACCTGTTTTGCGGGGTTGCCCGAAACAGTGATCGATCAAGCGGCCCGGACATGTTCCGGGCCGTTTTCTTTTGGGCGTATTTGATTGCTGATCGTTACCTAATATTAACGGGCTATGGGCCAGTGTAGCGGGGGAAAAGAACATTTGATCCTTCGGGGGATGGCCTGTTGAGAAAAATTCTAGTTGTGGCAGCGCCGTTGGCGCTGAGCGCGTGCGGTGGTCCGATTGAACTGACCGTTGCCAAGCTGGCCGGTGATTTGATCAGCTATGTGTCGACTGGCAAAAGCACGACCGACCATGCGGTATCGTTTGTTGCCAAACAGGATTGCGCGCTGCATCGCCCGCTTTTGGAACAGGATATCTGCAAGGATGAAGAAACCATCCTGGCAGAAGAGGCCGCGGCCCTTGCGGTGATGGGCGAACCCGAAATCAAACAGGAAATCCGTGCGGCACGCCCGGAAATCTATGCAGTGAATGCCCCGGCAGAAGATTGGTCGGAACCCAGCGCAACCGCCATGCGCTCCAACGCGATTGTCACGACCAACCTGCCGCCACTGCCTGAAAAAGACACATCTGATGATGCGGTTGTTGCCGCCAAGCTTACACCGGACGTGGATGTGGATGCGCCGGTAGAGGTGGCTTCTGCACGTGATCAGATCGAAGCTGAAGACGTTCCGGTCGCGCTTGGCGATTTGGGGCCGATTGACCCGCAGGTCGAAGCCGATGCGGCCGTGGCCGGCTATGTCGAAGACAAGCGCCTGCCGGAAGTTGAGGCACCAAAGGAAACTGTGACCGCCGCCCTGGCTGACGCGACCACGATGGAAGACGGCGTCGATGCGATTGTGAAATCGATTGAGCCGACCGTGGATGGCGAGGCGCTTGCGGGCGATGATCTTGCCGCGCCGCTGCCCGGTGATTATGTGGTATTGGCAAGCTTTGCTGATGAAGCCCGTGCACAGAAGGCACTTGGCATCTATGCGGAATACCAGCCACGTCTTTTGAATGCGGATGTAAAGGGTACACCTTACCTGCGCGTTGCGGTCGGGCCGCTTTCGGCAGAGCATGCACGTGATCTGCGCCTTCTTGCTACCAAAAAGGGGATTGAGAATCCCTGGATTGTCGGAGTTACCGCCACCGGAGAGTGATGTTGTCTGGGATTTTTTCAGAAATGAAGCAACGTCAGCGTTCCCTGAAAGGAACGCTGATCTTTTGTTTGGGCCTTGGTCTTGGTGGCTGTGCCGCGCAGGCGGGGAATGTGGCGGTCATTGAAGATGCCATCGTGCCGCATGTCGCGGAATATCACTTCAAGATGACCCGCGCTGAGGCGGGGAGCTCGATCGTGGATGCGTCCGGTGTGCTTGGCTATCGCTTTGAGAGAATGTGCGATGGCTGGGTCACCGAAATGCAGCAGATCATGATCCTGCAAGGGTCGGAAGGCACGCCGATCAATTCGGCCTATTCCATGACACAGTGGGAAGATTTCGCCAGCAACGAGTACCGTTTTCGCATGCGCGATTATCTTGATGGCACCAAGGTCGATGAGATCGTCGGCAAGGCCATCCGCGACGATGACATGGTCAAGGTGACCTATGAAGTGCCGGTCGAAGTCGAAGAAGAATTGGCCGCAGATACCCTGTTCCCGACCCAGCATTCGCTGATGTTGCTTAAACGAGCACAAGACGGGGAGCGGTTTGCCAACGATCTGGTGTTCGATGGCAGCGGCGATGCGCCGACCAACCGGGTCGCGGTGGTGATTTCAGATCGCAAGGACGCTGATAATGCGGCTGATGATCCCGATGGCATTGCAAGCAGTGCGTTTCACCGCATGAACCTGGCCTTCTATCCGCTAGGCGCTGCTGAGAACGGGCCGTCGACCGAGATGGCTGTGGATTTCGCCGAAAACGGTGTCGCGCACGGGATGCGGTTTGATTATGGCGAGTTCGAAGTTCTGGGCACGCTTGATAAGGTCAGCCGGTTGCCGATGCCGGAATGCGGCCCGCAGTAAGTTTGCTTTTGGCGTTTTGACATAAAAAAGCCTGCCTTAAAAAAGGCAGGCTTTTTTAATGGGGAGCGCCCCTGATGTTAGGCAGCAGCGGACTTGCGCGAGGCGTTGCAATAAAGTCCGTGAAGTGTCTCGATCACGCGCAGAGCGTCATCACCATTCAAAGAATAGTATATGGTCTGTGCTTCGCGACGAGTCTGAACGAGCTTGTCACGACGCAGGCGGGCGAGATGCTGCGAGAGGGCGGACTGGCTTAGTCCAACGATACGTTCGAGTTCGCCAACCGACTTTTCGCCTTCATTAAGTTGGCAAAGGATAAGCAGTCTGCTCTGATTGCTCATGGCCTTTAACAGGGTGCTCGCCTGTTCGGCCTTTTCTTCTAGATTGTTAAGTTCCATTTGGCTTCCTTATGAGCCTGACCGCAAGCGGTCATTGTCCCAACGAAAATTCGACATTTTCACCAGCCAGAGCCATAGGGTGGCTATTGCCCGGCTGGATCAAAGCGGCTTTAGGTAATAATACCTATAGTATAGCGGCTTTTGCCACCAACTAATTACTGGAATTGGTTGGTGGACTCATTCTCACGTATATTACAAATCTGTCAAGAGCGTGTTTCCTCCGACGTAACATGCAACTTACGGTGTTTTTGCCGGAAAACGGCCTGTCGAGCTTCCTTCTTTGCACCAGATTGGTCTCTGATGGTCGCGATTTTGCCCCTTTGGCGTGACGGCCCAACAGCAATTCTGACGGGCAATGTTTAACCGTAAGGGTTGGTTTCTGTTCGGCTGTGTTTCCGGGGTTGGACCGGCAACATTTTCGAACACTGCATATACAAACCCGAGAAAACGGCAAAACTGTGAAAGTAATAGTGGTAAAATGCGGTGTGCCGGATGATGCTTTTGTCGAAGGCCAAAGAGCTTGCGCGCACGTCGTTTGATATGCTGATTTAGAACAAAGAAAAGGAAATCGTTTTGCGCTAAAACGATTCAAGAAGGACATAAAAAAGGGACGCGGTTAACGCAAACCCGGGTTCCGGACATATGCCCGGAATTGATCCGTGTTTGACCTTTCAGGAAGGTGATCCAGAAAAATGGCGACTTTGTTCGTGTCTCACCACGATTGCATTGATCATGATACCGGCCCCGGACATCCGGAATGTGCCGACCGACTGCGCGTTGTTCAGCGCGTGTTCGAGGCCGAGGAATTCATGTTCCTGCATCGCGAAGAAGCGCCACTGGCCGAGATCGAGCTGATCAAGGCCGTCCATGACCCGGCCTATGTCGACAAGTTGATGGCCACCATCCCCGATGAGGGCATCGTATCGCTTGATGGTGATACCTATGTTTCGCCCGGATCGGGCAATGCGGCCCTGCGTGCGGCCGGTGGTGCATGCATTGCGGTTGATGCGGTGATGGAAGGGCATGAAAAGAACGCCTTTGTCGCCACCAGACCGCCGGGCCATCACGCGGAATATGACCGGGCGATGGGGTTTTGCCTGTTTAACAATGCAGCGATCGCCGCCCATCATGCACGCAAGAAATTTGGCATCAAGCGCGTGGCGGTGATGGATTTCGATGTCCATCATGGCAATGGCACGCAGGACCTGTTTTATAACGATGCGGATCTGTTTTATTGCTCGACCCATCAATGGCCGCTTTATCCCGGTACGGGGGCTGAAACCGAACGTGGTTGTGCGAACAATATCCTCAATGTCGGCCTTCCGGCCGGGGCGGGCACGACAGAGCTTCAGGAAGCTTTCAATTCGACTGTTCTGCCCGGCATTGCCGCCTTCAAGCCCGAACTTCTGATCATTTCGGCGGGGTTTGATGCCCACAAGAATGATCCGCTGGCCGGGCTGTGCTTTGTTGCGGATGATTTTGTCTGGATGACCAAGCAGTTGATGACCCTGGCCGAGGAACAGTGTGGCGGTCGGGTCGTATCGCTGCTTGAAGGGGGCTATGATCTGCCATCGCTTGCCACCAGTGCCGTGCAGCATGTCCGGACCTTGATGGGCGCGCATTAAGCGCAGTACAGCGCGCGTGTCCTGTTGGTCGTCAAAAGCGTTTCAGCCAGACGAAATTGCGTTCTGTCCGGTTGCCCTGATCAAAACTTGCGCGTAAACTCCGCGCCGATCAAAGAAATGGAGCTTACATGTCCGAGGCTACTGCATCTCCCACAATTCCTGAAGATATCGCGAAACTGAGTTTCGAAGAGGCGCTTGGGCAGCTTGAAACCCTTGTGCGTCAGCTTGAACAGGGGCAGGTCGGTCTTGATGATGCCATTGCGTCCTATGAACGCGGTGCGGCACTTAAGCGCCATTGCGCGGACAAGCTGCGTGCGGCCGAAGAGCGCATCGAAAAAATTACGCTCAATGCGGATGGCCGCCCGTCGGCAACCCCGACCGAAATCGAATAAATCGAACAACCAGATATTGAATAATCGGAGACCGTCGTGAGTTACGACTTGCTTGCCGGACTGAGTGCGGCGTCTGCTGATCTGGGCGAGACGCTTGACGGGATTCTGCCCCGCGCCAATGGCCAGATCGAGCAGCGCCTGTATCAGGCGATGCGTTATTCGACGCTGGGCGATGGCAAACGCCTGCGTCCGTTTCTGGTGCTGAGCTCTGCCGGCTTGTTCAAGGTTTCACGTCGCTCGGCCCTTCGCGTCGCGGCCGCGGTCGAGATGGTGCACAGCTATTCGCTGATCCATGACGATTTGCCGGCGATGGATGATGATGATCTGCGTCGCGGCAAGCCCAGCTGTCATAAGCAATATGACGAGGCGACGGCGATTTTGGCCGGTGATGCGCTTCTGACCCAGGCGTTTGAAGTGCTGGCCGACGAAGATACCCATCCAGACCCGCGTGTTTGCACCGATCTGGTGCGTGCGCTTGCCCGGGCGGCCGGGCCGTATGGCATGGTTGGTGGTCAGATGATCGATCTGGCGGGCGAAGGGCAGAGTTTTGATCAGGCACAGGTGACCCATCTGCATTTGCTCAAAACCGGACGGATGTTTGCCTTTGCCTGCGAAGCCGGTGCGATCCTTGGCAAGGCGCCCAAAAGCATTCGACTGGCCCTGCGATCCTATGCCCATGACATGGGGCTGGCGTTTCAGATTAAGGATGACATCCTTGATGTTGAGGCAAGCAGCGAGGAGCTTGGCAAGACGGCGGGTAAGGATGCCGATCAGGAAAAGTCGACCTTCGTGAAATTGCTTGGTCTGGATCAGGCACGTGAGCAGGCCAGCATGCTGTGCGATCAGGCGATCAATCACCTGAACTGCTTTGACGGCGAGGCCGAACCGCTGCGTGCTGTGGCCCGTTTCGTCGTTGAACGTGACCGCTGATCGTTTGCGGTTTTAGAAATGACCGACTATCCCCCATATACAGCCGGTTTTCGCGACCGGCTGTTTGACAAGGATCCGTTTCCGCTTGCCATCTGGTATCCGGCAACAGAGCCGGAAAGTTCCGTGCGCCATATGGGCGTGGCATCCGGTGCAGCGCGTGGGGCGGATTTTGCCGGTGATGGTCCGTTTCCGATGGTTTTGTTTTCCCATGGCTCGGAAGGGCATCGGTTCAATCAGTTCTGGTTGGGGGAATATCTGGCCCGCCGCGGCTATATCGTTGCGGCCCCGCAGCATCATGGCGATAACTACTTGGATGCGTCCGAAGCCCGGCAGTTGGCAATCATTGAACGTCGCCCGCAGGAAATGCGATTGGCGCTTGATCTGTTGTTGGCGCATGACGAGATCGGGCCTCAGATTGACCAAGCCAAAATCTATGCCCTGGGACATTCGGCCGGCGGGGCGACGGTTCTGAAACTGGCCGGGTGGGACTTTGATGCCCAGGCGTGGCAGGATTACTGCGAAATCAATGCCGAGAGTGATCGCGTGATTTGCCAGCACGCACCCAGCGACGATCACATTGATCGGTTGCACAACGTTTATGGCGGGCCGGTTGTGTCCGAGCGGGATGACCGGATTACCGCGATTATCGCGATTGCGCCGGCCTTTGGGGTTGCGGCCACCGACGAAGGGCTTGGCGATATTGATATCCCGATGCTGTTTGTCGAGGCCGATACAGACGAAATCCTGCATGACCATGTTAACGCCGCACACTTTCGCAATCTGTTGCGCGGGCGGGCGAAGTTCGTGAAGGTCAAGGGAGCTGGGCACTATTCCTTCTTGCCGAAATGCACCCCATATATTGCCGAGAACTTTGGTTATCTCTGTCGGGATTTCGGACAGGATCGCGACACCATTCACCGCACGGTCGAACAGGTGATCCACCGGTTTCTCGAGCGTGTAAAATCAGGTGAAATTCAGGGTCGCTAATTCGGTCGAACCCCGCTATTTTACGCAGCTTGCAACATGGCGATATAACCGTCACCCTGTTGCAGGGTTCAGGCCCAAATTAACGCCATATAAAAAATTGAAAATCGAGATCGGAATGAGCACGACCTCCAAGACCCCGCTGCTGGATACCATCAACACCCCTGACGAGCTGCGCACATTGCAGCCTGCCCAGATGAAGCAGGTGGCTGACGAATTGCGCGCCGAGGTGATTGATGCCGTATCGGTCACCGGCGGCCATCTTGGCGCCGGGCTTGGCGTGGTCGAGCTGACCGTTGCGATCCATTACCTGTTTGATACGCCCCGTGATCGTCTGATCTGGGATGTGGGGCATCAGTGCTATCCGCATAAAATCCTGACCGGGCGGCGTGATCGTATCCGTACGATCCGTCAGGGCGGCGGATTGTCGGGTTTCACCAAGCGTTCCGAGTCTGAATATGATCCGTTCGGGGCGGGGCATAGCTCCACCTCGATCTCGGCAGGGCTTGGTATGGCGGTCGCCAACCAGCTATCGGATGACAAACGCAAGAACGTCATTGCGGTGATTGGTGACGGATCGATGAGTGCGGGCATGGCCTATGAGGCGATGAACAATGCCGCCGCCACCGATCAACGCTTGATCGTGATCCTCAATGACAATGACATGTCGATTGCCCCGCCGGTGGGATCGATGTCGGGTTATTTGTCGCGCCTGATTTCCGGCAAAGGCTATCAGGGTTTGCGCAATGCGGCCAAGGGCCTGACCAAGCATCTGCCGCGTCAGATCGAAGAAGCGGCGCGCAAGCTTGAAGAATATACCCGTGGCATGGTGACCGGCGGGACGCTGTTTGAAGAAATGGGTTTCTTCTATGTCGGGCCGATTGATGGTCACAACATGGATCATCTGTTGCCGGTCCTCAAAAACGTTCGCGATGCCGATGTTGATGGCCCGATCCTGATCCATGCGGTCACGCAGAAAGGCAAGGGCTATGGCCCGGCGGAAAATGCCGCCGACAAATACCATGGCGTTGCCAAGTTTGATGTTGTGACGGGCAAGCAGGCCAAGCCGACCCCGAATGCGCCAAGCTACACCAAGGTGTATGGCGAAACGCTGGTCAAGCTGGCCGAGAAGGACGAAAAAGTCACCGCCATCACGGCTGCCATGCCGTCGGGCACGGGGGTCAATATCTTTGCCGATCATTTCCCCGATCGTGCCTTTGACGTCGGGATTGCCGAGCAGCATGCGGTGACCTTTGCTGCCGGGATGGCGTGCGAGGGATACAAACCGTTCTGCACGCTCTATTCGACCTTCCTGCAGCGTGGCTATGACCAGGTTGTGCATGATGTCGCGATCCAGAACCTGCCGGTGCGTTTCGCGATGGACCGGGCCGGTCTGGTTGGTGCGGACGGGGCGACCCATGCCGGGGCCTATGACATTGCTTATCTCGGCTGCTTGCCGAACTTTGTTCTGATGGCGGCTGCAGATGAGGCGGAACTGGTGCATATGACGACGACCGCCTGGGCGATTGATGATCGGCCATCTGCGTTCCGCTATCCGCGCGGTGAGGGTGTTGGCGTTGAAATGCCGTCCGAGGGCCAGGTTCTTGAAATCGGTAAGGGCCGTATCCTGCGTGAAGGCGGCAAGATTGCCATTCTGTCCTATGGCACGCGTCTGGCCGAAGCGCTGATAGCGGCCGAAGACTTGGCTGCACGGGGCTTGCCGGCGACGGTGGCCGATGCGCGTTTTGCCAAGCCGCTTGATCATGAACTGATTGCTGATCTGGCGCGCAATCATGAAGTCCTGATCACCATCGAAGAAGGATCGATCAACGGCTTTGGTGCAATGGTTCTGCAGCATATGGCAGGGCAGGGATTGCTTGATAACGGCCTTAAAATCCGCACCATGGCATTGCCGGATGCGCTGGTCGATCACGACAAGCCGGAAATCCAGTACGAGAAAGCCGGACTTGATGCCAAGGCCATCGTCAAGACCGCCCTTGGCGCGCTTGGCATGAGCGAAAGTAAAGCGCGGGCATAAGCGAAGACTTTCAGAAAAACAAAAGACCGGTCGTCAGAAATGACAGACCGGTCTTTTGCATTCTTTGGCTGGTTTAATCGACATAAATCATCTTGTGCGTCATGCCGCCATCAATGCGCATGGTTTCGCCGGTCATGAAACCGGATTTGTCGCCATCAAGCAGGAAGGAAACGGCGTGTGCGATGTCATCGGGTGTGCCGACCCGACCGACGGGGTGTTGGGATTTGTCCATGTCGCTGTGATCGGGTGTGGTCTTGTTGGCCTGTTTTTGCCAGTCACCGACTTCGATCCAGCCGGGCGCAATCGCATTGACCCGGATGTCAGAGGCAAGGCTTACTGCCAGCGCATGGGTCAGGGCAACGATGCCGCCCTTGGAGGCGGCGTAGGGTTCGGTATTGGCTTCGGACTGAAAGGCGCGGCTGGAGGCGATATTGACAATCGCGCCGCCGGTTTCACGCAGATGTTGCGTGGCGTGTTTGGTCGCCAGGAAGACGCCCCCGAGATTGACGTTGATCACCCGTTGCCATTGATCCCATTCAAGGTCCTCGATGTTTGGGGCGCGGGGATCGGCGATGCCGGCATTATTGATCAGGCCATCAATGCGGCCAAATCGGTCAAAGCATTGCTGAATGCAGAGCTTGATGTCGCCCTCATTGGCGACGTCGCCTTGGAGAAACAGGGTGCGGTCGCGTTCTGCGTCCGTCAGACTTTCAAGGGCTTCCTTGCCCGCATCAGCATCAAGATCAAACATCGCCACCTTCCAGCCAAGACCCAGAAGATGCTTTGATATCCCAAGGCCCAATCCCTGGGCGCCGCCGGTGACAAA
The DNA here is from genome assembly GCF_056161285.1 of Thalassospira sp. ABL2_045. Classification (NCBI taxonomy): domain Bacteria; kingdom Pseudomonadati; phylum Pseudomonadota; class Alphaproteobacteria; order Rhodospirillales; family Thalassospiraceae; genus Thalassospira; species Thalassospira sp. ABL2_045. The sequence continues at coordinate 40,543 of NZ_JBSWYV010000002.1, read as the reverse complement.
GGCCACGCGCGGTGCTTGTGCTGACGGGTTTTGCATGTCTGCCCCATATGGTTGATTGCAGGTGTCGGGTGAAGGCCCGACCATTCAGGAACGTAGGGGAAATGGTCTTGTTTCCGCAAAATTGCAAGCCGGCCTGATCAGGCGGATGTCAGTCTGTTTTCAAGCCGGTCCAGCAGCCCGTGGACGAAACCTTCCTGACGTCCCTCTAGACCGCGCCGGGCAGCAAGGTTTTGCAGGGCTTCGGTGGCTTCGATATGCAGGCGGTAATGGCCCGGATCCTGATCAATGCGGGTGGTTTGCTGCGCACTGTCACCAAAGACCATGGCGTGACATAGACCGGCGTCCGAAGAGGTAAAGGCGCGGCAGGTCAGGGGGCGGACGGTATAGATGCTGCAGCGTTCATTTTCATCAAGCAGCGGGCAGCGGGCGCGCACGTCGCTAGTCCTGGTGAATTGTTCGATTTCGTGTGCGACAGTGCGCAGACGGATCAACAGGGCCTGTTGTTCGGGCGGGTTAAAGGTCGCGGTGATGTGGGCGGCGATCAGGTCGGTGACGCCGGGCGGGACGCTGACGAACAGGTGGCAGCACGCACTGCATTGATCACGACACGCGCGCGGCGCGGGATTGGGGAAGCTTTCACGCAGAAGGGTGGATGCCTGTTCAAGCAGGGCCATGGTGGCATTGGCCGCATCGGCAAGTGTGTCGGCCGCATCAAGGGTGTGGTCGAGCTCGATACGGAAGTCGGCAAACATCTGGTCATAGCGACGCGATGCCTCTGTGGTGAGGGCGCCGGTTTGGGCGATGTTACGCGAAATGCGGTCTATGGCGTCGTCAAGCTTGGTCATCAATCCCAGTTACTTTCGTTCTGGCACTTTTGGACAAGCCTGCAGATTGCTCGATATTGTTTTTCTAATTTAACATCTTCTGCTGTTATTCCCTAATAATTGCATAACGTTAGGCAGCGGGGTCATCAGGTTTGCGTGATGGACAAAAAAAATCCGGCCAGATAAATCCGGCCGGAAAGTTGGGTCAAAGACCCGATGGGTGCTACGGGGAGGCTGTTCCTTTGGGGAAGCAGCCTCTTGGCAGCGGGAGTATGGGACTGCAACGTTTATGCAGTGGGGGAGGTAAAGGTATCCTCGTATTCTTTGCGCAACTGGGCCTTCTGGATTTTGCCCATGGTGTTGCGCGGCAGTTCCTTGATCACCCAGATGCGCTTGGGTACTTTGAATTTGGCCAGCTTGTCCTGGGTGCGTTTGATCAGGGCGTCGGTATCAGGTTGATCGCCATTAGCTGCTACAATCACACCGGCAACGGCTTCGCCGAAATCGGGATGGGGCAGGCCAAAGATCGCGACCTCATCGACTTCATCATATTCGGCAATGACTTCTTCGACTTCCTTGGGATAGACATTAAAGCCACCGGAAATGATCAGATCCTTGTCGCGCCCAACGATGGTGACATAGCCGTCTTCACCGATGGTGGCGAGGTCGCCGGTGATAAAGAACCCATCTTGGCGGAACTCGGACGCGGTTTTTTCGGGCATCTGCCAGTATCCGGAAAAGACGTTCGGGCCGCGGACTTCCAAAACTCCGATTTCACCGGCACCAAGGATATTGCCATCCTTGTCACACACGCGTGCCTCGATCCCCGGCAGGGTCGGGCCAACCGCACCCGGACGGCGTTCACCATCGAACGGGTTTGACGTGTTCATGCAGGTTTCGGTCATGCCATAGCGTTCAAGGATCTTGTGCCCGGTACGTTCAAAGAACGCGTCATGGGTTTCGGCCAGAAGCGGCGCAGAGCCCGACACGAACAGACGCATGTTAGCGGTAACATCCTTGTTAAACTGCGGATGAGCGAGCAAGCGGGTATAGAAGGTCGGAACCCCCATCAGGACGGTTGATTGCGGCAGACGTTCAATCACGTCATCCGCATCGAATTTCGGAAGCAGGATCACCTTGCCGCCATTCATCAGCATGATGTTGATGGCGACAAACAGACCATGGGTATGGAACAGCGGCAGGGCATGCAAAAGCGTGTCGCCCGGCTGGAAACCCCAGGCCTGATGCAGGGTCTTGGCGTTTGAACCCAGATTGTTGTGGGTCAGCATCGCGCCCTTGGACCGGCCCGTCGTGCCCGAAGTATACAGGATTGCGGCAACGTCATCCTTCTCGGCGGCGACGATGTCGGTCATGGCGGTGGCATTGGCGGCCTCGTCATTGAGGCTGCCATCGCCCTTTGTTCCCAGCGACAGGACAGCGGCGACGTCATTTTTGTCACCGAGTTCCTTGGCCGCGTCGATATGGGCCGGACGGCAGACAAAGGCGCGCGGGGCGGCATCGCCGAGGAAATAGGCGATCTCGTCCCCGGTATAGGCAGTATTGAGCGGCAGGTGAATGGCACCAAGCTGCAGGCAGGCAAGATAGAGCGCGATCACATCTGATGATTTGTCGACCTGTGCAGCCACTCGGTCGCCCTTGACCACGCCATGGGCGGCAAGGACGGATGCATAACGCCCGGTGCGATCAAGAAGCCAGGCGAAGCTGCGCTCCGTCCCATCGCGTTCGATCAGGAAGGTGCGGGATTTATCGGCCGGAAAACGGTCCAGAAATGTTTGAAGAAGATTATCTGACATGGTCATACCTGTTTAAATTCCGGCAAGCTGTGCGACGGATTTCGATGTGGCAATCTTTCCGTCATTCATCAGTGCTTCGTGGTTTTTCTCGATATCATCAAGGTGATAGGCGTAATTCACCATCATGCCACCCGCCTGACGCAGGCCCTTGTCGGACGTGTCGCCAAGCCAGTTGAGGCGTTCAAGCTGTGCACCATTGCCAAGATGGAACCGCGCGGTGGGGTCCAGCGGGGATTTGCCGCGCTTGCACGTGGCAAGATAGGTCGCGCACAGGCCCAACGTCGGCTTTTTCAGCTTTGCGACCTTGATCGGATCATTGACCCAGTCATCTTCGCTGAGCCCTTCAAGAACCTGACCGGCGAGCTCGGCATCATCCGCTTTGCTTTTCTGGCGGGTGCGCAGCCAGCCCATGAAGCCCGGAATGGGCGACAGGGTGGCGAATTGTTTGAGTTGCGGGAATTCGCGTTTGAGTTCCTCGACCACCTGTTTGATCAGGAAGTTGCCAAAGGAAATCCCCTTAAGCCCGGCCTGACAGTTGCTGATCGAATAGAAGATCGCGGTGTTGGCTGTTTCCGGGGCCTTTTCATCAATTTCCGGGGCCAAAAGCGCCTGAACGCTGTCGGCCAGACCATGGACCAAAGCAACCTCGACAAAGATCAATGGATCGTCGGGGATGGCCGGATGGAAGAAGGCAAAGCACTTCCGATCCGTCGCCAAACGACGACGCAAATCTTCCCAGCCCTGAATTTCATGCACCGCTTCATAGCGGATCAGTTTTTCAAGGATGGCCGCCGAGGTATCCCAGTCAATATGGCGCAGTTCAAGGAAACCACGGTTGAACCAGCTGGTCAGCAGGTGCTGCATATCGGCATTGAGCGGTTCAAGATCGCGATTGCCTTTGAGAAGCCCGATCAGGGTTTCACGCATATCGACAATCGCGCGCGTGCCGCCCGGTGCCATGTTGATCTTGCGCAGAAGCTGCTGGCGAACCGGTTCGGACGTTTGGGTCAGAACGGCCAGGTTGGCCTCGGACGGGTCCTTGGCAAAAGCCTCTACCGCCTTGGTGACCTTGGCGCGGTCGGCGCTGAAGTCGTTTTGCATCATCTGAAAGAAGGCCAGATGGTCTTCTTCCGGCAGGTTTTCCCAAAGACGGACCACTTCGCGTGCAACCGCGGTGCCACGTGCCTCACCTTTCTGCGAGACAAGGTCCTTGCACATGGCACCGAGCTGCTTGAGCGGCTCCTGCGGGGTCGAGATTGGCAGATCAAGCAGTTCACGACCACGGTCGGCAATGCTTGAAAGCCAGCTTTTGACAGACATTCCTGACATTAGCGTCCTCCAATAACCTTTTCCGGAAGCCAGGTGGCGATTTCGGGGAAGAAGCACAGAATGATGATTGCCAGGATCATGCACAGCACATAGGGGAATGCGCCCTTGAGGATGCTTTGCAAACGGATGTCCGGGGCGATGCCATTGATGACATACAGGTTCAAACCAACCGGCGGGGTGATCAGACCGATTTCCATGTTGATCGTCAGGATCACGGCAAACCAGTAAGGGTCGAAACCGGCATTGACGATCACCGGCAGCAGGATCGGCGCGCTCATCAGGATCACGGCGACCGGCGGCAGGAAGAAGCCACTGATCAGCAGGAACAGATTGATGAAGCCCATCAGAACCCAGCGATTGACCTCAAGTGCGGAGATCCACTGTGCAATCGACTGGGTGACCAGAAGCGATGACAACATGTAGCTAAACAGGCCCGCCGCCCCGATGATCAGCAGGATCATCACCGATTCCTTGGTGGTGTCGCGCATGACATTCCAAAGTTGCCCCGGTTTCCACATGCGATAGACAATCATCGCCGTCACCAAACAGAACAGCGCACCAACGCCGGCTGTTTCGGACGGGGTGGCAACACCGCCATAAAGGGCGAAGAGAACCGCACCAATGATCACAAGGAAGGGCAGGACACGCGGAAGGATTTCAAACTTTTCCTTCCAGCTGTATTTGATCACGCCAAGGGCGGCCTGGGCATTGCCCTGACGCCAGGTCGAATAGAGCGACCAGGCCATGAACAGCACTGTCACCAGCAGACCCGGCAGCAGGCCGGCCAGGAACAGACGCCCGATCGAGGTTTCGGTCGAGATGCCATAGACAATCATGGTGACACTTGGCGGGATCAGAATGCCAAGCGTACCGCCCGCCGCAATCGAGCCGGAAGCAACCGTATCGGGGAAGCCGCGTTCGCGCATCGCCGGAATGCCCATCTTGCCAATCGCGGCACAGGTGGCCGGTGACGAACCCGACAGGGCGGAAAAGATCGCGCAGGCACCAAGGTTCGAAATCACAAGCCCGCCCGGAACACGCGTCAGCCAGCGATCAAGCACCGAATAAAGGTCACCACCGGCGCGCGATGAGGCAACAACCGCCCCCATCAGGATGAACATCGGAATGGCGAGGACTTCGAAACTTTCGAGTTTGCCAAACAGGATTTCGGGCAGAAGCGGCAGCGATCCGGTGCCATCAAAGATGACGATAAAACCGATGCTGACCAAAATCAGGCCCATACCGACCGGAATGCCGGAGAAAAGAACAACTGTGGTCGCGATGCCAACAATGGCCGCAAGAAGCAAGGGATCCATGGTGCGGCCTCCTTAAAATGCGCCTTCGCGAATATCGAACGGGGTCGATCTGCGGGTGATGAGGGAAAGGAAATCAGCAACGAACTGCAAGAACAGCAGGCCAAAGCCAACCGGAAGGGCCATGAACGGTTTCCAAAGCGGAACAGCCCAGATGGTCTCGGACAACCAGCCGCCTTCAAAGGCTTCGATCACCAGTTCCAGACCGTAAAAGGCAAACATGGCCGAGATGCCCATGCCGCACAGCAAGGTGACGATGGCAAGCGTCATGCGCGCGCCACGTTTGAGATAGAGCGGCAGCAGGTCAACATTGACGTGACCGCGCAGCAACTGGACATAGGGCAGGCCGACAAGGGTCGCGCCGATCATCAGGAAGATGACGGCTTCGGTCTGCCAGACCGTGGAATCATTGAGCACATAGCGCATGAAGACCAACTGGCAGATGATCAGCATGGCAATCGCAAACATCGAGGCCGAGGCAACGCCACACACGCGCGACAGGAAATGGATGGCCGCAATCACGCCATCAATCGGTCCCTTTGGATGATGGCCGTTGCGGTCTGCCTGTGCGGCGTGATCGTCGAGCGGTTCGACATCAGGCGGGGGCGGCATATCGGATTTAACGGAATGCGACGCACTTGGGGTCTGCGCGAAGTCATCGGGCAGATCAATGGGCAATGGGTGCGGGGACATGGCGTTGGACACGCGCGTACTCCTCTGACGGAACCGTGGTGTTATGGTCTGGTCGTGTTGGGAAAATCAGGGTGGTGCCGGATGCCCGGCACCACCAACAGATCATTCAGGCACGGATCACTCGACAGCGAGTGCCATGTCGAGAAGTTCCTGACCGTTCGGGGTTTCTTCCACGAACTTGGCATAGGACGTTTTCATGGCGATCGCCTGCCATGCTGCAAAGTCCTCGTCAGAGAGATCAGCGATCTCAACACCGTTTTCCTTGAAGACTGCGACACTGTCGGAGTCCTGCTTGCGGCCTTCGGTGGTGTAGTATTCTTCTGCAACCTTTGCGGCCGCTGCCAGTGCGTCTTTCTGCGCATCATTGAGCTTGTCATAGCTGCGCTTGGACATCAGGACCGGCTGATACATGAACCACAGGGCATTGCCAGCGGCCGGGGTGTAGCATTTGACCTGCTCGTAGATACGATAGGACACAAAGCTCGACGAGCTGGTGTTTGCCGCATCCAGAACGCCGGTCTGCATGGCCGGATAGATTTCCGAGCTCGGCATTGCGGCGATGGAGCCGCCAGCACCCTGAAGCATCTGCTCGAACGACTTGCCAGCTGCACGGATCTGCAGGCCTTTGACATCGTCCGGCTGTTTGATGCAGCCCTGGGTGGAAGCAAAACCACCTGCAAGCCAGCCTTTGGCAACCGTTACAACGCCTTCGTCGTTCAGGAGCTCTTCGATTTTAGCCATGAACGGGGATTCGTTGATGCGGTTGGCATGGTCATGGTTCTTAACCAGTGCCGGCATCAGGGTCAGGTTTGCCGCTGGAACACGACCACCGGCATAGGCCAGCGGATAAACAATCATGTCAAGCTGGCCGCGTGTCATCGGGGTCCACTGTTCCTTCGCCTTGAACAGGGAGCCGGACGGGAAGATCTGGATTTCCAGATCAACGTCAGCAGCTTTGACTTCGTTTGCAATGATCTCTGCAACCTTGTGGCGGATGTCGCTGGTCGACCACTGGTGAGACAGCTTGAGAGTCTCGGCACCAGCCGATGCGGACATGCCAAAGGCGGCAACAGACATGGAGATGGCGGCGACGGACGCCGTAAGAGTCTTTTTGAAAATCTTCATCTTTTCCTCCCGGATGAAGCATGCGTTTTGAATGCATTGTGACGGCTTTTGCGCGTCTTTTTATTGATGCGGTTTTCGCATTGGTGAAAAGCGTTACAGATTTCTGGCATGCTGTCCATGCAATTTTGTATACCAGAAGGGCATTTTGCAGTGCCACAAATCCGCGCCCCAGTGTCTGCGTCAAAATACAGGAAAACTGCGGATGAACTTTTGCGTCGCAGCAGGAAAACTTCGCAAAGCAGCATGGAAAAGGCTTTGATTGGTACCAGAATATGTGTTCTGGTATACCAGTAAGGGATGATGAATGAGGGCGCACATGTCGCAAAACGGAAAGCTTGCCACTGATCTGGTTCAGAAACTTGAACGCGATATCGTGACCGGTGTGCTCAAGCCCGGCGACAAACTGGACGAGCGTTCCCTAAGCGAGCGTTTTGGCGTTTCCCGCACGCCGGTGCGCGAGGCCCTTCAAACCCTTGCCGGGTCGGGGCTGGTGGCGACCATGCCGCGCCGGGGCACGATTGTGGCGTCCATCACAGTTGCCGAATTGATCGAGATGTTTGAAGTCATGGCGGAGCTTGAAGCCATGTGTGCACGTCTGGCGGCACGGCGTATGCCACGCGTTGACATCGACAATCTGATTGCGCTTTCTGATGAATGCAACGCGCTTAAGGATCATGCGGATGCCGATGCCTATTACGAGGCCAATGTCCGCTTCCACGAGGCAATCTATGCCGGATGTCGCAACAGCTTCCTTGAACGTCAGACCAAGAATGTCCGTAACCGCCTCGCACCCTATCGCCGCTTGCAGTTGCACCGCCCGGGGCGTCTGAAAACATCCAATAACGAACATGCCGATATCCTGAGCGCGATTGCCAATGGCGAGGCGGAAACGGCCGGCAAGCTCATGCAGCAGCACGTGGCCGTTCAGGGCGAATCGCTTAATGATCTTCTTGCCATCGTGCCACGCGGCTATCTGGAGCCGCTGGCGAGCTAATTCCCGATCTGATCGGCATATATTGATGCGACCAAATGCGTGACCTTTTGCGGTGGGTGGGTTAAAACGCGCTCATGGCAAAGAAACGTTTGGATCAGTTGCTTGTGGAACGTGGGCTGGTGGAAACCCGGTCCAAGGCACAGGCTTTCATCATGGCAGGCAATGTCTTTAGCGGCGAGCAACGGCTCGATAAGCCAGGCATGCCGTGCAAGGAAGACATTTCCATTACGCTGCGCGGGCAGCCCCATCCGTGGGTGTCACGTGGCGGGCTCAAGCTTGAAAAGGGGCTTGCCGAATTCGACGTCGATGTTACCGGCTTTATCGGTGTTGATGTCGGATCCTCGACCGGGGGCTTTACCGATGTGTTGCTTCAGAATGGGGCGGCGAAGGTTTATGCCGTTGATGTCGGGCAGGGGCAGCTTGATTGGAAGCTTCGCAATGATGACCGCGTTGTGGTTATGGAAAAGACCAATGCGCGCCACCTGACCGAAGAACAAATCCCCGATGCCATCGATATCGTTGTTTGCGATGCCAGCTTTATCGGGCTGCGCACCGTGCTTCCGGCCAGCATGGAACGGGTCAAGGATGGCGGTTATCTGATCGCGCTGATCAAACCGCAATTTGAAGTCGGCAAGGAACGGGTCGGGAAGAAGGGCGTCGTCCGCGAACCGGAACTGCATCAGGAAGTCTGCGATACCATTTCCGACTGGCTGGCGAACCTTCCGGGCTGGGAGGTGCTGGGTATTACCAAAAGTCCGATCACCGGTCCCGAGGGCAATGTCGAATTCCTGATTTGCGGGCGGAAAACGGCCTGATCAGCAAGCCTGTCTTCCGCCTACAATCATCAGATCATTTGCCGATTTTCTTCAGGAAGAAATCAAGGCCGGCTTGGGCGCAGTCCTGATCCTGCGGCGGGGTGCCGGAGCTGACGCCGATGCCACCCACACATTCGCCATCGACAAACACCGGCAGGCCGCCGGCGACAATCGACAGGCGACCGCCGATTTCCGAATCAATACCATAGGCCGGTTTGCCCGGCTGGGCGGCGGCGGCATATTCATGCGTGCCCTTGCGCGCGCCCGATGCGGTAAAGGATTTGTCCTGGGCGATGGTGGTGCTGGTGACCTTGCCGCCATCCATGCGTTCGAACGCGATCAGCACACCGGATTCATCGGTGATGGCAATGCACATCGGAACCCCGATTTCATTGGCACGGTTGCGCGCCCCTTCGATCAGGATATAGGCATCCTCAATGGACAGGCGTTTGATGGTCAGCATCGGACTTCTCCCGGGTGTTTATTTTAACTGGCGGCATATTACGGGCTGCGCCAAAAGCCGATCAATCAGATAAAACGGCTTTCCGTATGGTGGAAGACGGGGCACGCGAAAGCGTGGCTCAGAAATCCGGGCGCATGATCATGAGATAAAGGGCGCCCAGCGGAAACAGGATGGCGATCCGGCCGACCATGTTCCAAAGGCGGCGAGATTTCTCATAACTTTCCGGCATTTCGGTTTCGCCGTTGGCCACGGTTTTGGCTGCGATCTTTGACATATAGATCTGAAGCGGCAAAAGCCCCGCCAGCCACAGCATGGCTGCCATGGCAAACAGGCCGATGCCATAAATCAGATAGGGCGCATCGGAAAGTGCGATGCCCGTGGCATGAAACAGCCCGATGCCACCAATGATAATCAGGACCGAGCCAAGGGTGGTGAAGGCCAGATCGGTGATGTTGATCAGGCGACATGCAAAGGCGATCACGACCGGGTCATTGGTGCGGTCTGCCTGGATTTTCCAGACGGCGGACACGATGATGTTGCCCAAAAACAGGATGGCGCCAAGAACGTGAATGAGTTTGACGGTTGAATATTCCATCTGAAATTCCGGTTGGTTGCAGGCAGATGCCAATAATGGATGCGGAAGTATTGTTGTGTTCTACGTGCTGGCCGGGATGGTCAGATCTTCGGCCAGAAGACCGAGAACAAAGTTTGAAAGTTCCTGATCAGCAGGCGGCACGATCATGCCATCAATCACCAGCATGGCGATGCCGTGCGCGCGGCTCCAGGCGGCAAGGGCCCGGTTATAGGCGGTGGCGGCCTCGGTCAGGGTCATCTCGGCCTTGCGATCAACCGATGTGACCGCGCGCTGCAAAACGTCAAAGGCGTTATCAGCGGCATCCCGCAATTCGGGATATTGATCCAGTGGCGGGCGTTCGCGGCCAAAGATCAGGCGGAAATGCTGCGGGTTTTCAACCGCGAACTGCACATAGGCCGCCCCCAGCGCCATGATGCGTTCTTCATGGTTTTCCGTGCTGGCAGCAGCAGTTTCAAGTTGCTCAGCAAAGCGTTCAAAGGCAGAAATCGCAACTGCCGCCAAAATGCCATCCTTGCCGTCAAAATGGCGATAGGGGGCGGCTTCGGACACACCGGTCAGCCGTGCCAGGCGCCGCAATGACAGCCCGGACGGGCCTTCGTCGATCAGGATGTTTTCAGCTTGTTGCAGGAGGACGTTTCGGACATCACCATGGTGATATTTGGCCATTTGCGCGTATCTCGATTTTCTTATGTTAACTTTGTTAACATTAAAGCCAGGCATGCGTCGACGCAAGACCAAAAATCACGCTTTTCTGGCAGGCCTGGTTTTAAAATATCGGCGGGGATCGGTGGTGTGTCCGGGGTGGTCAGGTCAGGCCAGCACGAAATCAAACCGGCCGATTTCACCGTCACTGGCGGGCTGCATGTTCATCAGAAGCGCGCTGTCAAACAGATGATCAAGCTCATTGCGCGGTTCTTCCGGGAAATAGAGCTGTGTGGTCAGCGTTCTGCCATCAGGTGGGGTGATCTTGACGTGATAGTGCGGGGTGCGGCCGGCATATTCGGCCGGACGGATGGTGTCGAAATAATAGCGCCCCTGGGCGTCGGTGCGTTGATAGCCGCGCATATTGAAACCCTGATTGTCATAGCGCCCATCAGAATCCGCATGCCACAGATCGACAATCGCGTTGGCGATCGGGGCGCAGGTCGCGCTTAACACATAGCCGATCAGGGTGACCGGCGTACCACCGGCATCCGTGCGGAAGTTGCGTTTTTCCGGGGGATTGTCGCTATAGAACGGGCCTTCGGTCATGGAGCGCGTCGGTCCGGTATCTTCCCCACAGGCCGGGGTGGCCGGAAGGGTTCTGTCGCTGGCATCGGCGATTGGTGCCAGAATGGTATTGCCGACAAGCGCCGAGCCTGCGGCGAACCAGCCCTTGAGCGCAGATCTGCGCGACAGGCTGGATAAATCCAGAGATGATGTCATTGGTCTTGCCTTTTCCCAACCGCATTTTGGGTCGTTTTTTGTTATGGGATACAGATGTGGTCGCATCGGGAAACTACAAGATCAGACCGACAGAAAAATGACCCCGATCCATCAAAAAAAGCGCCACCCGTTAAAGGGCGGCGCAGGGGAAGTCAGGGGCTTCAAGTTAAGGGTCGGTCAGGCCGGTTGGGTTTCGCGCTCAGGCGGGTTGGCTGTGTCGCTCTCAGTCTGCGAAGGTGTTGGTGAGGCAGGCGTGTTGCTGTCTTCTGCCGGTTTGCTCGGGCTATCAGGACTGGCGGCCTTGTCGGGGGTGTCTGCTGTGTTCGGTGCTGAGGTTGTATCGGTATTCGTGTCCGCAGTGGACGGGGCCGCTGGTTGTTGCGCCGGATCATCTTGTTTCGTGTCGGGCGTCTGGCTGTCTTGGGCCTGATCGGTTGCCGGTGTATCGGGCGTGTCCGCCTGTGGCGCGCTCGGTGATGTGCTGTCGGCAGGCGTGTCTTCGTTGCCGGTTTTCGCAGGCGCCGGGGTTTCGGGTTTGCTATCGGTCGTTGGTGCTGCGTCCGGTTTGGTCGCGGATGTGTCAGACGTCTCAGAAGCGGGTTTTGTTTCAGCGGGTTTTGCAGGTTTCGGGGTAAGGTCGACCGACGGCGATGCCGGGGCTTTCTGGTCTTCGGGTCGGTCGGGGCGGATCAGGAATTTATCGGCCAGCGTGTCCTTGCCGATCAAAAGTGGCTGTTCAAGGCCGCCCATTTCCAGAAGGCCGATTTCAACATCACGGGCAACCCCGCCGAGGCTGAGCCGCGATTTGATCACGGGGGCGTGCACGGCCGCACTGCTTGCGCCGGTTTGCACATCGCGATAGCCGGCAATCGGTAGTGACAGTTTCCAGACGATGGTGCGGGCCTGAAGGGTGCTTTCCGGGGCAGGGGGGCTTTTGATGGTCAGTGAGAATGAGACCGTGCCGGATGACCCGGCATCGGATGACCCGGCATCGGATGTGGTGTCCTTGTCCGCATCCTCGGTCTTTGTGGTGCCATCGGTTTCCGGGGCGCCATCGACATTGAGGTCACTGACAAACAAACAGGTTTGCGGGGCGGCCCCCAGGATCATTGCGGGAAGCCCCGAAATGCCCCAGTCAGGCAGATCGACCGTTTCGTCCGCGAACAGGACGATACGGTTTTTAAGCTGCGCGTCACTGCCAACCGACCCGTCAGGGGCGGGTTTCTTGTTTGACGCAGCAAGTGAAATCAGGGTTTTGAGCAATATCGGGTTCATGCCCCATTGACGCGGCATAAACCCGTTTGTGATGCGAAATTCGTGCGGTTTGGTGACGCCGCGAAATTAGCTCGGAAAATGCTTGTCCGTGTTCCAGCCATCGCACTGTGCGCGGTGGCGCAGAAGGTGGTCTGCCAGCGTGATCGCCGCCATGGCTTCGCCGACCGGAACGCCGCGGATACCCACGCAAGGGTCATGGCGGCCCTTGGTCACGACATCGACTTCCTTGCCATAGATATCAAGGCTTTTGCGCGGGGTAAGGATCGAGCTGGTCGGTTTGACGGCAAAGCGGATGACGATGTCCTGACCCGAGGAAATCCCGCCAAGAATCCCACCGGCATGGTTGGAGCCAAAGACCGGTTTGCCATCTTCGCCCAGGCGCATTTCATCGGCATTTTCAATGCCGGTCAGTTCGGCGGCCTCAAAGCCGTTGCCGATTTCAACACCCTTGACGGCATTGATCGTCATCATTGCCTTGGCGAGATCCGCATCCAGCTTGTCATAGACCGGATCGCCCAGACCAACCGGAACGCCGGAACAGACAACCTCGATCACCGCACCAACCGATGAGCCATCCTTGCGCAAGCCATCGAGATATTCCTCAAACATTGGCACGGCTTCGGGATCGGGGCAGAAGAACGGGTTGTTATCGACCTCATCCCAGTCCCAGTTGGCGCGGTTGATTTCCTTGGTGCCCATTTTGACCAGGGCTGCGCGGATTTTGATGTCCTCACCCAGCACCTTGCGGGCAATGGCGCCAGCAGCAACGCGCATGGCGGTTTCACGGGCCGAAGAACGCCCGCCGCCACGATAATCGCGGGTGCCGTATTTTTCCCAATAGGTGTAGTCGGCATGGCCCGGGCGGAACTGGTTTTTGATTTCGCCGTAATCCTTGGAACGCTGATCGACATTTTCGATCAGAAGTCCGATCGGGGTGCCGGTGGTTTTGCCTTCGAACACGCCTGAAAGGATTTTGACCTGATCAGGTTCGCGGCGCTGGGTGGTAAAGCGCGACTGACCGGGTTTGCGTTTTTCAAGGAAATCCTGAATGTCGGACTCGGTCAGTTCAAGCAGGGGCGGCACACCATCAACGACGCAGCCAATGGCCGGGCCGTGGCTTTCGCCAAAGGTGGTGAAGCGGAAAAGTGTTCCAAAACTGTTGCCAGCCATTACCGAGTTCCAGAGTTCCAGGGGTCAGAGACAAATAGGGCCGCCCGATCTTTAAAGGATTCAGGGTCAGGACTCATTAATTTGGTTCGAATGGTTTACCGGATTTGTGCGGATACGCGGAGTAAAACTGCAGGAAGATAATTATCTTTCAATGTTTTACGACAAAGTAGCCCGTGCAAATCCGGTAAATCCGAAGGACAGACGTTATATTTGCGAACTCCGGCGTCAAACCCTTTGGCCGGGATGCCAGCCCGCCCGGCAGGCTTTTTCTTGGATTTCACAAATATAACGTCTGCCATTCAAATCAAATTAATGGGTCCTGACCCTAGGCGGCCCGGAAATAAGCGATTTTGCCGATCAGCCTTTGACGACGGAGATATCCGGCGCATCCACCTGTTTCATGCCAACGGTGTGATAGCCGCAATCGACATGGTGGGTTTCACCGGTGACACCGGTCGAAAGATCGGACAGGAAATACAGGCCCGAGCCACCAACGTCATCAAGGGTGACATTGCGGCGCATCGGCGAGTTGTATTCGTTCCATTTCAGGATATAGCGGAAATCGCCGATACCGGACGCCGCAAGCGTTTTCATCGGACCCGCTGAGATCGCATTAACACGGATGCCATCCGGGCCGAGATCGTTGGCGAGATATTTGACGCTGGCTTCAAGGGCGGCCTTGGCAACACCCATGACATTGTAATGCGGCATGACCTTTTCTGCGCCGTAATAGGACAGGGTCAGCATCGAACCGCCCGCAGACATCAGCTTTTCAGCGCGCTGGGCAATCGCGGTAAAGGAATACACCGAGATATTCATCGACATCGCGAAGTTTTCCGGCGAGGTGTCGACATAGCGACCGCGGAGTTCATTTTTGTCGGAATAGCCGATGGCGTGCACGACGAAGTCCAGTTTGCCCCACTTTTCCTTAAGCGTCTCGAACACGGCATCCATGCTGGCCGCATCAGACACATCACATGGCAGAACGGTGTCGCTGCCAACAGATTCTGCAAGCGGGCGGACACGCTTTTCAAGGGCCTCGCCCTGATAGGTAAAGGCGATCTCAGCACCGGCAGCAGCGGCTGCGCGGGCGATGCCCCAGGCAATGGATTTGTCGTTGGCGACGCCCATGATCAGGCCGCGTTTACCGGCCATCAGGCCCGAAATATTGTCGGTGGACAGGCTCATATTTCCTCTCGTTCCCACGATCTCTCTCCGGCAGGTAGAGGCATTCAAAAAAAGCCGCGACCGGCCCAGAAGGCATTAGACATTTGGCGCATCCTACACAAAGCACGGCCAAGGTCAATCTGGCCTGTCATAACGCGTGCAGGCGCGCTATCCTGTTGATCAGGTGCAGTATAACCGGAAAATGCGTGGGGATAAGCGTTTAATGGCCGAAATTCAGAAATTGCTCGCTGATCGAACGGCGTTCTGGCGCTATGCCTTTATGCGCTTTGTCCATGACAAATCCGTGCAACGCGCGGCCGGGCTTTCCTATACAACGCTTCTGGCGATGGTGCCGTTTCTGGCCATTGCTCTGACCGTGCTGTCGGCTTTTCCGGTGTTTGATCAGTTCAAGGACCAGATCATGGATGTGGTCCTGAACAATTTCCTGCCCGAGACCGGCGCGCAGGTGACCGACTATCTGGGCAATTTCCTGCAAAATACCGGGCAGATGACGGCCATCGGGACGATTGTGCTGGGTCTGACCGCGGTGATGTTGCTGTCATCCATCGAAGGGGCGATGAATGATGTGTTTCGTGTCACCAGCCCGCGTAAACTGCTTTCGCGCCTGGTGGTGTTCTGGACGCTTCTGACCGTGGGGCCGATGTTGCTGGGCTTGAGCCTGTCACTGGCGTCCTACATCTTTGCCATGCGTCATCTGGTCGGCGGCGAGGCGCTTGGCGCGCAGATCGGCCAGCTTACATTTCTTGCGCCGTTTATTTTGTCAGCGATTGCCTTTTCATTGCTGTTTATCGGTATGCCGAACCGCTCGGTCGAGATTATTGATGGTCTGGCGGGTGGCGTTGTGGCAGCCGTTTTGTTTGAAACCCTGAAAAAGGGTTTTGCGTTTTATGTCACGACCTTTCCGACCTATCAGACGATTTACGGGGCGGTGGCGATTGTCCCGATCTTCCTGTTGTGGATGTATCTGACCTGGATCGTGATCTTGCTCGGCGCACAGGTTGCCGCAGGGCGTTCCGAGTGGCGGGCAGCGCGTGCGGCCGGTTTGATCCCCGATCCGCGCGGGGCGGTGCCAGGCCACATGGAACGCATCATCGCGGTTCTGCGTGTTCTGGAATATCTGCAAACGCGTTTCCACGAGGCGGCCACCCCGCCGACCTATCGCAAGATGATGCGCGATGTGAAGCTGGGTGGGCGGGATCTGAACTGGGCACTGGCAGCATTGCGGCGGCAAAAATTGATTGAACGATCTGATAAGCATCGCTGGCTGTTGTCAGGCGATTTGTCGCGGATTTCGTTGATGGAGCTGATGACGCGGCTGGGGCTGTTTCTTGATTATGACCGATTGCTGGTTGTGCAAACCGATGGTGGCTGGCCGGTCGCCATGCGCGAGCGCCTGATCGAGCTTGAGAAAAAGCGCGAGACGGTTCTTGATGTGAAGGTCGGTGAGTTGCTTGATACCCCGCGCGCGGAAGACAAAATTCCCGAGCAGATCAAGAAAGACCCGGATGACGACAAGGCATCGGACATTGATCAAAATGAGATGACCGATACGATCAATTAGGTCGGCACGGCCTAGTCGGTCGCGCGGGGGGATTTGGCGTTGCTCATCTCCACCCGGATCGGAGCATCGCCGCTGCGCAAATGCAGGTCGCGTTGCGGGAACGGGATTTCGATATTGTGTTCGATAAAGGCATCCCAGACATTGAGCAAAATCTCGCTCATGATATTGCCGCGTCCGTTTTGTGGATCGTTGATCCAGAAACGGATTTCCAGATCGACGGAATTATCGCCAAAGCCGCGCATCAGGGTGTTCGGGCCGGGATTGTCCAGTACGCGCGGGCATTTTGCCGCCGCCGCGTTACACAGTTTGATCGCCAGATGCGGATCGCAGCTATAGGCAATGCCGACCGGGATTTTCAGGCGCAGCTTGACGTCCGAGTGGCTCCAGTTTTCGACCTGGGTTGTGATCAGGTCTTCGTTGGGGATCAGGAATTCGGTGCCATCGCGGGTGCGAACGGCGGTGTAACGCGCGCCAAGTGATTGTATCCAGCCAAACGTCTCGCCAATGGCAATGACATCACCTGGCTTGATCGAGCGATCAAGTAACAGGATCACGCCACTGATCAGGTTGGCGACAATGCGCTGCAGGCCAAGACCGATCCCGACACCAACTGCACCACCAAAGACGGCAAGGGCGGTCAGATCAACGCCAATCGTCGACAGGGCAAACAGAACCGCGACTGACAGCAGCACGAGTTTGAGCAGCTTGGCCATCAGCACCTGAACCGACGGTGTCAGACGCTGTACCTTGCGGATGCGTTGTTCAAACAGGCGCGAGGCAAAGGACGCTACCCACAGCAACACTGCAAGCGACAAGACGGCCTTGATAATGCCATAGACCGACACGCGGAATTCGCCGACTTCAACCGCCAGCCCCTCAAGGATTTCGATGCCCGGTTCGAGCCAGCCAACGATGTTGAGCGCGGCCAAGGTCCAGGCCACGGTGGCAATGGTGCGCGACCAGACCGGATCATTGACGATGGCAGCCGCCAGGCGAATGACAATCCACGCATTCAGCAGGCTTGCCACCAGCCGGATCACATTGTGGCGATAGCCTGCCTGAATGGCGATGGCGTCCAGCAGCCAGATGGTGACGACAAAGATCAGCGGGAAGGCAAGGTCAGGCAGAACCAGCGCAAAGCGTCGGAAACCGGCATAGGGGAGAAGCGGCTTCCAGTCCTGCAATTTTGATAGCAGGGACGCCAACCGCCCGCGCAGCAAAAAGGCCGGGATGGTGGCAAGAATACAGGCGGCAATCTGGATCAGGATCGGCACCAGCAGGACATTTGCAGATAGCCAGGCGATCGCCTGTTCAAGCCATTGCAGATAGATGTCCGGATTGCTGAGTTGTTCCATTTTGTCCCTGATACTTATTTCGAGGTTTTGTGACAAATCCCGTTAAAACAATATGGTAACACGAAACGCGATTAACAGGCAGCTTGAAGACGGGCGCTGTGAACTGGATCGTTGCTGGGTGGTGTCTGCCCACGAAAAAAGCCGGCATGTGCCGGCTTTGGTTTGATGGGTCAGCGTGTTTCGTAAGGGTGCTTTTCAGACCAGTCCTTGATGAACTCGATCAATTCATCATCGCGTTCTTCGGGCAGCTTGACCGTCAGGTGAACATATTGATCACCGCGCTTGTTGCCCCGGTCATAAGGCGCCCCCTTACCGCGCAGGCGCAGCTTGGTGCCGCTATTGGCGTTGGCAGGCAGCTTCATATTGACCTTGCCATCGACAATCGGCACTTCGATTGATCCGCCAAGGATGGCTTCTGACAGGCTGATCGCTAGATCGCAATGGATGTCATTGCCTTCACGGCGGAAGGTTTTATCGGGATGAACATGCAACTTGATCAGCGCATCACCCGCTTCACCGCCATTCATGCCCGCCATGCCCTGACCCTTCAGGCGGAGCGTCTGTTCATTTTCGCTTCCGGGCGGAATGCGGACTTCAAGGCTTTTGCCACTGGCAAGGTTGATGCGTTTGGTCGTGCCAAGGATGGCTTCGGAAAAATCAAGGCTGAGCTCATAGGAGATGTTCGGGCCCTTGACCTTTTTGGGTTTGCGTTCCCCGCCAAAGCCACCGAAACCACTGCCGCCACCACGGGCGCGTCCCTTGCCGAAAATCTCGTCAAAGATGTCTTCGGCATTGGCACCCGAGAAGCCGCCAAATGGGTCTCCGCCGCCCGCATGTCCGCTGCCACCCCGGGCAAATGGGCTGGTTTCGCGACCATCGGCGTCTATTTCACCATTGTCGAACTTTTTGCGGCGTTCTGCATCGCCCAACAGGTGATAGGCGCTTGATACCTTTTTGAAGCGTTCTTCGATTTTGGCATCGCCCGGATTCACATCGGGATGAAGTTCGCGCGCCAGTTTGCGATAGGCCTTTTTGATTTCGTCCTGACTGGCGGTTTTGGCGACGCCAAGAGTCTTGTAGGGATCCTGCATTTACTGACCGGTTCCAGAAACTATAAGCACGTTGTGTTCATTATTAGATCATGCGGGGCAAAAGATGAACCATTTTGCCGCAGATGATCCGAAACAATGGAAAATGGTGGGTGACAGGGTGTGGGGGCTCTGATCACCCAAACCAATGTGCAGATATGAAAAGGCGGCGCCGATCGCAAGGACCGCACCGCCTGTCATTTCAGATTTTTAAAAGACGCTTAGTTCACGACTTTCCAGCTGCCATCCGGCTGACGGCAGGCGGTGCCATAGGCGGTTTCTTCCTGGCCGCCAATCATGACCGTCTGCTGGTATTCACGGCAGTAGTCCTGAGTTTTCGGTTCCTGATAGGTGCGGGTCGGGGTGACCGTACCCTGAACACCGGTATCGGGGTTCTGCCAAGTGGTGGTCTGGCCTGTCGGCGTTGCTTCAAGGGTGCGCTGGGTGCTTTGTGCCATGATGGCGCGATCAGCATTATCAAGTGATTTGCCGACTTCGCTGCCGATGAAGGCCCCGGCAAGCGTACCAAGCGCGACACCAACAAGCTGGCCGCTGCCCTTACCGAACTGCGCACCTGCGACGGCACCACCAACGGCACCGAGAAGCGTACCGGCCGTTTGTTTCTGGCCCTGATCCTGGGCACAGCCGGCGATGAAGGCGGTCATGATGACCGGAATAACGATCTGACGGAATTTCATGTTTAAATTGCCCATCTTGTCTTTACAGTCCCAACCGATATGCTTTGCATATATATACTGATCCAACGTTGTTGCTGCCACCGTAGTTCCGAAATAAATGGATTTCTCGGCAACAAAACCAATCAGCTAAAGGAATTCCTTTCGCAATGAACGAAAAAAATGCGCCAAAAATGGGGCATGAACCCCACGATGCCCCGTTCGAGATGTTCGAAACATGGTTTTCGGACGCCAAAAAGGCGGAATCGGCATATCCGGATGCGATGACGCTGGCGACTGCCGATGCGCAAGGCCGCCCGTCGGCACGTATTGTGCTGCTCAAGGATTTCGATCCGCGCGGATTTGTTTTCTACACCAACTATGAAAGCCGCAAGGGTGACCAGTTGGCCGAGAACGGCTTTGCCGCACTTTGCTTCCACTGGAAGACGCTTGAAAAATGTGTGCGCATCGAAGGCAAGGTTGCGAAGGTCGATGCCGCCGAGTCTGATGAATATTTCGCTTCACGGGCGCGGGGCAGCCAGTTGGGCGCCTGGGCATCCATCCAGTCGCGCCCGATGAGTGGCCGGTTTGACCTGGAAAAACGGGTGGCCGAATTTACCGCCAAGTTCGGACTGGGCAAAGTGCCCCGCCCGGATCACTGGGGCGGTTTCCGCCTTGTGCCTGACCGGATCGAGTTCTGGGCAGAAGGAAAATTCCGCCTGCATGACCGCAAGCTGTTTACCCGCGATGATACTGACAACGGCTGGGATACCCAGAAGCTGTTTCCGTAAGGGTAGGGAAATATTGCACATAAAAAAGCGCACAGGGCAGAAAAGCCATGTGCGCTTTTTCATGGGAGTAGTATCAGTCTTTTCAGGCAACAGGTTCCGGCGGGCAGAAGGTATCCTGCAAGACTGCAATGATCTTCATGATGTCCGGATTGGCCAGAGAATAGTAGATCGTCTGTGCATCGCGGCGGGTTTTTACAAGCCCTTCACGACGCAGTCGCGCAAGATGTTGCGACAGAGCTGATTGTTTGATGCCCAGCTCATTTTCCAGGGTGCCGACCGATTTTTCGGTATCTCCGAGAGAGCACAGAATAAGCAGCCGCCACTCGTTGCCGAGCGTCTTGAGAAATTCCGCCGCTTCGCGTGCATTCTCGTGTAGTGCGTTATAGTCCATCCGCGAGTAACCCCGTTCTTATGTCCGCACGCCAAGTTGATTGTCAGTCTTGTACGCCCGGTATCCTACCCAAGAGAATAATCGTCCCGATCTCCAGAGCGCCATCGTAATCGCTGGTATTCATGTTACAATCATTTTATGCGCGGTTGAGTGAGAAAACCGGACCGGCACCAACAAAATATAAGAATAATAATAACTTTCGCAAAATTTTGATCTTGAACAAAGATTGTCGAGGTAAAAATCCTCAAGCTGCTCGTGTATATGGTAATCATCAGTCCGGATTTCGAGCAGGTTCAATGACCTGGCGGACAGGCGGGAGTAATTAAAATGGCAATTCGCACAATTTTGGCACCGGTGGCAGGCACGGCGATTGACGAGCGTGTGATGGCAACGGCCTTCAAACTGGCCAAGACATTTGATGCTCATCTTGAAGCGCTGTTCGTTGCTGCCGAGCCGCAGGACGCTATTCCGATTGTCGGCGAAGGCATGTCGGGCCTGATTATCGAGGAAATGATCCAGGCTGCGGCAACCGAAACCGAAAAGCGCGAAGCCAGCGGCAAGATTGCGTTTCAAACCGCAGTCAAAAATTCCGCGGTTACTGAAACCAACACTCCGCCGCCAGAAGCCAAACCGACTTGCACCTGGCGCAAGGATAGCGGGCGCGAGGATGAAACGGTTGCGCGTCGCGGGCGCCTTTTTGATCTGGTCGTGATTGGCCGTGATCCCAAGGAAGCCTCGGCGTCGCTGACCTTTGATGCAGCCCTTATGGAAACCGGGCGCCCGATCCTTGTGGCGCCGGAACGCACCCCTGCGACAATCGGCGAGAAAGTCATGATCGCCTGGAATGGCGGGATTGAAGCCGCCCGGGCGGTAACGTCGGCCATGCCGATGCTACGTGCCGCCAAGGAAGTCACGATTGTCAGTGTCGGCGAGGTACCCTATGGCCGGGCATGTGCCAAGGCATTGGCCGAACAATTCAGCTGGCATGGAGTCGATGCCAAGGTTGTTGAAAGTGCCGAGAATGGGCAGATCGCTAATACCTTGATTTCCGAGGCGGAAAAGTGCGGTGCTGATACCATTGTTCTGGGTGCGTACAGCCATTCTCGGTTCAAGGAAATGATCCTTGGCGGGGTGACGCAGGATATGCTGTCAAAATGTGCTTTGCCGCTTTGGATAATGCATTAACGCTTGGGTCAGCTTAAGCGTCTGAAATCGCGAAATTAAATTACCTATCTGATGGTATATTGCTGAAAAGGCGTACTTTTGTACGCCTTTTTTTGTTGCACTCGCGAACAAATCGCGAGAGGGTTACGGAAATAAGAAAGTGATGAAACCCCCTAGGGGCAGGACTCACTAATTTGATTTGAATGGCAGACGTTATATTTGTGAAATCCGAGGAAAAGCCTGCAGGGCGGGCTGGTATCCCGACCAAAGGATTTGACGCGGGAGTTTGCAAATATAACGTCTGTCCTTCGGATTAACCAGATTTGCACGGGCTACTTTGTCGCAAAACCTTGAAAGATTTGTATCTTCCTGCGGTTTTGCTCCGCGTATCCGCACAAATTCGGTGAACCATTTAAACCAAATTAGTCAGTCCTGACCCTGGAAACGAGGCGTTTCGCACAGAGGAAAAGAAACTTCTGACAGGGGAAGTCCCATGTTGTCTTTGCGCGATATTATTGATTTCGCTTCCATGTCCGAAGATCTGGCTCAGGAACTCAACAATCCGAATGTTGGCCTGCCGGACCTTGGCGCAGTGGTCGCCGGTCATACCGGTCTTGGCGGTGCAATGCGTGCGTGCGGTGCAACACCGTGCGCTGCAAACGACGTCGAAAGCGAATAAGCCCATAAAGATCCCGGTCGGTCAGGCCGGGGCGTATGGCATGTTTTACTTTGAAAACAGATCAATCTGATTTTTCGTCTGATCGGCTTTGGCCGGGTCGGATTTTTCTTCCTGCCAGGACAGGACATGATCGGGCAGCGGGCCCAGCATGTATCCCAGATCCGTAAAATCAATTTGTGGATCAAGCCAGTCAGCGAGATGGTTGGGGCCAATTACGGCCGGCATCCGGTTGTGTATGTGGGCAATCGCGCCTGATGGTGCGCAGGTGATGATTGTTGCCTCGCGCCCGTTTTCAAGACCGGCAAACAGAAACGGTTGATGATCGGGCAGGGTGATGCGGTTCTTGTGCTTGGATGCGCCATCCTTGCGCCATTCATACCATCCGCTGGCCGGGATCAGGCAACGGCGGTTTAAAAGCGGGCGGAAGGTCGGCTTTTCGCCCAATGTTTCAGCCCGCGCATTGATCATCGGGCTGTTTAAACCCGGCACACCCAGTCCCCAATAGCGAATGCCAGCTTTGCGATGCGGCAGTATGACGGCAATCGCGTCGGTCGGGCGGCGCGTGCCTGTCAGGCTGTCAAAGGCCGCTTCTTCTTCTTCGTCCTGACCGCCATCAGTATCGCCGGTGCCATCAGTCAGGGGCATGCGAATGATGTCTTCCATCTCCAGGCCAAGCTGGACCTGAAAGGCGCGGATATCACTGTTCAGATCAAAGCGGCTGCACATGTTTTTGCCTATTGTAAACTCGCTAAAAACATAGCCTGTTTCGCATGCCTTGCCAAATGTCGACAGGGCAGCCTATATCGCAGTGGTGATTGCAGAAAAATCATGCAGGGCAAGGCTTTTCCTTCGATGGCGAAGGCCTTGGATGCTATAAGAAAGTCCGCAAAATTCTGTTTGCGCGCATATCTCGTGAAGTGAGTAGATCCAATGAGCAGCAATGCCCCGAAAACAGTCGTCCTGACAGGTGCCAGCCGTGGCATCGGCCATGTTACGGTCGGATATTTTGCCAAACGCGGCTGGCGGGTGATTTGCTGTTCACGCGAAGCGCCGCCGCCAAGCTGCCCGCGCGATCCGGCACAAGGTATTCATATTCGTGCGGACCTTTCCAAACCGGCAGAAGTCGAAGCCTTCATCAATGAGGCCAACGAGGTTCTTGGTGATGATCCGCTGCATGCACTGGTTAACAATGCCGGTGTGTCGCCCAAGACCCCTTACAAGGAGCGTCTGGGCAGTCTGAATGGTGATCTTTCGGCGTGGCGCGATGTGTTTGAATTGAACTTCTTTACCCCGCTGACGCTGGCACGCGGCTTTGCCTCTGCATTGCATCGGGGGAAAGGGGCGATTTGCAATATCACCTCGATCGCCGGCCACTATGTTCATCCGTTTGCCGGATCGGCCTATTCGACATCAAAGGCGGCCCTTTCCGGCCTGACCCGCGAAATGGCGGTTGAGTTTGCCGAGCTGGGCGTTCGGGTCAATGCCGTTGCACCGGGCGAGATCAAGACAGACATGATTTCCCCGGAATATGAGGCACTTGTGCCGCGCATCCCCATGAACCGCATGGGCACACCCGAAGACGTGGCGGCGGCCGTGCATTATCTGGTGGGTGACGACAGCACATACGTTACCGGCACGGAGATCTTTGTCACCGGTGGGCAGCATCTCTACTGATCGGAAAGGTCAGGCGGAATTGTCCGAAGCCGGGCGACTGCATCAATCCTGTTTATCAGGCGCAATATAAAAGGCCGGATCGTAATCGACCAGGCCTTGCGGGATTTCATCAACCAATGGGCGTGCCATGAAATATTCATCGGGCACGCCTTTGAGTTTTAGATCAGGCAGGGGGGCAAAGCCGAACCGGCCATAATAATCGGGTTCGCCCAGCACGACGCAGCCAAGGGCATCATCGGCGCGCAGATGACGGATGCCGCTTTGGATCAGTTCGGAACCGATGCCCATGCCCTGACGATCAGGCGTAACCGCAACCGGCCCGAGACCGAACCAGCCACAGGCTTCATTGTTGATTTTGACCGGTGAAAACGCGATACAACCGACGATTTCATCGTCCTGTTCCGCGACCAGCGAAAGGGTAAGGTGACCACTTTTTCTGAGCGCATCGACGATCAGATGTTCGGTCTGCTGACTGTGGGGGGCGGTTGCAAAGGCCCCATCCAGCAACGCGTGAATCGCCGTAATGTCGTGTTCGGTTTCTTCACGAATTAACATTTTCCGTCCCTGCCTGTGACGTTGGGCCTACTTCCTGTAAGCCATCGATCACGACTATAACGGGAAAATGCCTTAGGCCAAAAGGCTTTTAAGCCAGTCGCGCTTTTGCTCTAGCCGTTTGACTTCCATTTCAAGCCAGCCGGTGAAGTTTTCGGCCTCGTCTGCGTGTTCTTCACGCAGGGCCAGCACACGTTCAAGATCAAGTTCGCAGACGTCTTGCAGGATTTCGATCTGTTCGGTGCGGATGTCATCATCAAGCAGATGCAAAAACCGCATCTTGAGCGCCATGATCAGGCGCGAAAGCTCACCGGATGTATCGCGCAGATTGCCCTGCATCAGCTCGATGAACTTCTCATGCCCGGCATCGGTCAGGCAGAGCTGCGCGTCAGAGAACGCACCGCTTGCGGTGTCTTCCTTGACCAGTCCTTCAAGCTTCAGGAGCTGAAGCGAACTTCCCATCATGTCGAGCGACGGTCCCATGATGTGGGACATGAAATGGCGCACGGCATTGGCCAGATCGCCATAGCTGATCGGCTTGTCGGAAAGGGCGAGGGTGCCAAGCGCACAAAGGCGGAGACATTCTTTGGGAAGCAAGGTTCTATCCGAATACATAAGCGGTCCCTGTTTGATGACAGGCCCGACGTTAACGCGAACGGTTCTTAATTGCAAACGTTTATCGATACCGGCGAAAACCGGAAAGACAGCCTCAATATAGAACGCAGCCCGGCGAAAGCAAATGTCGGAACATCATTGCCTTCGGATACGGGCGGATATGTGGCGTGGATCAGCAAAAAGGCCGGCGCAATAGTTGCCACCGGCCTTTTGATTTTGTGATGGCTTGAGTCTCAGGCGACCTTGGAAATGCCCAATTTGCTCCAGACCGTGAGAAGCGAGTCGATCAAGTGATCAATCAGCTCGTCATTATGCAGCGGGCCTGGCGTAAAGCGCAGGCGCTCAGTCCCGCGCGGAACGGTCGGGTAGTTGATCGGCTGGACATAGATGTCATGTTCGAACAGCAAGCGGTCGCTGGCTTCCTTGCACATGGCCGGGTCGCCCACCATCAGCGGGACGATGTGGCTTGGTGCATCCATGACCGGAAGGTCGGCTTCGCGCATGCGGGCACGCAGGGTATCGGCGCGTTCCTTCTGGGCAATGCGTTCGACATTGCTTTCCTTAAGGTGACGCACAGAGGCCAGCGCACCGGCCGCAATGCTCGGCGGCTGGGAGCTGGTGAAGATGAAGCCATTGCCGAAGCTGCGCACGAAATCGACGATTTCCGGTTTTGCGGCAATATAGCCACCAATCACGCCAAAGGCCTTGGCAAGGGTGCCCTGGATGATGTCAACGCGGTCCATGACGCCATCGCGTTCGGCAACACCGCCGCCGCGCGGGCCATACATGCCCACCGCGTGTACTTCGTCGAGATAGGAAATGGCGTTATATTTTTCGCAAAGATCAAGGATCTGACCGATCGGGGCGATATCGCCATCCATCGAATAAACGGACTCGAACGCGACGATCTTGGCGCGCTGCGGCCCAAGTTCCTTGAGGATTTCTTCAAGATGGGCAACGTCGTTATGTTTCCAGATTCGGCGTTCCGCCTTGGAGTGGCGCATGCCTTCGATCATGGAATTGTGGTTTTCGGAGTCGGAAATGATCACGCAATCAGGGAGCTTTGAGCCCAGGGTCGACAGCGTGGTCCAGTTTGCGACATAGCCCGATGTCATCAGAAGGGCGGATTCCTTGCCATGCAGATCGGCGAGCTCACGCTCAAGCGCGACGTGCAGATGGTTGGACCCCGAAATGTTACGTGTTCCACCGGCACCGCCACCCTGACCGGTGATGGCCGTTTGCATGGCCTCAAGCACCTTGGGGTGTTGGCCCATGCCAAGATAATCGTTGGAGCACCACACGGTGATTTCACGCGGGGCTTCGCCGTTATCGGGGTGATAAAGCGCCTTGGGGAATTTTCCGACAATACGTTCGAGATTGGCGAATACACGATACCGGCCTTCAGCTTTGAGGCCTGCCAACGCATCTTTGAAGAAGGTGTTGTAATTCATACTTGTTTCTTTCGCCTGTCTCTTTGCAGTGTCACGCAAGTTCAAAACAGCGGTGGCATCACAAAGCTCTGGTCTCGTCCAGATCAGCGAATTGCTGTGCTGGACATATCCTCCGGCCTGACCGGGTCTTTATGGCTTCCTTATCGACCATGCGGATCGATATGGCATTGACCCTTGTCAAAAATTAAAGCGATTCCAGTCTTCTTAGGAACCATCAGATCAGAGAAGGCGATCCATCTCTCTTGTGTCGATCTCTTTTCGGAGCACGCCCCGTTTTGCGGTAAGACCCAATTTGGCCCGATTGGTTCCATTTGGCAAGGATTCGAACAACTTTTGCGCCACAATTAAATCGTTCTCATCCATTGGAAAAATCAATCATGACAGAAATTACATATGATTTTCAATATGTATTCATGATCATGATCACATAAATTCAATGCCAAATTTTGGAAGTTGTATCCGCAGCGCAAGCTTCTCGTCGGGATTTTTGTGGGTGCTTTCACAGCTAGATAGCTGATTGACAAAGAAAAACCGGCTGGAAATTCCAGCCGGTTTTGCAGATTGGAAGTCTATGTTTTTTAGTGCGACATCAGGACTGGGACGGTCATGTGGCGCAGGAGGTGCTGGGTCACACCGCCAAGCATCAGTTCGCGCAGACGCGGGCGGCCATAGGCGCCGCAGACGATCAGATCGATGCTTTCATCGGCGGCACGTGACAGCAGAAGATCACCGACACTGATGCCAGATGCGTTCATGGTTTCTTTCTTGGCGTTCACGCCATGGCATTTCAGGCGTGCGCCGATATCAACACCGGGAACCGGCATGGTGTCACGCGCACCTTTGTTCGGGTCGGCACACAGAACCAGCGCTGATTTTGCGGCCTCAAGGAACGGCATGCTGTCATTCATCGCACGCACCGCTTCACGATAGGGCTTCCAGGCAACCATGACGCGTTCGCCAATGGTTTCGAACTTGCCGACATACGGCACGACCAGAACCGGTGCGCCAGAGGTCAGAATGGCCTTGTCGGGCATTTCCGAGACAGAGCACGGATCGGAGCTGTCCGGATTGTGCTGCCCCAGAACCGTCAGGTCATGGTGGCGGGCATACATCGCGGTGGTATCGGCAATTTCAGATGCCGGGCACGAAGTTTCCTGCCAACTGAACGCAACACCGGCTTCATTACAGGCGGCTTCGAAATCGGTGCGCGCCGCCTTGGCGGTTTCGGCCATCGCTTCGCGCTGCTGATTGATGATTTCTTCGGTGATCTGGACTTCCATGAAGCGCGGAATTTCAGGATAAGGCAGCAGGAAAAGACCGGTAAGGTGCGCGTCCTGCGCCTTGGCAACTTTCAAGGCTACATTCAGGCGTTCCTTACAGGCTGCTGAGGTGTCGATATGGACAAGAATATCCCGATACATAATCCGATCTCCATTCGGTAGGGGCCATGGCGCACATCCGGAATGTTTCAATCAATTGTTCCGGACCTTAGCGTCATGGGCAAACATATCGTCGTCGCGTGATGGTTTCTTTGCTCTATCTCAAACAGCGCGCTACAGCGCGGAATTTTCAAGATATTACCGTGAGGTTTTGGTGTTAACCGTCTGCGCCCAGTTCTGATATCGGGATAGTTTTTCACGTCCATCTGATTCTTGCGTCATATGAATGTAACCGAAACCTAATGGAGAGCGAAATGGCACAACCACTACAAACTATTACAGATACTTGGGGGGACTGGAAGGCAGGGCAGCTAAATACCGGTTTGTCCTTCACAGCAAGCACAAATTACGGACCGCACGGTCAACTCAATAATTATCACCGGTATCAAGTTCAGGTTGGTAATAGCACGATTGAATACTTAAAGGGACAGAGATCGGTGCTGCCTGGAAAATCGTACTATACTTATGGAACTTTCGATAAC
The DNA here is from genome assembly GCF_056161285.1 of Thalassospira sp. ABL2_045. Taxonomy (NCBI): domain Bacteria; kingdom Pseudomonadati; phylum Pseudomonadota; class Alphaproteobacteria; order Rhodospirillales; family Thalassospiraceae; genus Thalassospira; species Thalassospira sp. ABL2_045. The sequence goes on along the minus strand of NZ_JBSWYV010000002.1, from coordinate 11,604 downwards.
GATACTGGCATTGAGCAGACTACAAGGTTCAGCAGAACTGTAGGATCTGAAGCTAAACTTCTTTGGTCTGTTACTGAAGCCGAGAGCATTGGCGTGAGTGTAACCATAAAGGTAGGAAAACCAGGGTTCTTTGAAGGAAGCGCAACTTTTGAGAAGAATATTTCCTTATCGGAAACTACAGAAGAGAGTTCTTCAATTATGGAGGAGTTTAAAATAGATCAAGAAGCGAAATGTGCGCCGTATACAAATCTAGAAGCGACGTATGTATTGAACACGGCACAGTACAAGACACCATTTATTGCTTCCACTCCCCTTACTGGTTGGGTGGCTGTTTGGTTCAATGATCGTGTAAAATATAGTTCTGGATCAGGGGACCATCACCTTTACTTTATTCCAATCCAGAACGTATTCGATGAATGCTATAAGCATGGCATTATCAATACCGACGGCTATACCAAAAGGTCTTCTAGCGTCGTGGCGCACGCTCATGGTGAGTTCTCCGGAGGCCAGGGTATAGAATACTTCTTGAAACTGAAATCCATCCCACTTTCTGGTCATGAAGAACCTAGAGAATATCTTTTGGATAACTTGAGTGCAGGTATTTCAGAGTTGGATCATGGGCGCATGCCGTCGTCCTGATACGGTGCGACAGGCGTACATTTTGTCCGCCTGTCGCTACTAGCTTTTGCTTGAAGCAAAGCGGGGCTTGGTCGTTATAAAAAAGACTTTTTTAACCGTCTGCGCCCGGTTCTGTCATCGGGATGGTTTTTTCCATGGTTGGCATTTGACCGTTTGCCGGGGCCATTGTCGGTATCGGTTGCGTGACCGGTGCCGGTGTCGTTGGCGCACTGTCATCCATGGCGGGCATCGCCGGATCGTCCGCCGGGATGTCGGTTGGCATCTGCATCGCGTCATTCGACATCATCGAAAGCGTCTTGTGCAGTTGCTGTGACAAGGTGCTCCAATTGGTTTGAAGCGTTGTGCAAGCCGCTGCATCACCGGATTGAACGCAACGCTGTGCCATACGATCAAGAATGCCAAGGGCGATCCGCGCTTCGTTAATCTGCTTTTGCTGGATGTCATTCATCGCCTTTATATCCGGGTCTTCCATTATGACCAGATTGTCATTTTCCGGCGCAGATGTCGGCATCGCGGTCACGGTCGCGGTCGTGCTCGTGGGGGCCGGGCGCGTATTCTGGGATGGTGCCCCCCATGGGGTGACAATTGTGTCGGAACTGTTGGAAATCGTGACCGGTTCCTCGACCGGGGCCATGCAGCCAGACAGGGCAAGCCCCAAGGCAAGTGCAGGCAGGCATTTGGCAATCTTGCACATCGACATGCGTTGCTCCTCCGACCGGTGGCGGGCGCGCCGTGGTCACGTCAGTTTGTTGTCCCGAACTTTGTAACAGTTGCTGCTATGACTTTGCTTTTGCTTCTATTTAGGTTCTATGGCTCACATATTGAACCGACTTGCCTGATCTGTCCAGAAAAGGCCCGATGACATTCGCCAATACGCAAAACGCCCGCCGAGGACCGGCAGGCGTTTTGGGAAATTATAGTAGTCACAGGCCGCGTGGAAGGGCTTTAGTCGTGCTTGCCGCCATTGGCCTTAGACCAGCCAATCGGGTCTTTCAGGAAGGAACGCACGCCTTCGATGGCATCCTTGCTGAAATATTCGCCTTCTTCGGCAACGGCGAGAACATCGGCCCAGGTTGCCAAGTAATGCATTTCGATGTCGTCCTTGCGCAACTCATCAAGCGCGCCTTCGAAAATGTCATAGAAGAAGACGACAAAGGCGTGTTTGCATTCAGCACCCGCTTCGCGGATGGCATTGACGAAATTGACTTTCGAGGCGCCGTCGGTGGCAAGATCTTCGACAAGAAGAACGCGCTGGCCTTCATGGATGTCGCCTTCGATGCGGGCCTTGCGGCCAAAGCCCTTGGGCTTTTTGCGGACATACTGCATCGGCAGGTCAAGCGCATCGGCAAGCCATGCGGAATAGGGGATACCGGCCGTTTCACCACCGGCGACGGCGTCAAACGCCTCGTAGCCAGCTGCATCAGAAACCTGACGGGCGGCGAGTTCGATGACCTTGCGGCGCGCACGCGGGAAGGAAATCAGTTTGCGGCAGTCGATATAAACCGGGCTGGCCCAGCCAGACGTCAGGATATAGGCCTCTTCCGGGCGGAAATTGACAGCCCCGATATCAAGCAAAATCTTGGCGACAGTCTTGGCAGCGTAGGTGCAATGCGCGGTCGGTTTTTCAGTGGTCATGGCAGCTGTACCTTTTCCGGATCGAATATTTGCGCACCTCTTAACGCTTTTGGCCGAAAAGCGCAAAGAAAAGCCGCTGACCATTTGGTCAGGAATCGGCGCGCATCCGCTCTTTGTGAACAGCGCTGGCATTCCAAACCGGAAATGCTGTTTAATCAGGCCAAAGTTTTCTGTCAGGACAGTCTGTTATGAGCCAACAAAGACGCCGCCGTTTGATTATGGCCCGCCGCAAGGGGATCGGGCTTGTGCTGGTGATGGCGATTTCGATGATTGCCGGCATGACCGATGCCATCGGCCTTTTGATGGCCGGTGATTTCGTGTCGTTCATGTCGGGCAATACCACGCGTGCCGCCCTTGCGATTGGGCGCGGGAATTGGCCCGTCGCAGCCATTCTGATCGGTGCAGTTGGGTTCTTTATTATTGGCAATGCGCTGGGCGTTGTGGTGGCCGGCTGGTTTCGCAAGCGTCTGGCGGGATTGCTGGGCGTGGTGGCGGTGTTGTTGTGTCTGGCGGCCATTTTGCCAATCGAGATGCGCGGATCACCTGCCTTCTTTCTTGTGGTTTTGTGCATGGGCATGATCAATGCCACGGTCGAGCATATCGAAGGCCTTCCCATCGGTTTGACCTATGTGACCGGGGCATTGTCGCGGTTTGGCCGGGGCATCGGACGCTGGTTGACCGGTGATCGCCGCAGCGACTGGATCATTCAGATCGTGCCGTGGACCGGCATGGTGCTGGGCGCCGTCATCGGCGGGCTTTTGACACTTGAGATCGGGCAGAAGGCGCTATGGCTGGTCGCCGGGGCCACTTTTGTCATTGCGATTTTTGCGTTCCGGGTGCCCAACCGGTTGCAGACCCGCTTTCGCGCACCAACAGGCAGTCTGGCGCCACCGGCTGCCAAGGGCAAATAACAGAAGTCATTGGCAAAACCGTCTTTTGGGTTTATTCGGTATAGTTATACCGATTTAAGCTGTGCCCAAACAGCAAGCCCCAAAAGCAAGTAAGCCCCAGAGGAAATGCCATGTCTGAGCAGACCGGACTGAATGTCACCCTTGATGATCAAGTTGCCACCATCTCCATCTGTCAGCCAGAGCGCAAAAACGCCCTGACCAAACCGATGTGGGGCGAGCTTGCGAGGATTGTTCAGGAATTGTCGGACAATCTGGATCTGCGCTGCGTGATCATTCGCGGCGGCGAGGGGGCCGGGTTTGGCGCCGGGGCCGATATCCATGAATTTGTGCGCGAGCGATCCAGGTTCGAGAAAGCACGTGATTACGGGATGCTCCATGCCGAAGCGCTTCAAACCATTCAAAATTGCACCCATCCGGTGATCGCCGCGATTGATGGTCCGTGCATGGGGGCGTCCTTTGTGTTGGCGGCGTCCTGTGATCTGCGGATTGCGGCCGATAACGCAAAATTTGCCGTGCCGCCGATGAAGTTGGGTGCGACGCTGGGCTATCCGGAACTTGAGATCATGCTTGATCTGCTCGGTGAGGCAGCACTTTTTGAAATCCTGCTGGAAGGGCAGGTCTTTGATGTCGCCCGGGCGCGTGAGATCGGTTTTATCGCCCGTCATGTTGCCGTTGAGTCGTTTGACGAGGAAGTCGCCAAAACCGGCAAGCGCATAGCCGGCGGGGCACCGCTGACGCAGCGTGCGCATAAAAACATGCTCAATCGCCTGCGCCAGGGCGGGGCGATTGATGCGCGTGAATTTGATGAAGGCTACCGTGCCTTTGAAAGTGCCGATTTCAAGGAAGGCTACACCGCGTTCCTTGAAAAGCGCAAAGCGGTCTTTACCGGCAAATAGGCGCCCCGATTACGGTATATGTGGCTTTACAGCGTTTTCAGTCGCATGTTGCGGCGTGGGAGTGCGGACGCAACCGCAGCCCCCGTCAGTAAGGTAATTCCCGCCAAGCTCATGATATTGGGCAGATCATCAAAAAACAGGATGCTCCAGATGACTGCGAAAACCAGATAGGCGTTGTCAAACAGACCGACAGTGACCGAGGTCGATGTCTTATAGGCCTGTGCGACGGCGATCGCGATATAGGTCATGAAGACGGCTAGAAGGCAGACAATACTGAAATCCACCAGGGACAGGGCGCGCCAGCCATCCATCAGGAATGACGGTGTGGTGGTCGCTGTCGACGTCGTCGGGCCCATCCATTCAAGCCCCATCAGCGCGATGCCGCCACCAACAGCCAGGCACAGATTAAGGTTGATCGCCATGCCAAGCGATGTCTCGTTGCGGCAATGGGCCCGGGTTAAAACCGCCGCCATCGCGTAACACGCGGCCGCCCCGAAGGGCAGCAGCAAGCTTGGTGAAAGATTTTCGGGGCTTGGTTGAACGGCCATGACAACCCCGATCAAGCCTGCGCCCAAGGCGGCCTGATCGGGAAGGTCAATCGGTGTGCCGATTATCAGGCGGGCAAATACCGCCATGAAGAGCGGGGCGGTGTAAAGTGCCGCCGCGGCGACAGCAAATGACATGTCGGGCAGGCCGCAATAATAAAGCAACCACATCGCACAGAGCAGCAGGCTACGCACGATGACCCAGCGCGTCGGCCTCAGAAGCGATTTGGTGCCGCGTTTTCTGAAACGCCAGATCACAAGCAGGAAGACGCAGGCCAGTGCCGAGCGCAGAAAAATCAGTTGGGCAATGCTGAACCGGTCATTGTGCAGTTTCACCAGCGCGTCAGAGAGCGAAAGCAGGCACACTGCAGACGTAATCAGGATAACCCCAAGGAATGTAGTGTTGCGTGAAATAATGTTTTCCATGAATTTACCCATCTTTGAGTGCATGGGGTTGTATCTATCGCCAAATGCCGTCAGTCTGAAACGACTTCTGATCTATTTTTCATGAGTTTTGGTTATGGAAAAATGGCAGCGAAACTTGCCGCCCCTGACATCGCTTTTGCCGTTTGAGGCGGCCGCGCGGCATGAAAGCTTTACGTTGGCCGCTGACGAGCTTGGTCTGACGCAGGCCGCGATCAGCAAGCAGATCCGAATTCTGGAAAAGGATTTGGGCACCGTGTTGTTTGAACGTCGCAACCGGGCCGTCTTCCTGACCGAGGAGGGGCGTCGTTTCGGCCGGATTGTTGGATTGGCACTGGGCGATATTTCCCAGGAGGCCACTTTTTTGCGCAAGTCCGGATCATCTGGCGAGATCGTTTTGTTCTGTCAGCTGTGCGAAGCGTTTTATTGGTTGATGCCACGCCTGTCGGATTTTCATCATCAACATCCCGAGATCGAACTTAGGGTCAAAAGTTCGGTCACGCCGATTGTCGATGCCGACCAACCCTTTGATGTCGCGTTGCAAACCACCGGGCGCAGACACGGTTCCTATCCGTTGGCCTTTACGGCGTCCGATGCTGTTTTCCCGGTTTGTAGTCCGAATTATCTTGGGCCGGATCAGGCGCCCTTGGCGCTGGAAAACCTGCCCGGTCATGTTTTGTTATCGCACCGGGTGGTACCGCAGGATTGGCTTGATTGGGACGGGTGGCTTGATGAGGTGGGCGCGACCGATATTGCCCATCTAAAAACCAAGGATTTCGATAGCTATCCGCTGGTCTTGCAGGCGGCCGTTGCCGGGCAGGGCATCGCCCTTGGCTGGCAAAGAACCGTGGAGCAGATGCTCGATCAGGGGATCTTGATACGCCCCTGCGCAGAGCAGGTTTTCCATCCGGCAGGCATATCGGTGTTCAGAGGGTTGCGCGGACAGGTGTCCGACCCGGCGACCGAAGCGCTTGTTGACTGGCTGCGTGCAGAACTCGGCGCCTGATCAGGCAGTGGTTTCTGTTTGTTTGGCTTCGGCGATGAAATGAACCATCAGATTGGCAAAAATTGCAAAGCCCAGCATCGAAATGGTCAATGGCAACAATGTGTTGTCATGAAAATGACTGATGACCATACCGGCAACCGCGCCGGTGGCAAACTGGATCGTCCCCAAAAGGGCCGTCGCCGTGCCGCCGATATATGGGAAATACTGCATGAAGGACGCCGTGGCATTGGGCGCGGTCAGTCCGATCAATCCGACGGAAAACATGATGAAAGGCACCACCGTCCACAAGCTTGGCTCAAAGACATTTATTGCAATGAACAAGCCGATGGTGGCGACCAGTTGAATGCCGGTGCCAATTTTTAGAATCTGATGACATTCCAGTCGTTTGAGCAACGGATTGTTGAGCCGGTTGCAGATGATAATCACCGCAACATTGGCCCCGAACAGATAGGGGAAATATGCCTCTGGAACACCGAAGAAATCGATATACATAAACGGGCTGTCGGTTACGAAACTGAACATCACCGCACTGGCGCCGGCATGGGTGAGCATAAAGCCAACCGCCTTGCGCGTGCGCAGCACTTCCAGATAGGTCCACCACACACGGCGTACCGGCCCGGGATGGCGACGACGCATCGCGGTTGTTTCGGGCAGTTTCAGGTAAACGATGGCAAGCATCACGCTGCCATAGACAATCAGCAGGACAAAGATTGATTGCCATGTTGACCAGACCAGCAAGGCTGAGCCGATGGTTGGTGCGACAAGCGGTGCGATCATCATGATCACCGCAACCAGCGCAAACATGCGCGCTGCTTCCTTGCCATCAAACAGATCGCGAACGGATGCCCCGACAATCACAATCGAAAATCCGCCACCAATTGCCTGGATAAATCGCATGACATTGAGTGACAGGGCGCTGTCGACTGTCGTGATGATCGCACTGGTAATGATGTAGATTGTCAAACCCAACAATGCGATGGGGCGTCGACCAACCCGATCGGACAGAGGTCCGCCGATTAACTGTCCTAATGCAAATCCGATCAAGAAGGTGCTGACGGAAACTTCAACAGCATGGGTGGCTTCGCCGAAGTCGCGTGCCATCGCCGGAATCGCTGGCAGATAGGTATCAATCGCGAACGGCGCGGTCGCAACCAATGCAGCAAGCAAAATGGCAAGCTTTTTCGGGTTAAGCGACGCACCGGGCTGGGGCGTGGACATGCGCAATAAATTCCGTTCAGTGTTTGGCGGCGGGGGCGGAATGACGGCCACAGGATATCAGGTTTGCACATGATACTGGTGCATTAAGCGATCAAGGGGCAGGCGTGCGTGGATGGGGATGATACGATCCCGGTCCCCATATTATCCATAAAATTCAGGCTTCTTCCAGCTGTTGCTTGCGCCAGATTTTCCGGAGCGTTTCCAAGGTCGCTTCCTAGTAAAGCGGTAGGTCGGGCGTGTAGGGCACGTCCGTATTGCCGTAATCAAAGCCCATCTTGTGCAGTTCGCTTGTGATCTGCGAACGATGATGGGTTTGATGGTTAAACAGCTGCACGAGAAACAGTTGGCGCGGCAGTTTACGGGTCACGCCATCGGGAAATGGCAGTTCGCGAATTTCATCCTGCCAGCTGTGATCCGTACCTTCGACGAATTCGATGATTTCGGCGTCGACTTCATCACGCATGGCTTTGAGGGTTTCGAAGTCATCGGCGACGATTGAGGTCGGCTGAAACGGGCCTGCTTCGCCGGTGCGCAAAATGGTCAGAATGCGCAGATCGACATAGAGAATATGGTTCAGCGTGTTGTGGATGGAGCCAAAGAACATGCCGCGATCCAGACGTCGTTCGACATCACCGATCTGTTCACACAGATCAAACAGCACGCCATTCTGCCAGCTGTTATAGGTCGCCATGCAGCGGCCATAGTCGTTGAAGTTCATCTTGGACATATCGATACCACTCCTTTGCAGGACGCATTTGGCTTGCGTTCTTTTTGGTTGTTTTGGCGATGTATAATACTACCGCGTGTGACGAGCTGCATCACTGAAATAGATCAAGGGCGGCATCCGTTTGAATGCCGCCCTTGGTCGTGATGCTGGTTTTCGATGCAGACCCGTTAGTGGGTCATGATCCGTTCCGGCCCCATCAGGGTCGTCGGAAGCCAGGTCGATATCGCTGGCACATAGGTGATCAGCACCAGGAAGCCCAGCAGGATCATCAGCCACGGCAAGGCGGCCTTGACGACCTTGAGCAACGGCATTCCCGTAATCCCCGATGTCACAAACAGGTTCAATCCGACCGGCGGCGTGATCATGCCGATTTCCATATTGACCACCATTATGATGCCCAGATGGATCGGATCAATGCCCAACTGCATGGCAATCGGGAACAGGATCGGCGCCATGATCAAAAGGATCGCGCTTGGTTCCATGAAGTTGCCGGCAATCAGCAAGACAATGTTCACAACAATCAGGAAACCCCACGCCGGAAGTCCCCAGCCGATGATGGTTTCGGCAATGGTGTGCGGGATGCGTTCCGAGGTCAGAACATGGGCAAACAGCATCGCATTGGCGATGATGAACATCAGCATGATCGTGACTTTGCCGGCATCCAAAAGGACGTGACGGATTTCCTTGTCAAACGGCAGCAAAGCAAGTGCCTTGCCCATTTGCGGCACGTTATGTGCGATCAGGCTGCCGATGGATGTGTTGCCGCTTTCCGGTACCCAGGACAGTTCCTTGATCGGGCCCATGTCACGGTAAAACAGGACCGCGACAAACATGGCATAGAAGGCCGCCACAGCCGCGGCCTCGGTCGGGGTGAATACACCGCCATAAATGCCGCCCATGATCAGGATGACAAGCAACAACCCACCCGATGCGGAAAACAGTGCACCACCCCATTCGCCAAGGGTCGGGCGCGGCTGGCTTGGCAGTTTCTTGATGCGGGCGACGATATAGATCGCGGTCATCAGCATCAGGCCGACCATGATGCCCGGAATAACGCCGCCCAGGAACATGCGGCCCACCGACACCTCGGTCGCGGCAGCATAAACAACCATGACAATCGATGGCGGGATCAGGATGCCAAGCGTACCGGCATTACAGATCACACCGGCGGCAAAGCTTTGCGGGTAGCCCGCGCGCACCATACCGGCAATCACGATGGAGCCGATGGCAACAACCGTCGCCGGGCTGGAACCCGACACAGCGGCAAACAGCATGCAGGCCAGAACCGATGCCATGGCAAGGCCACCGGGGAACCAGCCGACGGTATCAATGGCAAAGCGGATCAGACGCCGCGCAACGCCGCCGGTCGACAGAAACGCCGATGCCAGAATGAAATAGGGAATGGCAAGCAGGGTGTAATGCTCCATGCCGCCAAAAAGTTTCTCTGCCAGTGTGGCCAGGCTGTCATCGCCAAACAGAAGAATAGTCGAAAGCGATGCGACACCGAGCGAGATCGCGATCGGCGCGCCAAATGCCATCAGGCCAAACAGCAGGATAAACAGGAATGCAATCGTCATTTAAATGTCTCCCCCGTCCGGCTTATGATTTTTGCGTCGAAGCGGTGGCGGACTTGTCGTCATCCGCGGTGCTCGCGCCAAGCTGATCGATGGCTTCGCGGGCTTCGTCTGCCAGATTGAAGCCGACCTGTTTGCCGGTAATGATGCGCCAGCCAACCTGGGCCAGGCGGAACGCCAGCAAGGCCGCGCCCACGGGCATGATCAGATAGACGAACCACAGCATGACCGGGCTGTCTTCGGCTTCCATTTCAAGCATGTGGTTGAAGCTGACAAGCTCCCACCCGCCAATGATCAGCCAGCTTGAATAAAGGATGCCGGCCGCGACCACGATCAGGCCAATGACGCGCTGGACATTTTTGGGGAACAGGCGAACAAGCGCATCAACACCGATGTGCGAGCCGACCTTGACCCCATAGGACATGCCAAACAGGATCAGCCAGGCAAACAGGAATTCGGTGATTTCCAGCGCCCAGGTCAGGCCGGAATTGAAAACATAACGCATGATGACGTTTACAAAGGTAAGCGACGTCATGGCGGCGAGCAGGAGGGCAATAATGCCCTCCTCCAGCCGGTTAACGACCGTTGAGATCATCGTAAACGGTCCTTTTCCGATAATGTTGGATTGGAAGCGGTGCGGTATCAGTTACACGCCGCAGCAGCGTCGATGATGTCCTGACCGATATCGTCTGCGAATTCTTCCCAGACCGGTTTGACGGCGTCACGCCATGCGGCAAACTCGGCATCAGACAGCTGCAGAACTTCGGTTTCACCGGAATCAATCACCGCCTGACGCTGTTCTGCGGTCAGATCCGCCGACAGGTTGTTGGCATATTCGGATGCTTCGTTCATCGCCTGTGCCAGTCCTTCGCGGATTTCCGGATCCAGACCTTCCCACCACTTGGTCGAGGTCACGACCATATAGTCGAGCAGGCCATGGTTGGACTCGCTGATATAGTCCTGAACTTCGAAGAACTTCTTGGAATAGATGTTCGACCAGGTGTTTTCCTGACCATCAACAACGCCGGTCTGAAGCGCGGAATAGGTTTCCGAGAACGCCATTTTCTGCGGAACGGCATCGACAGCTTCGAACTGGGCAGCGATCACGTCAGACGACTGAATACGGAATTTCAGGCCTTCGGCATCGCTCGGCATGCGCAGCGGCTTGTTGGCGGAAAGCTGTTTCAGACCGTTGTGCCAGTAGCCAACGCCGGTCAGGCCTTTGGACGCCATGGCACCAAGAAGTTCCTGGCCTTTTTCACCGTTCTGGAAGCAGGAAACCGCATCCATGTCCTTGAACAGGAACGGAAGGTCATAGACTTGAAGCTGTTTGGTCCATTTGCCGAATTTCGCAAGCGACGGTGCGCCGAACTGAACGTCGCCGCGCAGGATGGCGGCAAGAACCTTGCTGTCATCAAACAGCTGCGAGTTCGGATAAATCTCGATCTTGACCTTGTCGCCCAGAATTTCTTCGGCGCGTTTCTTGAAGTAATCCGCACCCTGGCCCTTTGGGGTATTCGGCGCAACAACGTGCGCAAACTTGATGACTTCCTGTGCGGAAGCGGCAAGGTTGGACCCCAGAAGTGCTGCGGCAGCAACGCCGGCAGCAAGAATGCTTTTGCTGATAGGACGCATCAATACGTCTCCCTTGATTGATTAAATCTGTTTTCCCATTAGCGCGCCTTTTTGGCGTCGTTCTAAAACGCCGTTTGGTGCTGTGCCGTAATCAGCAAGCCGCGGGCCAGTTCGTGAGGGACGGTGATTGTGCAATGATATCAATATTATAGGCGGAATTTGACGTTGCTGCGCCGCAGCAAATTCAGGCTGTTATGTTTGTAATTTCGCTCACTATTTTGGGTAAAATGTGCGGTAGTTCACACAGGATCTGTCGCGCCTGTTCAAAGGCGGTGGGCGTTGATGAAATCCGGGCACAAAAAATGCAGCGGTGTTAAGTGTCAAGGACCGCTGCATGATATATGCGCATCCTTGCGTTTGCCCTTACAATGATTTTGCGCATGACGGCGACAAGC